>NZ_JAAHHG010000554.1 GCF_010692555.1 Okeania sp. SIO3B5 | reverse complement strand
TCCAACAGGGTCAGGAAAATCATCGTTCTTGTGTAATCTTTTGGATTTTGCATTAAGAAAAAATTACCTCTGGTTAAAACCGCTACGGAATTGAATATAAGGAAATATTATTTCTTCTCTTGGTCGATTGGATATGGCTCCGAGACCTCGCCATCCCTCGACCGCTTTTTTTCCCCTTAAAAGAGGAGGCTTTAAACCAGAATTATTTAATTATTAATTATTAATTATTAATTATTCGGTAAAATGCGTTTTAAAATCTTAATTTTTCGTTTTTAACTATAGCAAGGAACAAGTTTGTTAGGACTTATGTTGATAATGATCCGTAAGATAGAGAAATTATTTTCCTACTCTTCTCTGTTCCCTGCTATATCAAAATATTTAGGGTTTTTAGCAAAAATATTATTACTAAGATAGTTTCTACTATATCAAAGTAAAAATATAACAATCGAAGGAAAGGTTAGGACAGATAAACAGCTTAAAACTCAGACAACGCAATATTTTTCCTTCTTATTTCCTTCTTCCTTCTTCCTTCTTCCTTCTTCCTTCTTCCTTCTTCCTTCTTTCAATAAGATAACCATTGAGACTCTATTTCCCTTATTTTGCCACTTTCCTGCATTTCTAAAATCCTAATATTAAAATCTTCTAAGAAAGAACTACCAGGGGATATTATAAAACCATAACTTTCATTAGCAAAAGAAACAGGAGATAATTTCAAGTTTTCATTAGGATGAGTATGTAGATAGTACTTAAGAGCAGGAGTATCAAAAACAACACCATCCACTTCATTTAACCTCACCAAATCAATTGCTTCTTGCAAAGTGCTAGTCTGACTAATACGAGCACCATATCTTTGTGCCCATTTCTCACCAGTGGAACCTCTAACCACAGCAATTCTAGAATTTGCAATGTCTTCAGGAGCAGTAAATTGTAAAACTGTTTGATCGGATAGAGAAAGAGTTAAACTTGTAGCAATACCCGCAGTGAGAGAAGAAACTGTCACCATAGTTATAATCATCCATACTCCAGCAATTATACGTCCCGTTTTAGTAATCGGAGCGCGATCGCCATATCCCACAGTGGTTAGAGTCACCAAAGCAAACCACATACCATTACCAATACCATGCCAATAGTCCTTCGGAAATTGTTCAGTATTGCGCCGTCTTTCTGCTAACCACAAAAGATTACCAACTGTAAATAGGAGAACAACTAATAGACTTACCGAAGATATAAAAGCAAGGCCAAAGAAAGGTTGAACTCTACTCCAAAGCTTAGGTCTTTCTCCACTCATTAATAAACCAATATTGGCCAGAAAGTAAGGTTGAGTGAAAGCCACTTGTTCCAGGCGATCAGAGGTTATACTAATTGGCCCAATAACAAGATCGAGTTCTCCTCTAGTGATACTATCAATACTATCCCTGACACTATCTTGTGGAGAAAGTTCGTATTCTAGTCCTTCTAAGGAAGCTAGTTCCTGCCAAATGTCTATACTTATACCTTTAACATCTCCATACTCTCCATCCTTAATTACAAAGGGGGGTGAACCTGCAACTCCTACTCGTAATTTAGTCGCTCTAGCTGATAGTGGGAACAAAGATATTAGGGTAATGGACAGTAAACTTAGTAATTGGACTTTGCTAGTTATTTGCTTAAAGATATTTGTAGAAAAAAAATTCATGGTGAAAATTTTTTTGCCCCTAAGATAGGTAATAATAATTGAGTTAAGTCTAAACCATCCTCTCAATTTCTGATGTCTAGTTTTTTCTAACTTTTGCCAATTATTCTTGAAGAAGGCAGAAGGCAGAAGGGAAAATTGATTATGGATTCAAATTCCAAACAATTTTCAGTACCGTTTAGACGGTGGGGTATTAAACCCGCTACAGAAAAGATAATTCTCGAAAAGTATGTTTGAGAAACTAGAAATTGCCTTGACTATTTTGTTTGGACTAGGATAGTTTACAAACTTTCGTACTCAATGTAATCTATCAATTGGACGTTACTTAAATGCTGCAATTAATATCAAGAAATCAGCTCAAGTATTGCTCAAAGATTTGTTCCACCATTAATATAAAGAAGTACAATTAAGTCAATTTTAAATCAATTACAGAGGTGGGGCATCCATTGGTAGCTCAGTCAATGTTATTATAGAAAAGTAGCTGATAAGCCCACATCTGATTCCTGTAATTAGTGTGGGAGTATGTCACTTGAGAAGTATTTTAGCATTAGATAAATATGAAAAGTAAGACAGACGACAAAATAATTGTTCGGAAATATTTTAATTCCACTGGTTTTGAGCGGTGGCAAAGAATTTATGGAGAGGGCCAAGTCAATAAAGTACAATTAGATATTAGAAAGGGACATCAACAAACCGTTGATAATGTTCTAAATTGGCTACAAGAAGATGGGAATTTATCAGGTTTATCAATTTGCGATGCAGGTTGTGGAGTTGGTAGTTTGAGTATTCCCTTGGCTAAAGCAGGGGCTGTTATCTATGGTAGTGATATATCAGAAAAGATGATCGCCGAAGCATATCAACGTGCTAAGTCTAGTTTAATTAGTATGGGTAACGTTAATTTTGTTGCTCAAGATTTAGAAACTTTAAGTGGTAAATATCATACAGTTATTTGTTTGGATGTGCTGATACATTATCCTCAAGAAAAAGTTGCAGATATGATTAATCATTTGATTTCTTTAGCAGAATCTAGATTTATTATTAGCTTTGCACCAAAAACTTTAGCTTTAAGTTTATTGAAAAAAGTAGGCGAGTTATTTCCTGGACCAAGTAAAACAACTCGTGCTTATCAGCATCGTGAAGCTGATATTATCAAAATTATAGAAAGCAATGGTTTTTCTATCCAAAGACAAGCAATGAATAGCACTAGCTTCTACTACTCCAGCTTGCTGGAAGCTACTCGTTAGTAAGTTCAATAATTGTTAAAGAATATTGAAACTGGGTACTCAAGAAACTGAAAATAAATATAATATAACTACAATTTGTCTACAGTTTGTCAGTAAAACTTGGATTAAGCTAAGACTTATTTAGGTTTTATATTCTCCATATGACTGTTACAAATAAGCTATATAGCTTAAGTGCTCAAATGCTTAATATTAAATAACAACTAAAGTAGGAATATTATCAAGACTTAGATAAAAGTAGTGAAGATAAAAATAGATAAAAATTAGGGTTAATTTTATAATTAAATAGGGGTAAAAAATTAATGACTAGAGTTTTTTTAGTAATAGCATCTATTCTAGGAGGATTGTCTGTAGTCGGTGGTTCTTTTGCTACTCATGCTTTGAAAGAAAAGCTTAGTCAATACTCTCTAGATATTTTTCAGACAGGTGCTCGTTTACAAATGTATCATTCCTTAGCTCTGTTAATGGTGGCTTTTTTATTAACTATTGAAGAGTTACCTCAAGGATTAATGTTGGCAGCTGGCTATGCTTTTATTATTGGCATAGCAATTTTTTCTGGAAGTTTATATGCTCTAAGTCTGACAGGGATAAAATTATTAGGAGCAATTACACCCATAGGTGGAATTGCCTTGATTATTGGATGGGGGTGTATGGCAGTCGCTGGTTGGAACTTAAAACTTTGAAGAAGGCAGAAGGCAGAAGACATAAGGGAAAAGTCATGGAGAGTCTTCGACACGCCACTCCATGTCTGATAACCTCAAACAATTTTCAGCACCCCCGTTAATGGTGGGATATTAAACCCGCCACTGAAAAGATAAAAATTGATTATTTTGATTATTTATAGAAATATTAAACATATTCAAGTCAAAAAATCAGCAAAAATGAACAATATTTTGCCAAAAGTTTTAAAGAAGACAACTTCGAGCTATAGTGTAGTAAAGCAAAGCTATACAAATCTGGGTATCTGGCTTCTGTGAGTTACTGCCTTAATCCCAACTGTCCCAATCCCTCTGATCCATTAAATGCTGGTAGACACACTTGTTGTCAATGTGGCTCAGAATTGCTGCTGCAAAATAGGTACCGCGTCATCAAACCCCTTGGAGGAGGAGGTTTTGGGAAAACTTATTTAGTAGACGATCGAGGTGTAGAAAAAGTTCTAAAGGTATTACTGAAAAGTCATCCCAAAGCTATATCTCTGTTTCAGCAAGAAGCACAAGTACTAATCAGTTTACGAAACCCTGGGATTCCCAGAATAGAAGAAGATGGTTATTTTACATTTTTCCCAGAAAATAGTGACGAACCGATACACTGCCTTGTAATGGAATTTATTGGTGGTGCAAATTTACAGGATTGGATGAAAAGTCGCCGTCATAGGCCAATAAATCAAACTCAAGCAGTAGATTGGCTGACACAATTATCGGAAATATTAGAAAGAGTTCATCAGCAAAATTATTTTCATAGAGATATTAAGCCCCACAACATCATGCGCAGGCCAAATGGCCAATTGGTGTTGATAGATTTTGGTACTGTTAGAGAAGTCTCTGAAACTTACTTGGTTAAAGTAGGGCAGGGGCAAAATGTTACAGGTATTGTCTCACCAGGATATACTGCCCCAGAGCAAACTAATGGTAAAGCTGTACCTCAATCAGACTTTTTTGCTTTAGGACGTACTTTTGTATATTTATTAACAGGTAAGCCTCCGACAGCCTTTGCAGAAAATCCTCGTTCGGGAAAGTTACAATGGCGAAAATCTGCTCCCCACATATCAAAGAAACTGGCAGATATAGTTGATTATTTGATGGCTCCTTTCCCAGGAAATAGACCTCAAACTCCAGCAATGATTTTGCAGTGTATAGCAGAAATTGATATAGAAGATACTTCTGCTACAGAAAGTTCTAGAATTTCTTCCCCTCTTAACCAAACTCAACCAGGCAGAGAAAATACTAAAATAACAGCCGGAAAAACTCAAACTAAATATCAAGTTAAGACAAAAATAAAAGATACAAAAATATCCCGTAATAAGTCAAAAATTAAACTAAAAAATAATCTGATAACTATATCAACAATGTTGCTATTAGCAGTAGCAACCTCTCAATTTTATGGCTTTTGGCGCTACAGAATGTTTCCTGCAAATCCTATTCTATTGTTACGAGGGTTGAATAGTAGTCGGTTTTTGCAAAATACTTTAAATGGTTATTTAGGAGAAGTAAATGCGATCGCTCTAACACCAGATGGTCAAAATCTGGCTACAGGTGGCTCTAATACAATTAAAATTTGGAACCTCAAGACTGGGGAATTAAGAAATAATATTGCAGATGCTCATACAGCTTCAGTAACTACTCTCGCAATTACTCCTAGTGGTCGAATCTTGGTCAGTGGTAGCGCAGATAAAACTATCAAATTTTGGGATCTAGGAGTAGGTAAATTAATAAGTACAATTCTGGCTCATCAAGGCCAAGTGAATGCAGTGGCAATTAGTCCTGATGGACAGACATTAGCAAGTGTTGGCAGCGATCGATTAATGAAGTTTTGGAATATTCAAACAAGTAGTCGAATACTTACCCGAATACCAGATCAAAAATATGAAGTAAATACTTTAGCTTTTAGCCGAGATGGGACGATTTTAGTTAGTGGTAGTAATGACGGAACCATTAGACTGTGGAACATGAGTACAGGTATTCGTAGACAAACTCTAGAGGGACATACCAAGGCAGTTAATACGGTCGTCGTCAGCCCAGACAATCAAATTTTAGCTAGTGGAAGTGAAGATGGAACTATTAGACTATGGAATTTACAGACAGGGCGAAAAGAAAGTGTAATTCAACTAAATAATATAGGTGCAGTCAAATCTATTGTTTTCAGTCCTGATAACCAAAAAATAGTAGCTGGTGGTGAAAATATTACTATTTGGGATCTAATTACAGAGGAAAAATTACAAACACTTATTGGTCATTCTCAACCAATAACTTCTCTTGCTATTACTCCTGATGGTAAAACTTTAGTGAGTGGAAGTGTAGATCAAACTACTAAAGTCTGGCGAATGCCTTGAATCAGTTATCAGTTATCAGTTATCAGTTATCAGTAGCTACGGGTAAATTACCGAATAATTAATAATTAATAATTAAATAATTCTGGTTTAAAGCCTCCCCTTTTCAGGGGAAAAAAAGCGGTCGAGGGATGGCGAGGTCTCGGAGCCATATCCAATCGACCAAGAGAAGAAAAAATATTTCCTTATATTCAATCCTCTCGGTTTTAACCAGAGGTAATTATCAATTATCAATTATCCATTATCCATTAATGAAAGCGCTTTTCACTTTTGCTGGATGACCAAATCGCCATAATCAAAACCTTGTAGGGAGGTTGTATGCAACGTCCCTACTGTGGTCTATCGTACCGGAAAACCGCTGTAGGAGGCGAGAAAATCTTGACATACTCCCGACGTTGCGCTAACGCGACATGACGAACGCGGGATTCTTCAGTCAGAAAAAAAAGCTGACTGCTGTTTATACAGAGGTGATGTCCTCCCCCTGTGTTTAGAACAATCATAATCT
>NZ_JAAHHG010000553.1 GCF_010692555.1 Okeania sp. SIO3B5 | reverse complement strand
TAGACAGTAAATTAAATATTATCGGCCTGTATTTACCAAAAAATAAGGTCTAAAGCCTCCCCTTTTAAGCTATCCCTTATAAGGAACTCCTGAAAACCTTCTAGCAAGCAGGGGAGCAGGGGACCCTCCCCTCGCCCCTCCCAGGAGGGGAAAAAGGAGAAAGGAGAAAGAATCATAGTAGACAGGAAAAATTACTTAAGTTGTCAAAAAAAATGTACTTTTTCATACACTTTTTCTCTGACAAAAACCTTTTAAAGACTTGAACATAACTTGTCTATGCGTGTCAATTTTCATGTTAAGAAAGATTTTTATAAAGCATAGCCTTTTAAGGGGATGAAAAAAGTAAGTTTCCGTATTTGAAGCCTCTGGGTTTTCTAGGTCATCCTGCGCAAACAGCTAGAGGTACTGATAACTGATAACTGATAACTGATAACTGAAATAACCCACATTTTTAGTCTGGACACGCTACTACTAAAACTTACTTAAATAGTTTCTGGAATTGGAAATTTTTCCCCTCTTAAATAAGCATCAAAATACTTCTTAAAATACAAAATACTTGTCACATTCGGCTCATCACTTTCATCAGGAGCAAATTCATAAATTGGCAATGTTTCTCTCACCAACTTGACTAAATTAGGATGAAGTTCTTCAAAAGATTCTACCCTAGAAATAGTAGTTTCAAACCTTAACCTAGCCGGATGAGCATAACCCAATTTCATCCAAGGCATCCACGGACAATCTCTCGCCCATTCAGAAGGAGGTATTTCTGTTACCCCTGGTCGAGCTACACTAGAAGTAAAATATTCTATTCCTTTAAACTTTTCTCCAGGGCAATAATCTCGATATTTAGTTTCTTTTGCCAAAGGATGAGGATATTCTAAAGGAATTTCTATAACTTTTTTCACATATCCAGAATTCTGAGGAATTACAATTTTTTTTGGTGAGACAAAACCCTGTACCATTCGGTTAGCAATATGTACGACAGGAACTTCTTTTACTCCTTCTCTAGGTCGCCAATAGTGCAATATTTCTTGAGTAGATGAGTCGCAAAATAAACATATTTCTCGATTAATTCTATGTCCTGCTTCCCCATATTCTGGATGTGGTTTAAGAAATACTTTTGTTGCATTCATTCCAATAATAGAAAACAACTTTTCTTGAGGTTTTCCAGGTGATTCTATCCACCAAACTTCTCCACCCCAGTTATAGTAAAGTTGTTTACCATGATTCTCTCTATAAAAATTTAAGTTATCAAATTCATAGTCATTAAAATATTCATCCATGATTAACCCCAGCTTTCTATAAATTATTTTTGTAGTAATTGATAATTGGTAAGCATTCAGCAGTCAGCTATCAGCTATCAGCTATGAGTTATGAACTTACTATTATACTGAAGGAAGAATTAGTCTCCAAAGAGAATTAAAACTTATGTTTGCGTAGCATTCCGCAGGAAATAAAAAGGTTATTAACTAACTTTAATAAGTTCAGGACTTACGCAAAGACACTGTGTATAGAGTCCAATAACTATTGGACAATAGTTATGAGTACTATATATAGCGTATCTGCGTAAGTCCTAAAGTTATTAGGTTCAAAAGCTGTTTGCGTAGCATTCCGCAGGAATAGCTGAATGCTTACATAATTACTGATTAACTATTTAGTAATTAAAATTAGCTCTGAATTATAATTTTCTCTTTCACATATAAAGTATGTCTAAAAAGATTAGACGAAAAAACAAAAAAATCAAACTGATAGCTGATAACCGATTGCTAATTGCTATATTATTATAGACAAAAAATTATATCAGCAAACGAATGGTCAATCTCACCAAAAAACTCCTGGAAGCAAAAGACTGGGTTAAAGTGCGTGCTAGTACTGACGCTCAACAATCTTTTCTGACTTGGCAGGGTTCGGTTTATGCCTTTATTCCTGGGGAGCCAAAACAGCATTTGTTCCAAATAGTAGGGATGAGTGTGGCCAGATGTATTCCCAAGCCGGAGGGAGGTTGGGATTTTACTTCCAGGGAACTAACCTTTTATCTTGACCCCGAAACAGGGGAAAAGTTGGATACTTGGAAAAATCCCTGGACGGACAAAGTTTTACCTGTAGTTCATGTGGCCAATAATCCGGTACAGGGGTTATTTAAAAGACCAATGCCTGCATTAGTTGATGAGGAGTTGACTACTTATAAGTTTGACCTATTTTCTAATTATCCCAACCCCCTCGCCGACGATCCAAAGTTTGCTGAATATAGTCCTCAACCTCTTTATCAAGCTAGCGAATTGTTTAAGTTGACAGTACCCACGGCAGATTTACAAAATCCTGACACAACTTCTGTATCTAAAGTAATGTTGGCATGGGATAGAATAGGCCCTTGGGTGCCATGGATGAAAATGGGCGATCGCTCTGGTAATCTCATTTATAGTGCCTGGGGTGGGAAGGTGGCTGGTGTTGCAGAATTACCCCAGTTAATTCAGGATGAAATGAATACTCGCGTTCCGTTGTTTAAAAATGCAGCTAAATCTATTTTAGATAAGGATGATGTGACTTCTTGGATTTATTTTAAGCAAAATTTTGATGCTTATTTGAAAGGAGAAAAGTTTCCCATTCCGGTACAGGAAGTTGAGTAATAGTAATTGAAGAATACAAGCCACTAAATAATCTGACTTGTATTCTAATTAATATTTATTAAAATACATTATTAACTACTATTAACTTATGGCAAATTCAAAAAAGGTCGTTACAGTATTAATTTCTAGACTTCCACTAGCAGACCAAACAACTGTAGTAATATTCGATCAAATTGGTGTTAGTGAAGTTGAAATAATTTGAACAATTTCTCTAAGTTGCTCAGAGTTAAGAGATTCGATTAGCTTATCTGCTACTTTCTGAGGATTATGACGTGGTATAGTTAGCCATAGACTACTATTTTTGTTATAAGATGACTCTGTTTCTAACCACTCTTTTAGGATTTTTATTCCCCGATCTGTGATTTGATAATAACCGCGTTTTTTTATAGCTAATGGCTCTATCCATCCTAAGTCTAACCATCTTTTTCTCCAAATATTTGCTGTACTTTGGGAAACCTTTAATATTTTTGCAATTTTGACCGTATTGATTGGCTGATTATCTGGACAAGCATTAACTACTTTAGAAAATCTTTGAAAATATCCCTCTGGTTTGCCTGGATATTTAGGTAGGGGAGCTTCTATTTCTTGCCCTCTAGCAATGCCTAATTCTAGCTCCTGAATAACTTGGTCAAGTTCTGATGGAGTACAACCTAATCCAAAGGGTGGTTTAGCCTTGCAGAATTGTTCATAAGTTTTAAATGCTTTTCCCCGTTCATTGACAAGTTGGCGATATCCAGCCTGTTTTTTCATCAAGTCACGCCATGCTTTCAATTGTCGAGCATTGAAAGTAATATCATTTAAGACCGACTGCATCTCTAATCTAACAGCGATCGCCCAAGGACGCGAACCAGGTGTGGCGTTTAAATTTCCAGCATTGCCTAGAGTTTCGATATGAGATTTTAATTGTTCATTGGATATTTGTCTTGTAGCCATGCCCAAACCTTCCTTAATTCTTCAAGTGTCATTTGTTTACGAGGCTTACCGAAAAAGTTAAAAATTTCTGTATTTATGGCTTTAAATTCCAGTTGATTTTTTACTGCATAACGACGCACATGATTTTCAATTTTTTCCCTGATTATTTTTTCTTCTTCACTAGGTGTTAAAATTTCTTTTGTACTAATAAATTGCTCAGAATATACTTCTCCTTTGTCCTGATTATAAGTATCTATAATACGCTTCATTTCTATAGTACTGATTGGTACATCTCGACCTAAAATATTTTGCATTGTTGATTTTATTTTAGCCGTTTCACCGTAATCAATAGTTTCACCACTACTTAAATCGGAAGCTCTAGATCTGGTTAGATTAGAATTTAATGGAATATTAGAATCATCTGAATCTTGGCTATTTTTACTACTATCTTTTTCTCCATTTTTTCCACTACTCCTATCATATTGCTCTTGTTCTCTTTCCCTAATAATAGGTTCTTGTTGAGCCATTATTTTTGCTACACAATCACGGGCAAACTGGTCATCAGGCATAAAAATTAAACCAGTTTTTTTTAAATCCTTAGCTTCTCTATCTACTCTAGCTGCTCTTGCCCAACATTGCTCTAACCAAGGTGTACTTCTAATATGAGTTAAACAGGCAATATGAGTAATTGCTGGAACATCAAGTCCTTCATAAGCCATTGCCACTGTCACCAAAACATCAACTGCTTTCCCATCTCCCTCTTTATAGTCTTTCTTAAATTTTTTTATATCTGCTTGGGCTTTTTTTGAATCATCACTTGTAGCTATTACAGCTTTTATTCCTAAATCATTCAACCACTTCAAATATTCCTTAGCTGTTGATATTAATGGTGCAAGAACCAACATTTTCGCTCGTGAATTAATCTGTTTGTAAGATTTCCAGCTATCAGTACATTGAGTTAGTAGCTGACGAGCATATCCTGTCTTCAGTGCTGTGCTAAGTGCTATACCTGTATAATCTCCCGCTTCTGCTAGACTATCTACAGAACGCCGTTCTCCTTTTTTATCTACCCATTCTGCATCTCCATCACCCCACTCAAAATGAAGAGGAACGATCGCCTCCTCTCTCAACGCTTCACTTCTTGTGTAACGAATAACTCGTATATCTTCACTATCAAACAGATCGGGAGTCATACCATCAGTAGTTTGTCTATAAGGCATAAAAGCTATTTGCTTCTTATCCCCTCTTTGAGCAGTTCCAGTTACCATAATCACTAAAACTGCCCGATCTACTAATGGTTGTAAAGCTTTATGCCAGGAACCACCTTCTTCGACATGATGAAACTCGTCCAAAACCAAAATATAGCGATGACACTTAAATTCTTGTGCATGAAGATTTTGGTTAGCTACTATTGCTTGATAAGTAGCAGCATAACCTGATGTTCCTTTGGAAGGATTTGGATCATTGTTATTCGCCCTAATTTTATGTTCATACTCCAGTTGTTCTGTAAAATACGGAGATACAAAATTTTCTTCTGCTTGCTTTTGCAGATTAAGTCGTGGCACTATCCAACAAATTTTGTCCGCGATAGTTCCTTGAAAATTTCTTGCTCCTGGAGAGGGAATCAAATTTGCAGCAGCAATAATTGGAATCAAGCTTTTACCACCCCCAGGTGTAACTACCATGACAACCTTTCTAATTTTTTCCCCTGCCTGGATACGTTTACATATTTGTAGAAATTGTTCTTGATGATGCCTAAGTTTAATAGACTCTGTAGATTGGGGAAATAAACTCAGTTGCGTTCCTGTTGCCATGCTTTTGTTCTCCTCAGCAGTTTTTTCATAATGACATTTAGGACATAGTGCCTGCATTTCGTGGACATTGGTTCTGTTAGTCTCGGCCCAGCGCTCTATATGATCTGCGTGCCAATTTGTAGGTAGATCGCATCCACATTTCTGGCACTTACCATTAGCCGCATACCACAGGGCTGCTCGTAGCCGTTTTGAGCGAAGAAATCGGCTTTGATTGGACATCTAGAGAGATTAATTGAGCTTACATAGCGGACATAACTTTACCTAAAGTTAAGTTTAGCTTGATTTGATTTTTTCGTCAATATGAAAAATTATTAGGACTTACGCAGATACGCTATATATAGTACTCATAACTATTGTCCAATAGTTACTGGACTCTATACACAGTGTCTTTGCGTAAGTCCTGTTTATATAAAATTAAACTATACTTAATATACTATAATACAGTGTATTCTGGTTTTTTTGGGCTATGACTTCTAACATTTTGGTAGTTGAAGATGAGGCAAAGCTAGCTCAATTTATCGAGCTAGAACTTAAATATGAAGGTTATCAAGTAACTGTGGCTAATGATGGGTTCGCCGGCATAACAATGGCACGAGAAATTAAGCCAGATTTGATAATTCTTGACTGGATGTTACCTGGTTTATCAGGATTAGAATTATGTCGTCGTTTGCGAACTACTGGCGATCAAGTACCAATTATTCTATTAACAGCTAAAGATGATGTGAGCGATCGCGTAGCTGGTTTAGATGCAGGGGCGGATGATTATGTTTTAAAGCCTTTTAGTGTGGAAGAATTATTAGCTAGAGTTAGGGCACATCTCAGACGTACTCAAGAACCTAATCCTGATTTATTAATGTTTGAAGATCTGAGTTTAAATAGAAGTACCAGGGAAGTTTATCGGGGTAATAGAGCAATTGAATTAACAGCAAAAGAATTTGATTTATTAGAATATTTAATGGCTCATCCTCGACAAGTTTTGACAAGAGATAGAATATTAGAAACTGTTTGGGGTTATGATTTTATGGGCGATTCAAATATTATAGAAGTTTATATTCGTTACTTACGTTTAAAGTTAGAATCTAATGAAGAAAAAAGGTTAATTCAAACTGTGCGAGA
>NZ_JAAHHG010000552.1 GCF_010692555.1 Okeania sp. SIO3B5 | reverse complement strand
ATATAGTAGTCCTATTTGAGTTATGCAGAAAATATCTGGAAATTAGATAACAGGGGTCATTTCAGTTATCAGTTACCAGTTAGCCTCCGATCGGAGGAACTGCGTTAACAGTTATCAGTACCTCTGCAATAAGCAGGGTTGAAATATAGAATATGCTCTTTTTTTCTCACCTTAAAATGGGGAGACTTGAGACCATAATTTTTCGTTAATTAGTTCAGTTACTTTGCTAGAGTAGAAACATATTTAAGATATTAAATAGATCTCTATAGAAAAGAGGAAATAGGTAATAGGAATCAGGAAATAGGGGGAAATAAATGATAATTTATATACTATAATTTATTTTATTTTTTATTTTTGGGGATGTTTAATAGACATCTCCTCTTTCAAAAAAAATTTAATAAATAACTCGTTGGTGTTTGACTTATGCTGAAAATAAACCTTAAACAGGGAAATGTTTTTCCTACTGTTCCCTGTTCCCTGTTCCCTGTTCTTGGCGTTGCACAGTCACAAATGATTTGAGATTTTTGATGGACAGGATTTTGGATTTGAGAATTGCTAGAATGATTAACATTAGGTTTTTTTTAGTCAAAATCTAAACCAATTTTTTGCAGTATCATTCCATAATGTGTAACCCCAAGATACTTGATGAAAAATTTTGATGTAATTGTCATTGGTAGTGGCATTGGAGGATTAGTTGCAGGAGCAATGCTAGCCTACTATGGCAAAAAAGTATTAATTTGTGAAAGCCATACTATTCCTGGGGGTGCTGCTCACTCTTTCTCTCGTCAAGGTTTCCATTTTGACTCTGGCCCTTCATTTTATTGTGGACTAGCTGACCCCAATAGTCTCAATCCTTTACAAAAAGTCCTAGAAATTTTGGGAGAATCTATTGAGACAGTTGTCTATGATCCTCTAGGACATTATCATTTTCCTGAAGGTAGTTTGCCTATCTATTCCGATGCGTCGTCCTACATAGAAGCTGTTGCTAAATTCACAACTCAAGGTGCTCAAGAATTAGAACAATTTCAAGAGCATCTCTTGCAAATATATGACGGCCTCAAAGAAATTCCCACTACAATTTTAAGAGCTGATTTTTGGTTAATTCCTATTTTATTAGGAAAATATGGACTATCTTTGCTGAAGTTACTACCTTATCTAAGAGATATTGGAGGTTCTGTTGGACAAATAATGGACAGGTGGGTGCAAGACCCATGGGTACGTCGTTTAATTGACTTGGAATGTTTTCTCCTCTCTGGTTTAAAAGCTGATGGTACCGTTGCTCCAGAGGTGGCCTTTATGTTGGGAGAACGTTCTAATTCTGTTGTGGAATATCCTATAGGTGGTAGTGGTGCCATAGTTGATGCTTTGGTTAGAGGTTTAGAACGTTGGGGTGGTGAGTTACGTTTGAATGCTCATGTGGAACAAATATTAATAGAGTCTGGCAAGGTAATAGGGGTAAGGCTGCGTGGGGATGAAGTTGTTAAGGCGAATGTTGTAATTTCCAATGCTACGATTTGGGATACCTATACTAAGTTATTGCAATTAGAAGATTTACCGCCTTCTTACCGGGAAGCTGCTTTGGCGACTCCTGCTGTAGAAAGTTTTATGCACTTACATTTGGGTATTCGTGCTGATGGTTTGGAAGATTTGACAGGACATCATGTGGTTGTGCTGGATGGGGATGTTGATATTAGCACTCCTGGCAATACTTGTATGATTTCTATTCCTTCGGTTTGGGATGCTCATCTTGCTCCCCCAGGCCATCATGTGGTTCATGCTTATACTCTGGAATCTTTTTCTGGTTGGCAAAAAGATGATTCTTATCAGCAACGCAAACGTGAAAAAGCTGAGTCTTTATTTTTGGCTTTGGAAAGGGTTATTCCTGATGTCCGAGAACGTATAACTCTGGAGTTAATTGGTTCGCCTCTGACTCATGCTCGCTTTTTACGACGCGATCGCGGTTCTTATGGGCCTGCTATTGTTGCTGGTGATGGTAGTTTTCCTGGGCCTCATACTCCTATTTCTGGTTTGTATCGAGTGGGTGATAGTACGTTGCCTGGTATTGGTGTTCCGGCAGTAGCTGCTTCTGGGGTGATTTGTGCGAATACTTTGGTTTCTGTTGATCAGTCTTTGTCTTTAGTTTAGCTGTTTAGTTTTTCAGCTATGGAGATAGGGGCGATCGCTTACAAAATTGATTGAATAAAAAATCAAGAGTACGGGCGAGTTGCACCCAATAATACAATCTTACTAGAGAAAAAAATCCCTGTCAACTCCCTTTCCCATCCATGGCGCGGATTTTTTTTTGGGATTTGATTTGAATTGTTGGTTTGGGTTGGGCGAGCGATCGTGATGATGCCTGTTATTATTCTTCGTTTTGCTGTAGCTATTTAGTTTTTCAGCTATGGAGATAGGGGCAATCACTTACAAAATTGATTGAATAAAAAATCAAGAGTACGGGCGAGTTGCACCCAATAATACAATCCTACTTGGAAAAAAATCTGCTGTCAACTCCCTTTCCCATCCATGGCGCGGATTTTTTTTGGGATTTGATTTGAATTGTTGGTTTGGATTGAGGGAGCGATCGTGATGATGCCTGGTATTATTCTTCCTTTTGCTGTAGCTGTTTATTTTTTAAATTATGGGGAGAGGAGCGATCGCTTGGAAATTTAATTGAATAAAAAATCAATGGTACGGGCGAGTTGCACCCAATAATACAATCCTACTTGGAAAAAAATCTGCTGTCAACTCCCTTTCCCATCCATGGCGCGGATTTTTTTTGGGATTTGATTTGAATTGTTGGTTTGGATTGAGGGAGCGATCGTGATGATGCCTGGTATTATTCTTCCTTTTGCTGTAGCTGTTTATTTTTTAAATTATGGGGAGAGGAGCGATCACTAGTCATCTTTAGATGACTTCTGCTTTGAGCCAAGAAATTTATTTCTTGGCGGATGACATGGCTAGCCAAGTTCGCCAAGCCAAGTTCGTCAAGGATTGAAATCCTTGGCTAATAGTTTAAGTCATCTTAAAGATGACTCTTGAGGAGTATGCCTTATTTTTCATAGCAGTGGCGATCGCTTTTTTAGGGTAACAAAGCACGATAGGAGTTTGTACTCAGTTGCTTTTATTGCGGATGTCGCAATAGGAGTTTATACTCAGTTGCTTTTATTGCGGATGTCGCAATAGGAGTTTGTACTCAGTTGCTTTTATTGCGGATGTCGCAATAGGAGTTTATACTCAGTTGCTTTTATTGCGGATGTCGCAATAGGAGTTTGTACTCAGTTGCTTTTATTGCGGATGTCGCAATAGGAGTTTGTACTCAGTTGCTTTTATTGCGGATGTCGCAATAAGAGTTTGTACTCAGTTGCTTTTATTGCGGATGTCGCAATAGGAGTTTGTACTCAGTTGCTTTTATTATTGAAACGCTTGTTAAGTGTGTAATATCAAATCCGCTTAATTGGACATAAAAAAATTATCTAATTGTCATAACTACGCTCATCTTGTCTTATCTTTCTTCTCCTGAATTCTGAATTGCAGAATTGCTGAATTCTAAAGACTTAACCATTCTATGGCTGTTTAACCGGATTTGATATAATGGCTTATCTTAGTTTACTTCTAATTTAAGAAATGCGGTCGGCTCGGTCGTTGATGCCTGTGGACGGAGTGCTGCCGACAGTTCCGGTGGAAGCAGGAAGTAAACATTAAAATGTAACTAATTATGCGGTGCGACCCCGCGTCGGCGTCAGACGCAAGGGAACGCGCACCAAGAGAGACGTTTTATATCGGTTTTATGAAGCAGTTTGCTGATAGTCAAGGACGCGAATATGCGATGGCAACTTTAAAGGAAGATGAATTATTGCCATTACCTTATGAATTTAAGGTTGCTTAATTAGGGCTTGCTGAAAAAGTCTTTTAGTAGGGGTAGGAGACAGGAGACAGGAGTTAGGGGAATGAGCGAGGAGGTAGGAGTAACAATTGTAAGAATGATTTTTCTGCTCAACTATGCGCCTAAAAGACTAACTTTTTGATCATGAAGAGCTGAAAAGCAGGCACTTTTTAAAGGCCCCAAAAAGGTACTTGTCTTTATATGTCAATGCTTTTAGATTTAATCAGCAAGCCCTAATTATTAATTATTAATTATTAATTGTTGAATGTCCCTCCGTTCCGATATATTGAAATAGTTCTGCGACCAAAATAACAAAGGAGATTTAATGAGATTAATCATCGCATTCCTATTATCTTTTCTACTGTTGGGACAAAGTCCAGCTCTCGCCTTCTATCAAATTGATGGGAATTTCACAATGAATAATAGTTGTGAAGCCTACACAAGTTTCAGAAAGAAAACTGGACCTGTCGCTCTTGAAGTGGGAAAGGTTTACCCAGTCTTAGGGCGAAACAAAGAAACTGGAGACTACTTTAATATCAAAGTAGATGGACAAACTAAATGGGTCAACAAGAGCTGTGGTGAATTTGATCCTGACGGACAAATTATCAGTGAAACACAAGGAGACGACACAGAAACACTCACTGGTCAAAGCTGCCCTATAGGACGTTGTATAGATAAATATGTCCTTGCCATTAGCTGGCAACCAGCTTTCTGTCAAACAAAGCAAAGTAAACCAGAGTGTCGTTCCCAAACAGCAGACCGCTACGATGCCACTAATTTCACTTTACATGGCTTATGGCCTGATAGAGCATCCTATTGTGGTGTGTCTTATGAAGACAAAAGTAATGATAAGCAGGGAGACTGGGATGATTTACCTCCATTGGATCTGGATGAACAGACAACTTCTGATTTAGCAGTATTAATGCCTGGGGTACGGTCTTATCTACATCGTCACGAGTGGATCAAACATGGAACTTGCGATGGGCGAGATGAAGATACTTATTATGATATTTCCCTAGATTTACTTCGAGAAGTGAATGATTCTGAAGTACAGGAGTTGTTTGCGGAAAATATTGGTAAAACTATTACTCGTTCTCAGATAGATACAGCTTTTGAAAATTCTTTTGGAGAAGGAGCTGCTAAAAGTGTGAAAGTAAGATGTAGGGATGGCTTGTTTTCTGAGTTTCAAATTAAAATGCGTAGACCTCTAGTGGGAGATAAGTTAGCAGATATTTTACTGCCCACAAAGAGAGGTTTCTGCGATGATTTGCTTGTCGATCCTGCTGGGTTTTAGAAGTTGAGAGCTTTTGTCACTGGTAGCAGTGGTTTTATTGGGGCGAATTTGGTCAGGTTGTTATTGCAGCAGGGTTATGCTGTTCGATCGCTTGTTCGCCCCACAAGTTGTCTGGATAATCTCCATGGTTTGGATGTGGAGGTTGTGCTGGGTGACTTAAATGACTCCCAGTTATGGGAGTTGATGGTGGGGTGTGAGGTTTTGTTTCATGTTGCTGCTCATTATTCTTTGTGGCAAAAGGATAGAGAGTTGCTTTACAGAAATAATGTGTTTGGTACGCGGAATGTTTTGGAGGCGGCACGACGGGCAAAAGTTGAGCGGACTGTTTATACGAGTTCTGTTGCTGCTATTGGGGTGGGGGTTTCTGGTGCGGTTGTTGATGAGGGTTATCAGTCTCCACTGGAGAAGTTGATTGGTGATTATAAAAAGTCTAAGTTTTTGGCAGAGCAGGAGGCGGTGAAGGCGGTTAATATGGGGCAAGATGTAGTGATTGTTAATCCTACTACTCCTGTTGGTGCTTGGGATATTAAACCTACTCCTACTGGTGATATTATTGTCAGATTTTTGCGTAGGCAAATGCCTGCCTATGTAGATACTGGTTTGAATATTATTGATGTTCGGGATGTAGCTTGGGGGCATTTGTTGGCTTTGGAAAGGGGGAAATGTGGCGATCGCTATATTTTGGGAAATGAAAATCTGACACTTAAGGGGTTACTAGATTTATTGGAGGAGATTACGGGTTTAGCTGCTCCTAGACAAACTGTTCCTGTTTGGTTGCCTTTGACTGTGGCATGGGTTGATGAAATAATTCTGGGAAGTTTGGGGAAACAACCTTCTATTCCTATGGATGGTGTACGAATGTCTCAACAACGAATGTATTATGATGCTTCTAAGGCGGTGAATGAGTTGGGTTTACCTCAGTCTTCCATTAGAGTTGCCCTTCAGGATGCTGTTGATTGGTTTCGGGTTTATGGTTTGAAGGAGTAGGGGAGTGGCTCACACGGATTATGGCACGGATATACGGATACGGAAGGGAGTAGGTAGGGTTGCTGAAAAAGTCTTTTTTAAGCAGTAGGGGAGTAGGGGAGAATTTTTTTGCCCAACTATGCGCTCAAAGTGCTAACTTTTTGAGCATGAAGAGCTAAAAACCATGTACTTTTTCAATACCTAATATCAAATCCGGTAGCATCGGTGTAATTAGATAGTTAATCTAGGAGTCAGGAGTCAGAACTCAGGAGTCAGGAGAAAAGAGAATTTAGAAAGATTTGCTCTTTAGGTGAAGATGAAATTTTTTTTA
>NZ_JAAHHG010000551.1 GCF_010692555.1 Okeania sp. SIO3B5 | reverse complement strand
TTATAATCCTGAAGTTGCTCAGTTAATGGAGAGACATTACGCTAAACATAAGAAATAAGGAGTAGGGGAGTGGGGGAGTAGGGGAGTGGGGGAGTAGGGGAGTGGGGGAGTAGGGGAGTAGGGGAGTGGGAGAGATGGGGTGATGGGGGGATGGGGAGATGGGGAGATGGGGAGATGGGGAGATGGGGAGGTCCAGTAGGGTGCGTTAATGAAATGTAACGCACCATCTAGATTTTTATGTTCGCTCAGTTACGCTGACGCTAACACACCCTACTGGACTGTTTCATCTTAAATGTTGCATTAGAAAATGGGGTGATGGGGGGATGGGGTGACGAAAAAAGCGCTCTGCAAAGTTTTAGCTGTGCATCCATCCGTGCATCCGTGGCCAAATCCGTGTCTTGCCCTGACTTCTCTAAAGCACTATTTTAGCTGAAACTGTCCACTACTACTACTACTCAACCATTGCTGAAACACTTCAAACCTACCATCATCAGGATGAACAATACGATAAATTCGCAATCGCTTTTTCTGATGACTCTCTGTCCGCAAACACTCCAAACTATAACCAATTTTATCCAAAAAACGCCGCACTATTGTAATAGGACTAGAATTTACCGCTAACCCTATCCCGACTATAGTTTTAATTGCTGTTCGGTTTGCTAAAGCAGTCTTGGCTAACAATTGCAAATCTTCATCAATATTTTTCAACTCCCGTTGCTTATCTTTCAACAATGGCGGTATTTTCAATAATTCCATCACCCCGATGGTTGCACCCAATAAGCGATCGTTAAAATCAGGTATGAAAATATTTCCCTTGCCCAACTCCAAAATTGTTTTCGCTACCTCAGCATCTCGTGCTACTAAGTATTGTCGCCCTACAGTCATAAAATAATGTAGTTGCAACTGTTGATACCATCCAGCATCATCTTTTTCTACCAACTCAGAAGTGATCGGAATACTATAACGCAACATTAATTCAAATTTTCGTTGTTCCCGTTGTTGTTTGCTGGTTTTGGATAATCGCTTTTTGAGTTTTTGATACTCGGTAAAACTAATATTTCGTGCAGTAGCGATCGCCTCACATTCTGTCTGATAATTTTGCTTAATTACAGTAGCGATCGCCTCTTGTAAATCATTAATTTCTGTAAGTGTTTCTGATGATTTTTTGGCTTCTAAATTATTAGCTAAAACTTCTGGGGAAGCTTGGAGAATATGATGTCCTTCTAATCGCAAAGCTTCTAAAATAGACTCTTGATATTGATTCATTCCTGCATTGAAACGAACGGCTAGTTTTGCCCAACACAAAAAAGATTCTGCCTGAAAACCTGTTTCTAAATCTTCCAAACCATCAAAATCTGACTGTTGCAATAGTCTAATATTTAGTTGAGTCAGACGTTGTTCGGAATTGAGCAAAGAAGTAATAGAAGTCGAACCATTACCAACTTGATTAAAACCAGAATTTGCTACCCATAAATATCTCGGAATATTCTCACGAACTCTACCTAAAGATTGACAAACGGAAGTTGCTCCTTGTACTCCTTGAGCAATAGCCCAAACTGAAGTGAAATGACCTTGAATATCAATACTAATTCCTGTTTCAATTGAGGGAGAAGCTAAGACAATATCATATTTTGGCAATACTTGATTTAATGATTTAATACAACCATAAGCAGGATGATTAGGTTCAGCTAAAGATTCCGAATCTATTCTGAGAATTTTTAAGTCAGGAAACTGTTTTTTTAGATAAGCTTCTAAAGCACGAGTTCCCCATTTACTGGTAATTTTTTGTGCTGATAAACACACCATTGGTTTGCCACCTTCACGGATATGTTTATGTAAATCTACGATTAATCTTTTGGGAGTAGTTTCTGGATAATTAAAAACTTGCCAAGCTTCTTTTTCTCCTGGTAGCCAATCATTTTGAATAATAAAAGGTTCTAATTTTACTCCTGCTAAAGCTTGTAGATAATCTATTGAAATATCGCTTAAGTCAGCATCAGCTATAAATACCTGACCCACACCTCCTAAAACATTTTGCATTAATGTTTTGAAAGACCTGAGAATTTCTACTCGGTTTTGCCGACAAGTATTAGAATTTAAACCATGCCAAATTACCTGTTCTATTTCATCAATAATTACCACTCCATCTGACCAATTTTCAGGATTAAAACTAGCCTTAGAATTAGGATGTAGAGAATCAATACATAAACCAATACCTAATAATTTATCATCCGATTTTTTATCTACTTCTGTAATATATTTTAGTCCGAAACGTTGACATAATTCTTGTACTAACTGCACTCGATGCCCAATAACTAAAACCTTTTGATTGCGAGCTACAGCTTCACTGACAATTTTCTCTAATAACTTAGTTTTTCCAGTGCCCTTAGCAGATTTAATTCCTACTAATTTTGCCGGAAAATTAGTGCTATAAGCTAAGTCAAGATTATCTAATTTTTGTAAATTATTACTGCTGATAGAACCTAAAATATGTTGCTCGGAAAGATAACGACTATTAACTCTAAGATTTACAGGATATGTAAGTTTGCTAAATGATTTAGCCTTCCAAAGTTCTAGAGGTAATGCGTTTTTATAAGCTTCATCAAACGCACTTTGCCCATGATTTGCAATTAAATCGTCAACTCCTTTACCCAATTCTGGATTCCAGGAAATAACTTTAACATTACATCCTTTTCTTGTGAGTAAATATCCAGTTTGTCTAATAGCAGCATTAACATTTTTAATAGTCTTAGGTTTCGTATCTTGGTCAAATGCAATATAAATTTCTCGATGATTATTTGCTAGCTTTTCTAACTGAGGAATTAAATTCGATTTACCAATACGGTTGCCATATTCATCCCTAATAACTCGATATCCACCAAAAACTCCTGGTAAAGCGATCGCTACATAACCACCTGTTAATAAAGCACCAGTTTTTTTTGCCCCTTCAGTAATACATAAAGGTATTTCAGGATGAGCGATAAACCACTGCCAAAAACCAAAGTCTGGTTGATTATTATTAATATCTTCTGGCAGAATTTCTATTTGATAACGACTAGCAATTTGATGCCACAAATGTAGAGGTATTTTTAGGGCAAATAAACTGGTAGGAATTTTCGGAGGATGTTCGTATTTAATTAACTTTTTTTGGTCATAACTGTGACGTGGTTGACTAGGTTTAAAACAACCCCAAAGGTCTTCTTCTCCTGTAAGTAAATCAATTCCCGAACACCACCATCCACCTTCTTCAACGTGTTGGTATCGCTTTAATATTTGGCTAGTTACTCGGCCATCATTTCGTCTAGGAATAGCATCAGAATAAAACAAAAATTCATAAGGCCGTTGTCCTTCTAAAGGGATAACATTAAGGTGTATTAGTTGGTCATCGACACAACTATTAGTCCATTCTCGGAAATAATTAATTGGTGGTTCGGCCTTAAGGTTCATTTAATAATGCACTCTATATATAGTGAAGGATTTTTATTATATGCGAAAAACACACTATATACATATAAAATTTTCTAACTAAGATACAAATACTGAATAATGTGGAATGGGCATCTTGCCCGTTCCTGATATTTTCCCGTTCCTGATATTTTCACCGCAGACATGATATCAATCATCATTAGACATCGGGTAAAAATCAAAAATAAAATCAATTTTTATCCATAAATTATCAATTATTTCTCCCTGTTGCCTGTTGCCTGTTGCCTGTTGCCTGTTGCCTGCGCACAGCGCCATAACTGAAAAAAGGGGGGGGGTTGACAAAAAAACTTGACATGGTACTATAAACATAATGGAGAAGGTGCGCTCATATATACTCAAATAAATTCGGCCAAAAAAACCATATTTCCCTAACTTAACAGCAAAATTAGATTACACAAGTTGGAAAACTCTTGAAACAAGACTAGACGATATACGAAGAAGTCTAAGAACTGACAACTCATAACTGAAAAAGTAATGCAGCTAGGAAAAATCCTGAGACAACGATACAAAATTCTCGACACTCTCGGAAGTGGAGGGTTCGGAGATACCTACTTAGCTCAAGACTTAGACTTACCAAAAAAACCCAAATGTGTAGTTAAACATCTATCACCTAAAACCTCAGATCCAGCAGTTTTGTCCATTGCTCAAAAATTGTTTGATAGAGAAGCAGAAGCATTATACGAATTAGGCAAAGACTCAGATCAAATACCAAAATTATTTGCTCACTTCCAGGAAGGAACAGAATTTTACTTAGTACAAGAATATATAGAAGGGCAAGATATAAGTAAAGAACTTACCCCAGGAAAAAAATTAAGCGAGTCTTACACCATTGCCTTACTCAAAGGAATATTATCAGCATTAGCAGTAGCTCATCAAAACAACATAATTCACCGAGACATCAAACCAGAAAACTTGATGCGTCGTAAGGTAGATGTGCCAGAATTTTTCATGGGAAAGTATCCAGTCACTCAAGCACAGTGGCAAGCAGTTATGGAAAAAAAGAATTTTTGGCAGGTGATTATGAGAACTCGAAATGAAAATAATCCTTCTAGTTTTAAAGGGGCAAACCGTCCTGTAGAAAATGTAAGTTGGAACGACGCGACAGAATATTGTCAGAAGCTCTCACAAATAACAGGTAAAAAATATTGTTTACCTAGTGAGAGTCAGTGGGAATATGCTTGTAGAGCAGGAACAACAACACCATTTTATTTTGGCAAAACTATAACGTCTGAGTTAGCTAACTATCGTGGCAGTTCTACTTATGCTGATGAACCCGAAGGAAAATATCGTGGAAAAACAACAGATGTGGGAATTTTTCCACCCAATAGTTTTGGTTTGTACGATATGCACGGTAATGTCTGGGAATGGTGTGCTGATTATTGGCATTATAACTATGAAGGTGCGCCTGTTAATGGAAGTGCTTGGTTAGATGGAAATGAGAATCGTTCTCCGCTGCGGGGCGGTTCCTGGAACGACTATCCTGATGACTGCCGTTCCGCGTATCGCGACTACCTCAGTAGGCGCGGCATCCACGACTGCTATACTGGTTTTCGTATTGTGTGTTCTGGCGGGATAACTCTGTAGCCCTTTTCTCTTTTCCCCTTTTGCCCTTTACTCTATTTTTCTTTTTTCTTTCCCTCCCGCGAAGCGGGGAAATTTTTTTCAGAGTGGGAGAAGTCAGGGCAAGACAAGGATTTTGCCACGGATGCACGGATGATTAATCTAAGTTTGCATTCTGTGCAGACCAAAAAAATCAGCAGGAAATTCCCCTTGTATCCCTAAAAAAATCATGGTAGTATGTAATTATTGGGGGTTGCTTGTACCTACGCATGATTTTTTATTCAACGCCAAAGCAAGACAGAGATTTTGCCACGGATGTACGGATGATTTGTGAGCTAGTAGAAGTGATAGAACTCTGTTCCGCTGTCGCGATCGCTCAGATATAGAATATTCATTCTGTGAAGCACCTAAGAAGAAAATTAGCGACAGACAAGGATTTTGCCACAGATGTACGGATGAGAGAATCTGCATTTTGTGAAGCTACAAAAAAAAGTCGGTGAAGGAAGGAATTTTTCCTTGCATCGGCAAAAAAATCATAGTAGTATGTAATTATTGGGGGTTGCTCGTACCTACGCATGACTTTTTATTCAACTCCAAAACAGCATTTTAGAAGTAAGCATAATATAGAGACTCAAAAGCGATCGCTCACAATCACATCAGAAGGAAAAAATCATTCTGTGAAGCACTAAAAGAAAATATTCCTTTTATAGAGACTTTTATAAATAAACTCACAGCGTGATCGCTACCATTACAAACCAACAACTCATTCTGTGAAGCACCAAGAATATTTCTCCTACAGATGCCATAAACTCACACTGCTTGCTCATTTTGTGAAGCACTAAAAAAACGGCAGGAGATTCCCCTTGTATCCCCAAAAAAATCATAGTAGTATGTAATTATTGGGTGTTGCTCGTACCTACGCATGACTTTTTATTCAACTCCAAAACAGCATTTTAGAAGTAAGCATAATATAGAGACTCAAAAGCGATCACTAGCAATCACATCAGAAAAAATTATTCTGTGAAGCAACCAAAAGCTCAAGATTTCTCCCACAGATGCCATAAACTCACACCGCTTACTCATTCTGTGAAGCACCAAAAAAATAGGCTGGATATTCCCCTTGTATCCCTAAAAAAATCATGGTAGTATGTAACTATTGGGTGTTGTTCGTACCTACGTATGACTTTTTATTCAACGCCAAAGCAAGACAGAGATTTTGCCACAGATGTACGGATGATTTGTGAGCTAGTAGAAGTGATAGAACTCTGTTGCGCTGTCGCGATCGCTCAGATATAGATAATTTATACCAATTCCCAAAAATAATGCTATACTTCCAACGGAACTTCAGTTATTAAGTAATAATAATGATTCAGTAATGTTCGTAAGGATTATAGGCATTAATCCAAAATATCTTATTCCTTTAAACCCTACT
>NZ_JAAHHG010000550.1 GCF_010692555.1 Okeania sp. SIO3B5 | reverse complement strand
AGCTTGGCTAGTCGGTATTTTTGTCCCTGTGTTGGATAGATACGATACTTAAATCTAGCTTTCATAGAATTGCCTCTTGACTCACAACATGATAACATAATTTGTTGCACAAAATCAACTAAAAAGTCGCCCGCTTATGGGCGAGGCTTGAAACCCAATTTTCTGGTCAATGACCCAAACTCGTAAATCTAAGTCAAATCACCTAGCTATCACTTCTGAAGCCCATCTCAAGGCTCTGTCCAATTTCCCAATAACTTTAACAGGAATATTAGAACAAGTAACAATGAAAACCAAGGGAGATTGTCTAATCTACCTAGACCGTCAGGGAAATGCTAGAACTCAATCTTATCAGCAATTGC
Organism: Okeania sp. SIO3B5; assembly: GCF_010692555.1. Lineage (GTDB taxonomy): Bacteria > Cyanobacteriota > Cyanobacteriia > Cyanobacteriales > Microcoleaceae > Okeania. Next base: position 6,123 of record NZ_JAAHHG010000550.1, on the reverse strand, counting down.
AGTCAAAGGCAGAACGGGTTTTAGGGGGATTACGACAAAGGGGTTTTAAACCTAAAGATTTGGTTATTCTATTATTGGAAGATCATAGCGATTTACTCAGTGGGTTTTGGGGATGTATTTTAGGGGGATTTATTCCTCTTATTTTAGATTTGCCTAATTGTCATCAAGAAACCCCTGCAACTTTAGCAAAACTAACTCATCTCCTACAAGTTTTTGATAAAGCTTTAATTATTTTTTCTCATCAGAGAAGCGATTTAATCTCTACTATTACTGCCGGGAAAAACAATCATCAATTTGTCTTTTTTGAAGAACTAAATCAAGCTACTGCTGATTCATTTTATCATCTTTCTGAACCAGATGATGTTGCTTTTTTAACTTTAAGTTCAGGTAGTACAGGAAAGCCGAAATGTATTCAATTAAGTCATCGGAATTTGATTGTTCGTGGGAGAGGAGCAAATATTTTAAATCAACATTCCCCTGATGATATTATTTTAAATTGGCTACCTTTTGAGCATATTGGCAGTATTTCAGATTGGCATCTGCGCTGTATATTATTAGGATGTAAAAGCATATATATTCAAAAAGAATATATTTTAGGGAATATTTTAAATTGGTTAGATTTAATTGATAGTAACCGAGTTAGTCACAGTTGGGCGCCGACATTTACTTATGCTTTAATGAATGATAAACTAGGGCAAAAAAGAGACAATAATTGGGATTTATCTTGTGTAAAATTTCTCTTAAATGCTGGAGAAATGGTAAATCATAAAGTAATGCAAAGTTGTCTGGAAAAATTAGAAAAGTATGGCTTGAAAAAAAATGCTCTACGAACGGCTTTTGGGATGGCTGAATTTGGTTCTGGAATTACTTATTCATTGCCAGATGATTCTCCTTTAAAGGTTTATATGATTGATACTTCTCGACAAGAAAAAGTAGATGTAGAAGGGGATAATCTAGCAGAAAATCAAGCAATGTTTATGGATTTAGGTAAACCTATTCCGGGGATAACATTGCGAATTGTTGATGATCAGAATCAGGTTTTAACGGAAGGAAAAATTGGTCATTTACAAGTCAAAGGAGAGGCAGTTTTTTCGGGGTATTATCAAAATTTAGATGCAACCCAATCTGCTTTTTTAGATGAAGGTTGGTTTGATACGGGAGATTTAGGATTTCTGAGTCAGGGTCATTTAGTTTTAACTGGACGCAGTAAGGGTATTATCATTATTAATGGGGTTAATTATTACAGTCATGAAATTGAGTCAGTTGTTGAGAAAGTTAAGGAAGTAAATGTTTCCTATACTGCTGCTTGTGGGGTAAGGAATGAGACAGAAGGAACAGAAAAATTAGCGATTTTCTTTAATTGTGATTTGCCGTTTAATGTCGCTCTTTTAGAACTATTAAAAACAATTCGTCATCAAGTTATTACCCATTGTGGTATTAATCCCGATTATTTAATTCCTGTTCCTAAAAATGTAATTCCCAAAACCACTATTGGTAAAATTCAACGTAATCAACTAATTCAGCGCTTTCAATTGGGAGAATTTGAATCAATTTTAAGCCAGATAAAAAACCTTTTTAATTCTAATTGTTTACTGAATCCTTTAGACTTAAAAGAGCAATTAATTAAGATTTGGCAGTCGGTTTTACGACAAGAAACGATAAGTTTGGCAGATAATTTTTTTGAATTAGGGGGAACTTCCATTTCCTTGATTTCAATTCAAGAAAAGATTGCCGAAAAGCTTGGTTATTCTCTTGCCATTACTGACTTGTTTCGCTATCCAACAATTAACTCCCTGGTTAACCATTTATCTCCTCAAGTAACCCCTCAAGTAACCAATCTTAAGCAACGGAACATTAAGCAAAAAGCAATTGCCGTAATTGGAATGGCGTGTCGTTTTCCAGGAGCAAATAATTTAGCAGAATTTTGGCAAAATTTAGCATTAGGCAAAGAATCTATTACTTTTTTCAGTGAAGCAGAACTATTAGCAACGGGGATCGATCCGAATTTAGTAAAAAATCCTAATTATGTAAAAGCTAGTCCTATATTAGATGATATTGAAAGCTTTGATGCTGACTTCTTCGGTTATACAAAAAAAGAAGCAGAATTACTCGATCCTCAACAACGACTCTTTTTAGAATGTGCTTGGGAAAGCTTAGAAGATGCTGGCTACAATCCCTTATCATACCAAGGGGCGATCGCACTTTATGGGGGGGCAGCTATGAATACTTATTTACTCAATAATATTTATCCCCATCGTCATCAGCTTAATCCTACAGAATCTCTCAATCCCATGACTCTCCACTCCTTTGATGGATTTAAAATCATGGTTGCTAATGATAAGGACTATTTAACTACAAAAGTCTCCTATAAGCTTAATTTAAAGGGGCCGAGTGTTAATGTACAAACTGCTTGTTCAACCTCTTTGGCAGCAGTTCATTTAGCGATTCAAAGCTTATTAGATGGATCGTGCGATCTAGCTCTAGCAGGTGGCGTTTCTGTCCAAGTTCCTCAGAAAATTGGTCATTTATATCAAGAAGGAATGATTGTTTCCCCTGATGGCCATTGTTGTGCTTTTGATGCAGAGGCGAAAGGGACGATTTTTGGCAGTGGTGTGGGATTAGTGGTTTTAAAACCCCTAGAAACAGCCATAGAAGACCGAGATCATATTTATGCGGTAATTAAAGGATCGGCTATGAGTAATGATGGTGGTAGTAAGGTGAACTACCTTGCCCCTAATGGAGAGGGACAAACTCGTGCGGTGGCAGAAGCGATCGCTAAAGCGGAAATTGAGGCAAATAGTATTAGTTATGTCGAAACCCACGGCACAGGAACATTATTAGGCGATCCCATCGAAATTGACGGTTTGACTCAAGCTTTTCGCCAAAGTACTCAAAATGCAGGGTTTTGTGCCATTGGTTCGGTGAAAACTAATGTCGGGCATTTACAGATTGCATCGGGAATTGCCGGATTAATTAAGACGGTGCTTGCTCTTGATAGCCAAAAAATTCCCCCTTCTCTGCATTTTAAGCAACCTAATCCCCAGATTAATTTTGCAGACAGTCCTTTTTATGTTAATACACAACTGAAAGACTGGGAGGTGGATAATTTCCCCCGTCGCGCTGGAGTAAATTCTTTAGGAATTGGGGGAACGAATGTTCATGTGATTTTGGAAGAAAAGCCCGAATTAAAAAGAGAAAGTGCAGAAAAAAATCCTGCTGTGGAAATTTTAACCCTTTCAGCTAAGACAGAAACGGCATTACAGCAATTAGTACAGCGATATGATGATTTTTTAGAGAACAATTCTCACCTGAACTTAGGAGATGTTTGCTTTACTTCCCATTGCGGACGCTATCATCATTCCCATCGTTTGGCAGTGACAGGAGAAACAGTTGAGCAAATCAGGAAAAATTTACAAGATTTCAGTTTAAATTCTCCTAAAAATAATTCAAAATCTGTAAAAATTGCTTTTTTATTTCCAGGACAAGGATCGCAACTGCTGAATATGGGGCGGGAATTATATAAAACTCAACCTATCTTTCAGCAAACTTTAGATCAATGTGATGAAATTCTGCAAAATAATTGGGATTACTCTATTTTAGAAATAATTTACAGTAGTTTTGATGGCAATGATAATGATAGCTCGGCTTTAATAGATCGGACTGCCTATACTCAACCTTCCTTGTTTGCGGTGGCGTATAGTCTCTTTAAACTGTGGCAGTCGTGGGGAATTGAAGCGACTGCTGTTATGGGTTATAGTTTAGGGGAATATGTTGCAGCTTGTGTGGCTGGAATTTTTAGTTTAGAAGATGGCTTAAACTTGGTGGCACAACGGGGGCGTTTAACCCAAAATTTACCACAAAAAGGTCAAATGATCGCTGTTAAGTCTGATTATGAGACAATTCAATCTGTTATTCTTCCGGAACAGTCACAAGTAGCGATCGCTGCTTTCAATGGAGAAAACAATTTTGTGGTGTCAGGGGAACAACAGGCAATGGGGATAATTCGAGAGAGATTGAACTCACAAGAGATTCCCCATAAAGTTTTAAAGGTTGATCATGGGTTTCATTCGTCAGCAGTCGAGCCAATGGTAGCTGAATTTAGGGATATTTTAGCAAAAATAAAGTTTAATTCTCCAAAAATCAGGTTTATTTCTAATGTTACGGGGACATGGGAGACAGAAAGGGTTGCGACTCCTGAATACTGGTGCGAGCATTTGTTTCAACCCGTGCAGTTTGCAAAAGGAATGCAAAGGTTATACCAAGAAAATTACAATGTTTTTGTGGAATGTGGTTCAAATTCAACTCTTTTGCGGATGGGAAGTAGAATTTTCAGGGATAAAGATGACTTATTATGGTTGCCAAGTTTAGATGGAAAAGAATCAGAGCGAAAAGTGATTTTACAGAGTTTAGCTAAATTGTATGAAAATGGGGCAGAGATTGACTGGAATGGTTTTGAACAAGGTTATACTCATCATCGAGTCAGTTTACCGACTTATCCTTTTCAGCGTCAACGTTATTGGTTGGAAAGTCCGTTAGAAGTTTCTACCAAAAATAGGTTACAAAATCAGATTAATCCTTTAAGTTTCTCATCTCTTTCTCACTCTCTTCATCCCCTTCTAGGAAATAGGTTTCCTTCGGCGATTAAAACTCTGATTTTTCAATCTTCTTTCAGTTTAGAAAGCTTGGAATGGTTAAAAGAGCATCAAGTTCAAGATAGTTTGATTTTACCAGCTTCAGCTTATGTAGAAATGGCAGTTGCGGTTGGCAGACAACGTTTAAAATCTCATTTAATTACTTTAGAAAATATTACTTTTGAAAAATCCTTATTCTTAACGCCAAGTTCGGCATTAACGTTACAAACAATTGTAGAAAATGAACGGCATTTTCAAATTTATCATTTAGACGGCGATGGAGAAAATTGGATATTACACAGTCAGGGGCAAATTGGGTTAAATCAATCCCTTAATAGGGAAAAAAATATGCTTTTAGCAGAATTAAAAGATAGATTAAACCAAGAAATCGAACCAACTGTATTTTATCAAACTTGTCAAAAGCGAGGCTTAAATTATGGCAAAACGTTTCAATTAATTCAACAATTATATGGTGAAAATGAAGAATATCTAGGCAAAGTTGTTTTACCGTCTTTGACTGAATCTGAATCCAATTTTTACTTTAATCCTCGATTGCTGGATGCTTGTTTTCAGGTGAAATTAGCGACCTTTCCAGAAGAAACAATTGAGCAAACTTATGTTCCTATTGCCATTGAAAAATTTTCCCTTTATGCTCCGGTTCCTTCTGTTCTATGGAGTTATGTCAAACGGAGAAAAATCTTATCTTCAAATATCATAATCGCGAATTTAAAATTATTTGATGAACAGGGTAATCTTATTGCTGAAATTGAAGGTTTAACTTCTCAAAAAATAGTCAGTAAATCAATAGCAAAATCATCTAATTATCCTGAATTATATTTTAGTAGTTGGTTATATAACGTTGAATGGCGTAGACAAGATAAAATTGAAAAATTAGACAATTCTTATATTTTTGAAAGCGCAGGAACTTGGTTGATATTTGCAGATAAAAAAGGAATTGGAAATCAAATAAAAACCTTGTTAGAAAACAACAATCAACATTGTTTAGTTATTAATTCATTAAAACAAAAACAGTTAGAAGATTTTCATCAATTATTAGCTGATTTAGATGATGAATTATTACCCTTAAAAGGAGTTATCTATTTATGGGGATTAAATCAGAATACCGATGTAGAAGAGTGGCAAAATTTGGATATGCGGGAGCAAGAAGGTAAGAGCATAGACGATTGTTTTGATTACCTCAGATGTTTCTTATACTTAACGCAAGCATTAAGTCATAAATATCAAAAATCATCTGTTTTTCCTCGCCTCTGGTTAATAACAGAAGAAAGTCAAACAATTAATGGCGTTGCTGATTCTGGGTATGATTTTGCCCCCCTAGCACCCCAAGATTGGGGGAAACCAAACTCTGATTTTGCCTCCTTACCACACCACAATCGGAGAGAAGCATACTCTATTGCAGCGCGCCTCTGATCTCATACTCCACGGTATCCTACATAGACGACTGCACCACTCGCAGTCTACACTACAGTGC
>NZ_JAAHHG010000055.1 GCF_010692555.1 Okeania sp. SIO3B5 | reverse complement strand
CTAATATCATGTCCGGTAGCATCGGAGCGTGTATAAAATTAAGGTGACAATGAAAGAAAACCTTCTGCCTCCTGCCTCCTGCCTCCTGCCTTCGGACAACCATTGTCTAATTATTCAACCGGACATGATATAACAGGGTTTAGAAATGTCAAACACCTTAATGCGTAGCGCTATAATACTAAAACTTACCGAAAAATTCAGGTATAAAGCCTCTCCATTCATGGAGAAAAAAGAAAAAAAATCCTTTTAACTGGAGTTTAGACTAATTAGAGCTTGCTGAATAAATCTAAAAGCATTGATATATAAAGACAAGTGCCTTTTTGGGGCCTTGAAAAAGTGTGCCTGTTTCAGTCTAAAACGCTCAAAAAGCTAGTATTTTGGGACGATTATGGCAGAAAAATCATTCTTACAAAACTTAGCTCCTACCTCCTCTATAATTCCAATTTCTCCTGTCTCCTGTCTCCTGTCTCCTACCCCTACTAAAAGACTTTTTCAGCAAACCATAATTAAGGCAGGCCAGAAACTTGCCGAGGGAGAATAGTGAGATAGGCCAACAAGACTGAGACTATTTCTAAATCAGCATTGCAAAGACTTTTCAGTCAATTATCCACTAGGGTGCTATAGGTTATATCATGTTCGGATAATCAGTTATAAAAAACCTTCTGCCTTCTAACCTTGCTCTTTCCCTTCTGCCTTCTGCCCTCAGCATAGCTGCCTTCGGTCCGCAGATATTATAAGTATTCAACCGAACATGATTAGGACTTACGCAGATACGCTATATATAGCGCTCAAAACTGTTGTCCAATAGTACTTGCACTCTATAAATAGTGCCTTTGCGTAAGTCCTGATGATATTAATTGTGCCCTGGAAAGACTTTTTGAATAGTTTGAATAATGTCAGCTTCACCCTTGCCTCGCCAAAAAAGAAAAATAATCAAGAGCATTGAAAACATCTGCACCCTTTATATTTTCCAAGGGTTATGAGTTTCAAGTATTCATTGCTTCTGAGCAAATTATCTGAAGACCCCAAAATTTAGTCTAAACTCCAGTTTTAACCAATCCTAATTATTTATAAAAAGAGGTAATTCTAAATTCTAAATTCTAAATTCTAAATTCTTGAATTACTTTTTATTTCCGCCAAAAAAACCTCCAAATAAACCACCGCTTTTATCAGATTTAGTTTCTTTTTTATCTTTTGGTTTACTTGGTTTCTTATTGCCAGTTGCACCTTGTTCTAATAATTTTTTTACCTCTAATGCTTTTGGCTCTTGAGGATTTAATGAAAGAGCTCTTTTAACTTCATATATTGCCATTTTGCGTTGCTTTTGCTGGAAGTAACAAAAACCTAATAAAGCATGACAAAGACTATCATTCTGCTCAAATTTCAAAGCTCCTTTTAACTCAGAAATTGCCTTAACATAATTTTTATTAGATATTAATGTTTTAGCCCTATTACAAGCTTGCTCTACCAAAGGATTTTTAGTTGAGGGTTTTATAGTTGTGGGTTTGACAGAATCACTAGGAGGTTTCGGTGTAGGTGGAGGTGCGGGTTTAACAACTCCAGAACCACTTTTGCGCAGTAAATAAGCTAAATTCAATTCACTAATTTCTCCAATGATATCTAAAGTTTTGTCAATAGATTCATATTCGCGATCGCTTAATTCCTTGAGAGCTTCCTTATATACTTTTTGGTAATCTCCCGCCTTAGCAATTTTTTGAGCTGCATCAGTAGTAAACTTAATTTGACTGCACTTTTGACTAACAGTATTACTAAGATTTTTGATAACCACAAACAGTTCAGCGCGGTCGCCTTCCTTAGAAAATTTATTATAAGCTGGACTCACCAACTTAGATAACAACTGATTAGCAAATTCTTTATCAGTTTCACTTTCAAAGGGTGAAGTATCAGGATGTAAACGACGCGCCACTCGCATATAACGTTTACGAATTTCACCAAATTCTGCATCTAGAGAAACCCCTAAAATTGCATGATGATCTGTGAAATCAAATTGGAATAATCCTTGTTTAAATGTAAAAGACATAATAACAACTTTTCCTTAACAAAATTGCATTGAATCTAAACTAAATCTTTACCCAATAATTAAGGTTTAAAGCCTCTCCATTCATGGAGAAAAAAGTGGTTGAGGGATGGGGAAGAAACCTGTGCCATATCCAATCAACTAATAGAAGAAAAAAAATCCTTTGATCCAATCCTCTTAATTTATCAGGACTTACGCAAAGGCACTATTTATATAGTCCAAGTACTATTGGACAATAGTTTTGAGCGCTATATATAGCGTATCTGCGTAAGTCCTATTTATAATGAAGAGGTAATTCTAAATTCTAAATTCTAAATTCTAAATTCTAACCGTAGACCAATGAGACAAAAGCGGAGTTTCAATCAAAGCTTTGCTCATTAAATCGTGAATTTTGCCATTAGTAGCTAAAATCTTACCCGAACTCATATCAAAAGGACTACCATTATAAGCCGTAACTTTACCTCCCGCTTCCTCCAACACTACTATACCTGCAGCAATATCCCAAGGCGACAAACCTCTTTCCCAGTAACCATCTGCACGACCACAAGCAATAGAACATAGATCCATAGAAGCACAACCAGAACGTCGTACCCCTTGAGTGAGATAACATATTTGACAAAATTCTTTGTAGTTATTGTCAGTAGTCTCCCGTCTATCGTAAGCAAAACCCGTTATTGTCAAACTTCTTTCTAACGTAGTAGTCTGAGAAACACTAATTGGTTTACGGTTACGAGTTGCCCCCAAACCCTTAGCTGCACGAAACAGTTCATCCAAAATCGGATTAAATACCACCCCCACCTGTGGTACCCCATCAATTAATAATCCTACCGAGGATGCTGAAAAAGGATATTGGTGGGCAAAATTAGTAGTACCATCCAAAGGATCTATTGCCCATAGATATCTACTTGTTGTATCTCCCAACTCTCCCGACTCTTCAGCTAGAATGCCATGGTCTGGTAGATGTCGCTGTAAAACCTTGATGATCGCCTTTTCCGCAGCTTTGTCAGCTTCAGTTACCAAATTTCCTGGACTGCCCTTTTCTTGAATATCTTGAAGATTGCCCCAATAAGACATCAACTCTGCACCACCAGCAAGAGCAGCTTCAGTAGCAATATCTAAGAAAACTTGTAATTGTTCTGCACTCATAAAAAATAATTAACTTAATTAATTAATAGGAAACCCTGCCTTAAAAGCTATGCTTTATAAACATCTTTCTTAACATAAAACTTGACAAAAATATCATTTGATGTATTACATCCTGAAAGCTCCTAGTGTCGTTGCGATCGCAACGACAAAAAATAACTTTTAGGAACACACAAGTTAGTCAATTTGTCAAAGCTTATAAAACCAACAAAATGCTCGTAAGCTTTTGATAATAGGCATTATCCAATTTTGTAAAGAATTTTGCTGATAAAGCATAGCCTGAAAAGGGGGGGTTTTAGATCCACATTATTTTGATAACAACAATAACTTCTTACTTTTGACTTTTGAATGCATGACTTTTGAGTTGCTTAATTCTATTGTTTAAGATTTTCACAACGAATTACTTTTGAATGCATGACTTTTGACTTTCTACTGTTTAAGATTTTCACGACGAAATTGTGCTGGAGTTTGACGCATTGGGCGTTCTGGATTCCAGATACCTCGCCCCATCAGTCTAGCTTTTTCTTGGGCATTAGCAAGACGTTCTGTATATTTATTGTTAGGAAAATATGGCTCTGCCAAGGCCAAACCTTCTTCTGCCATATATTCATTAATTAGTTTCCCATTCAGCCAAATATAAGCTAGTTGGCGGTCGAATTTATCTTTTTTCTGGACATCAAACTCTAATAAAACTTCTTGCCCCAAGGTTAACTTTTCTAGTTGGGTTCTAGCTTCTTGTCCCCAAGGTTTTTGTCTGGTATCCGGTGCCTGAATACCTATCAAGCGAATGGGTTCTAGTATGGGTACAGCAGCAGAACGGTCAGTTATCTCGATAGTTTGTCCAGTAACTACCCTTTCTACTCTAATTATTTTGCCCGAGCGGGGATTTGAGTTTTGGCAACCAGTGAAAAATATCCAGACTATAAGTAGATAAATGATTTTAGTCTTCATCCAATGGCAATCCCGCTTTTACCTTTCCTTTGCCAAAATAGCGACCAAATTGGAGTTCGTATACTTCATCTTCATCTTGTGTCTCTACAAATAGGTCAGAACGAGCATAGCTGACACACAGAAGAGCATAACCCTGTTTTTGCAGTTCTAATGATAGTCCCATTGCTTCTGGTTGATATAGTTGGCCAGATATAACTCTCACTGCACAAGTAGTACAAGCACCATTACGGCAGGAAAATGGTAAATCTACTCCTTGATTTTCGGCACTGTGGAGGATGTAGCGGTCTTCAGGAACCTGGACTGTATGATATGTATCTTTTTGGCGATCGTGTATGCGAATTTGGTGATGACGGGCCATAATAATTTGAGATTATAATTTATAGTTATTATTAGTTATTGAGGTATTAAATTTTAATTAGGGTTTGCTGATGAAATCTAAAAGTATTGATATATAAAGGTTTTAGCCTTTTGGGACCTTGAAAAAGTGCAAGGTTATCGTTCTAGGGAACTCAAAAAGTTAGGATTTTGGGTTAACTATCGTAGAACAATCTTGGGATAATTCTCTCTCCTGCCTCCTCGCTCATTCCCCATTCCTCCTGACTCCTGACTCCTGGCTCCTGACTCCTACCCTCACCTGTAAGACCCGAAGAGAGTAAATCTCGTTTATGCGGGTGCATTGAAACAGAAAGCCCCTAACAGCGATGCTAGGGAATCCCGCGCTGTCTCGCGTATAGCAGCGTCGGGAGGATGTCAAGCTTAATCTTATGTTATCAAAATAATTGGGTCTAAAACCCTGCCTTTTAAGGCGAAATATTTTTGGAGCGGATCTCAAATCCCTGTTACAAAAATAACTTCTGACTTCTGAGTTCTGACTTATGACTTAGTAAACTAGGCCCAAGATCCAATATAAAATTTTTTTGCCAGAAAGACTTGCAAAATTTAGAATTATTCTGCTACAATAGTATAATTGTGAGCAAATATAAAATTTAATATTTTTGCTTTTTGGAGAGGTGGCCGAGTGGTTTAAGGCGCAGCACTGGAAATGCTGTTATGGGGTGACTTATACGGGGGTTCGAATCCCCCCCTCTCCGTCACACGCACCGATGAATGTTAAGTTTGTTCCTAGCATTATTTGGACGAGTATCATAAATTCTATTTTCTTTCAAGAGTTCTGGGGGTTTCAGTTGCGATTGCTCCGCAACGCTAGCGCGAACGAGATTTGAATGCTAGTTTAAATCTAGCTCAGGCGGTCAGTTCGACCGTGTCAGCTTGTGGACTGGACAGGCGCCGACGTTGCCAGGTAGAAGCAAGAATAGAACAGATAATCATAGATTTATATAGATTATCGTAGGTTTCTAAGAACGGAGATACGTAATACACGAAAGCCAAAAGGGCCGTTCGAGCCATCCGCAAAACGTATCCACTCAATATGATGGGGTAGGGAATGATTATAACTGCCAAGGCCAATTAAATGGATTGATAAAATAGGGAGCGATCGTATCGTATCCACTGAATATGATGGGGTAGGCAATTATTTCTGCCAAGACAAACCAAAGGAATTAACAGAAGAGCGATACGGCTGACGCCACGCTCCGCGAACGTAAATAATAGTTGCTAGAGAGGGAATATTACCTATCTGGGAAATGCGATCACGTACATATTCAAAAAAACTCAATCCCAGCTTACGAGTAGTAGCAACAAGGGACATAAAAGTATCCCAAGATGCAGTCCCTTCAATCGTCTGAGTTCCATAACTGATATGGCGTCTTCTCACCATAGTCCTAGCAGCTAACTCCGCCGGGTTATTATGTAATGGCAATTCCGGATGCTCTAACACCAACAGCAACTCCGAGATTTTGCTCGCAGTTAATCGTTTTCGTTCATCCAACTGTTGATAACCACTCTCAGTAGTGAAAAGTCGAGAAAATTCAGAGCGTAGTCTTTGTGCAGTTGAAAGTGTGGGAGCATCTCTATAAGCAAGTAACTTTCTATAGTAATCCCAAAAATCATCCAAGAATTGTTCCAGGAGTTTTTGATGATAATTAACCTTGGGAGTTAACTTTTTATAATGTCGTCCCTCATGTATCCACTTGCAAGCCAACTCATCAGTTAGTAACTTGAAGGTCGGTGCATCATCACTTATGAGAGTCTTGATGACTGGCCAGTCCCTTTGCTGATGATAAAAAGCGATTGCTGCTGCTTCTAAAATACGTTTACGCATTTGTGACCCTAATAATGGTAAATGTCTATCTACTAGCCCATTAAACTCTGTGGAATTCAATACAGTTTCTTGGGGCAACAATTCCAGAGACTTCTTCCATTTATCTGGTACACGTAAGGTTTCCAACATTGAGTTGGTGAAGGGATTGAGAATAAACTCTAGTTCTTTTCCGTTCAGTAAACCTTGAAGTACACTTAATCGATCTTTGTTGACAGTGGTAAAGTAGACCGTATAGAGAGGGTTACACACTACATTCGTGGTATAGTTGACTCCTCCCACACGGGCTCCTGCGCATGTCAAAGTGCTGCCAGGGACTACTTAATAGTCCTGCTTCATAAATTTCGCTTTTTTCTGTTTCAAAAAAAGACTGGTTTTTGATTAATAAATTAGACAAATTCCCGGCTGAGATTAAGATGCCCATGTCCTCTAGAAACTCTAATAGTTTGCCTTGGGTCATATTTCCCCCATAGTACAAACTTATGATTAAGCTTTTAACTCCCGGACCAAATTCTCCTTCATAACCTGCTGGTAATTCTGCTAGATAAGTTTTTCCCCTAGAATGTGAGTAATATTTCTGTTTACGGAATAATACGTTATCAGTTCCCAGGGTGATGTCTTGAATGATTACTTCTTCGTAACCTTTAAACTGTGCATCCATGGGCAGTAATTCCATCGGATACTCTAATATTTCTTCTCTATCTATTTTGACCCTAGATTTTTTACTACCCTTAGAATGGTTTTGAGGTAGCTTTCGTTCTTTTTCTGATGAGTAATTGTTTGAGAACCCTCTTGGTTTTTTAGCTTTGATATTTGGCTTACCTTGTTCTCCTTTGAGGCGGTTGTTTTCGTCTCTTAAGCGTTGATTTTCTTGTTGCAGGTCTTTGAGTTGTACGTGTAATTTTTCTATCAGGTTCAGTAGGCTCTCTACTTTTTGAGACAAGGACTTGTCTGCAATTTCGGTAGGGTCTATCGTTTGCAGAACCTGCTCTACTAATTTTTGGTTGTCATCCTGCTTGTCTCATGTGTCATATTCTATAACCTTCTGTGTTCTTCTGTTGTTATTCTTTATCCTTTATTCTTTTTTGGTGACCCTTATTGATTTAGGCGATACGATCGCTCCCTATTTTATCAATCCATTTGATTGGCCTTGGCAGTTATAATCATTCCCTACCCCATCATATTGAGTGGATACCGCAAAACAGTTGTTGCGGTACGCAGAGCGACACCACCCTGGATTGTAGAACCAGGAGCCACCACGAATGACCTTTGTAGCAGTTTCTTCAGTAGTTCGATTAGAGGGTGTGGGTTAGCTATCGCTCACCCACACACCTTATAAGAATAATTAGGGCTTGCTGATTAAATCTAAAAGCATTTACAGATAAAGGTTTTAGCCTTTTTGGATCTAGAAATTGTACCAGGTTTTTAGCTCAAAGAGCTGCATAAAGGAGCGGATTTTGGGGTGAGGGGGGCAGAAAAATCACTCTTGCTATCATGAACGATCACCTTCTCTATAACTCCCCGTTCCTCCTGACTCTTAACTATTCCCTATTCCCTATTCCCCTCCTGGGAGGGGCGAGGGGTGGGTTGTCTCCTGTCTCCTACCCTCACCCATAAGACTTTTGAGCGCAAACCCTAAGTATTCAAGCGGACATAATATAATATGTATCGACAAAACTACTCAACTTCCTATTCCCAGAAGTCAAGAGCTATCGTCGTCATAGACAAGGGAGTAGACAATTATCAAATGTTAGTCGCTGGAGTGATTGAGGAAACAGAGGCGATCGCTCTCGAGAGCAACCGTGATGGAATAAAACAAATAACCGAAGTTCTCGCTCAAAGGTCAAATGTAAATACCATTCACATCATCAGTCACGGTTCCCCTGGTTGCTTGTATCTCGGCAACGCTCAATTAAGTCTTGATACAATCAATAATTATATTTGGGACTTGCAACAGTGGCAAGGAGACATTTTTCTGTATGGTTGCAATATTGCTGCTGGAGATGCAGGAGCAGAATTTTTACAGAGATTCCAGAAAATAACTAGCGCAAATATTGCTGCATCTGCTAACCTGACTGGAAGTGCTGCTTTAGGAGGAGACTGGGAACTGGAAGTTAGACTAGGGGAGATAGAAAGCACTAGAGTTTTTTTAGAAGCGATCGCTACCAATTATAATTCAGTTTTTGCTATTAACCGGGTGTCGGTAGATTCGTTTGGAAATGAAGCAAATGGGGTATCTAGCTCTCCTGTTATCTCTAGTGATGGTAGATTTGTCGCATTTTCTTCTTTTGCTAATAATTTGGTGTCAGGAGATACTAATGGAGCGCAGGATGTGTTCGTCCATGACCGACAAACAGGTGTCACTAGCTTGGTTTCTGTCAACTCCGCAGGAAAACAGGGAAATGATTCTTCCATTAACCCCTCTATTTCTGCAGATGGAAGGTTCATCGCCTTTTCTTCTTTTGCTAATAATTTGGTACCAGGAGATACGAACGAGACGTGGGATATATTTTTACGCGATCAACAAACGGGTATAACCAGTATAGTTTCTCTCAACTCTGCAGGAGAACCGGGAAACAGAAATTCTCAATCTTCTATAATTTCTGCTGATGGAAGTGAAGTTTGGTTTAACTCTCTTGCCGACAACCTAGTGCCAGGAGATTCTAATGAAAAGCAAAATATTTTTATACGGGAGCTAGAAACAGGTATTACCACCCAATTTAATCCAGACTCTTCGGGAAATCAGTTTAACAGCAGTTCCAGAATTTACTCTATGTCTAGCAATGGAAGATTTATCATTTTTTCCTCTGATGCAGATAACTTAGTACCTGGGGAGGAAAACTGTCAGATGTATATTCACGATCGCGAAACTGGAACAAACTCTTGTATTACGGCAGAGTCTCACCCTGGAGATCGTATTGGTGATAGTACAATTTCTAACGATGGGCGTTTTATAGCTTTCACATCTCTAACCACTCCTGTTTTACCGACAGGTTTGGCGGGTGACGATCGTCCTATTCCCCAAGTCTTCGTATCCGATCGCGTAACGGTCGAGACTAATCGTATTCCGGGAGGTCAAGCTCCTGTCTTTTCTGCTGATGGAAGATTTATCGCTTCTACGACAGGTACAATCATTCGAGCAGGAAATGGAATGGTTTTTATACATGATCTACGCTCCAATATTACCACCACCGCTTTTACTGTTGAGGAGTCAGAAGCTCAAAGAACCCAATCTTTCACTCCCGCTCTACCCTTTGGGTGGACACCTGAATTTTCCTCTATCTCTGCTGATGGTAGTCTCATAGCATTTAATTCTTTGCTTGATGATTTGGTGTCAGGTGATACTAACCAACGGTCAGATGTTTTTGTTGTTGACAATTTGCTGGCAAACGAAGATGTTAGCGATGTAGATCCGTTTCAACCTCTGATCGGTACTGCTGAGGATGATATTTTAGTAG
This sequence comes from Okeania sp. SIO3B5, assembly GCF_010692555.1. Taxonomy (GTDB): domain Bacteria; phylum Cyanobacteriota; class Cyanobacteriia; order Cyanobacteriales; family Microcoleaceae; genus Okeania. Next base: position 26,094 of record NZ_JAAHHG010000055.1, on the reverse strand, counting down.
ACATAGATGGTCAGGATTCTATTTTTGGTTTACAGGGAGATGATAGTATTAATGGTGGTAGTGGTGCTGATGTAATTTCCGGCAATCAGGGTTTCGATAGCATTGACGGTAATGTTAATAACGATAAGATTTATGGTGGTAAAGACAATGACATTATCTTGGGTAATGGTGGTAATGATTTGCTCCTAGGAGAACGAGACAACGATTCTCTTGAGGGTGAGGATGGCAATGATAGCTTATTTGGCGGTAAGGGAGGAGATTATCTTAATGGTGGCACGGGTAGCGATCGCTTAAGTGGAGATTTGGGCGACGATACCCTGGTTGGTAGTAAAGGGGATAATACCCTTATTGGTGGTAGAGGGGAAGATGTGTTTCAGTTGAAGGTAGATACAGGAAACAATACAATATTAGATTTTGAAGATGGTATCGATCTGATTGAGCTAAAAGAAGAGTTGACATTTTCTCAGCTAGCGATCGTTCCTGGTGAGGATAATACTATTTCTATTATTGTTGCTAGCAGTGGAGAAGTTATTGGTACGATAACACGAGCTGATGAGTTGGCGATCGCTTCTGATGATTTTGTAGAGGGATTTTAGAATAAATCAAATTATTGTTGGGTTGTGTTGCCACTTATACCATGTTCGGTAGAATAGTTATAATTAGGCTCATAGTAGGGCTTTAGCCCTACTATAAGTATTTCAGAGGATCAAGCCCTACTACAAACAAAAACTTTGTTCCTTCCTTTTAAGATAATGCTTGCACTAAAATTCCCATTAAAGGTTCAATATCTTCAGGGACACGATAACTTTCCAAACCTTGTTCAACTTGTTTTTGATCGCGATTTAAGCGGGCAAACTCCCAAATTTTTCCCGTTGTTACAGCACCAATTAGATAGATTTGTTCCTTGTTTTCTTGCCATTGTTCTAAAGCAATTAATTCAGCAATAAGCTGAGTCATTCCATAATCTAAATTCTCTTTTTTGGCTTCTATAACCAATAAATCATTTACCCTCTCTAAAAAGTAATCTAAATATCCTTGTAACTGTTCATTAACCTTAATATAATATTCAATAAAAATTTCAGATTTAGTATAATAAACCAAATCGAAAATTAAAGGTGAAATCAAAATTTCTCTCCTAGCTGCTTCACTAGATAAAGAAGCATAAGGTAAAATTTCCTCAATACGTTCTTTTAACTGCTTAATTCTATCTAAATTTCCCTGATATTGAGGTAAATTCAACCTTGTTCTGGCAAAGGAATAACCGAAATAATTCGCTAAATCTTTAGGTTCAATTTTTAGTTCAAAGATTTTACTGAAAGTATAAGATTGTTGCGAGTTAATAATTTTCACGATAGTTTAACTCTTACAGCAGTTTCCAAAGTTATGAGGTACATACATTGATGTTTTTAGGGAGTAGGCAGTAGAGAAGATGGGAATTAGGGTAGTGAAAAAGCAAAAAATATTTACCCCGTCAGTCATACCCCATTAGTTTGAAATCTGCTGTAATTATTCAAAACCAAAAGTCAACCACTTCACAGAAGTCAAAAGTCAAAAGTGAATAAAGTTTGAGGCATCACTATCAAATAGAATAATATACAACTTAAATTCGTAGCAGGGGATCAGATTCCCATTCTTATAGCTTAGAGTTAGAAAAAAAACGGAGAGGGTGGGATTCGAACCCACGGAGGTTTGACCCTCACTCGATTTCAAGTCGAGCGCATTCGACCACTCTGCCACCTCTCCATTCAAAAGTCAAAAGTCAAAAGTTAAAAGTCAAAAGTTAAAAGTTAAAAGTTAAAAGTTAAAAATCAAAAGTTAAAAGTAATTTTTAATTTTTTTTCAAGAGTAAGGATACTCTATGGCGCTACACGCAAATTAGAAGTCAGAAGTAATCTCTGACTAGGTTTGAGCATTTAGGAATGTCCTAAACTTTGCTTCGACTGCTATAACTGTTTTGACATTTATATATTATAGCACTTGTGCCGATTCAACAACAGATTTTGATTGGGAATATAATTCTTCAGAATCTACTGTAAAATCATGGCCAACCCAAACTAAATCAGCTTGAGATATTATACCTGCTTGCATAGATACAATTGAGAAATTCCGCTTTTTCTGGCCATCAATTTCTATGATGCGTGGTACACTTGCTGCATTCAAATATAATGTCTCTTCGGTATCTACATCAACACGCTTACGCAACCTTTCCTGAGTATGTCGCAATCTATGGTGCATATGACCAAAAGTCACTAAGGGAATTTTCTTGCCCAATTGCCGAGATTTTACAATGGCATCCCTAAAATCAGGGTCGCCAAAATCTCCTCCTCTGGGTTGCCAGTCACGTCCCGCTGGATCTTCGGGAGCATCTCCTAAACCAGCAGGTCCATTATGGCCCAGAAAAATTATATTTTGACAGACTGCATTCTTTACAGCCTTCACTATTAAATTAGTAGATTCCTCAAAACTATTGACCCCAAATCTTTCCTGATAAAAATCTTGATATTTCCATTCTGGACCTCCCCAACTAAAAGGACGAGTCCCAATAACTGTTAAGCCTAACTCTGGAAAGTCTCGATGTCCATAACCTACATGAGCTTCTCCAAATAAATCTATTTGTTGCTGCACTCTATCTTCTTGAGTTTGGTCATAAGGGCATTTTTTTCTGCCCCATTCTGTTGCGGTATACCAAGCATCGTGATTACCAAAAACTGCTGCTTTAGGGATATCAATAGTGGCGATCTTTTCTACAACCTCTACTGCTTCATTACCAAAATCTCCCACAAATAGTACTAAGTCAACCCCTAGATATTTGAGGGCTATTTCATCTTCTGGTTCCCATTGATTGTGAACATCTCCAACAATGGCAATTTTACTCAATTTTTCTAGATTATCTGTCATATTTACTTTTTTTGCCAATACTATTTTCTCTGAATTACCGAATAATGAATAATGAATAATTAAGAGCTGATAGTTAATAATTATTCATTCAACAATTCACGCCTTGAAGGCTCCCCTTTTAAGGGGATAAAATCAAAAAAAAATCCTTTTAGTCAATCCTATCCGTTTTAAGAAGAGGTAATTATTAATTGTTAATTGCTTAATAGAAATATTTGGAATACTTTAAAGATTAGCTGCTATTTACTAAATCTCATCTATCCAATCGTTTTTTTGACCGAAAAATTTTTGTCAATAGCCTCTCCTTTTAAGGGGATAAAAAGCGGTCTGCCATATCCAATTGACCAAGAGAAAAGGGAATATTTCTTATCTCAAGCATCAGGCTTTCCTAGGTCATGCTGCGCAAACAGCTAGAGGTACTGATAACTGATAACTGAAATGACATAGTGAATAACTCTATTGAAGTTTTCTTTACTTAATTTATTGTAGAATTAAACTCAAATTTATTCTCAAAAATAGATTTAACTCTAGCTTATATTGTATCACTATGGAACATCAACAACTAATTATTTTTACTCGCTATCCAGAACCAGGAAAAACTAAAACACGATTAATACCTGCTTTGGGGGCTGAAGGTGCAGCAAATTTGCAACGTCAGATGACTGAAACAACTGTAAAAAAAGCTAATAAGTTATTTGATTTTATTTCATTATCTGTTGAAGTCCGATTTGTAGGTGGCGATTTACAATTAATGAAAAATTGGTTAGGGTCAGATTTAAAATATCAAGAACAAGGTATAGGGGATTTAGGGGAACGTATGGCAAGAGCATTTCAATCTGCTTTTAATCGGGGGATGAAATCTGCGATTATTATTGGTATAGATTGCCCTAGTTTAACCCCTGAAATTATTTTACAAGCTTTTACTAAACTGACTCAATCTGATGTAATAATTGGTCCTGCAACAGATGGTGGTTATTATTTAATTGGTCTAAGAAAAATTACTCCAGAATTATTTCAAGGAATTAATTGGGGAACCTCTGAAGTATTGTCAAAAACTGTAGCGATCGCTCAAAGTTTGAAGTTAGCTATTAATTATTTACCAAAGCTTTCTGATATTGACCGTCCAGAAGACTTAGAAAATTTACAGTTTAAAATTAAGGGTACATCTCAGTTTTGAAGAAAGCTAAAAATTTATCGCTTTTAGGGAACAGGGAACAGGGAATAGGGAATAGGAGAAAAGTATTTTTGTAAATATGAGATGCACCCCAAAAATTAGGATGCTCTATAGTCTGAGTTTATATCATGTGCCCCTTCCGGGGGAGCTACGCTAACGGATAATCAGTTATAAAAAAAACTTCTGGCCTTAAACCTTTCTTTCCCTTCTGCCTTCTGCCTTCTGCCTTCTGCCTTCTGCCTTCTGCCTTCTGCCTTTCTTTAACTGATAACTGATAACTGATAACTGAAATGACCAGTATTTCGATTATTATTCCTGTTTTAAATGAAGTTAGTACGATTACCCAAACAATTTCAACAGCTCAAACAGCAAAAGATAAAGATATAGAAATAATAGTTGTTGACGGAGGCAGTAATGATGGAACAATTGAGCTGATTAAATGTTTAAATATCCAAATTATTTCTTCTGTTCCTGGTCGTGCCACTCAGATGAATTGTGGAGCAAAAATGGCAAGGGGAAAAATTCTTTTATTTCTACATGGAGATACCTTTTTACCTTTAAATTTTGATCAGCTTTTACAAGATATATTGGTCAAACCGAAAATTATTGCAGGTGCTTTTGAATTAAGTATTAGAGGAACAAAAAAAAGTTTACGAATAGTTGAAAGAATGGTAAATTGGCGGTCGCGTTATTTGCAAATGCCTTATGGAGACCAAGGAATTTTTCTCCCAGCCAAAATTTTTCAAGAAATTGGTGGTTTTCCAGAAATACCAATTATGGAAGATTTTGAATTGGTACGACAGTTAAAAAAAAGAGGACAAATAGCAATTGTACCAACTCCAGTATTGACTTCTGGACGTCGGTGGCAAAAATTAGGAATACTTAAAACTACTTTCATTAATCAAATAGTTATCATTGCTTATCTACTTGGGGTATCTCCACAAAGACTAGCACGATGGTATCGTAGCCATATTTAGGGTTTGCTTATGGAAGTCTTTTGGTAAGGGGAGGAGACAGGAGACAGGAGACAGGAGACAGGAGACAGGAGACAGGAGTTAGAGGAATTTAGAGAAGGTAGGAGTAAGAATTGTCAATTTGGGATTTTTCTGCCCAACTCTTGACCAAAATACTAAATTTTTGAACCATTACCACCTAATACCTCCCACTTTTTGATACTTAAAAAGGCACTTACCTTTATTTGTAAATACTTTTAGATTTAATCAGCAAGCCATATTTAATAAATAAAAATCAAAAATTTATTAATTAGCTTTTAGCCCACCCATACGCACTTCAAGAGCGTATTATTAAAAGTAGTATATAAATCTGTAGCTTGGTAAGTATTTATACCATGTAAATCATCTCAATTACTTTTTTAGTTCATAAAATTCCGAGTAAAAAATTTACGCATAAATACTTGCTAGATATGATTACTCAATCACGGCAGCTATGATTTTCTTCTAAAATTCTGTCTCCTGTCTCCTGACTCCTGACTCCTTCTTCCATACTACATTTTGTGGTACGGAATGTGGGTTTTAGCATTTCCGTACCGGAATGCTCCGCAAACAGCTATCAGCTTTTAACAGCACGTTTACTGCTGACTACTGACTGCTGATTGCTGACTGCTGACCGCTTTTTTAAAAATAACCAAATTAGATTAATTTTTTTAAAGTTGAAAACGAATTTTGATAATAGAATGCAGCTACCTCGTAAAATATGAGCTTAATATCTTCTAAAGATTTTTGAAGTCCTACTCAAAGGAAAGAATTAAGTATGCCAGAAGCTACAGATACAGGATTTGTTCAACCCTATAAAGGAGACCCTTTCGTTGGTCATTTATCTACTCCAATCAGTGATTCTGACTTTACGAGAACATTTATCGGTAACTTACCTATCTACCGTCAAGGTCTATCTCCAATTTTACGGGGTCTAGAAGTAGGTATGGCCCATGGTTATTTCATCGTTGGCCCTTGGGCAAAGCTTGGTCCATTACGAGATTCTGCAGTTGCTAACATTGGGGGATTAATTTCTGCGATCGCCCTAATTCTAATTGCTACTATCTGCCTATCCGCTTATGGCATAGTCTCCTTCCAAGGAGAGAGCGCTGAAGGTGCAGACCCACTAAAAACTTCTGAAGGTTGGAGTCAGTTTACTGGTGGTTTCTTCATTGGTGCTATGGGTGGTGCCGTTGTGGCTTTCTTCCTAATAGAAAACTTTGAAATTGTAGACTCTATTTTCCGAGGTGTATTTAATTAAATACCTCTTAAATAATTGAAGATGTAAATCTGATTTTTACTAAATTAACACGGGAGCATGAAAGCCATCGTCTTTGAAGCGATGGATGAAATGCAACTTGATGGATTTTAATCCATCCTATCTTTTTCTTTCTTGGGAAAAGCCGTGCACTGAATCAAGAAGTAAGCACGACACTTAATTTTGATTTAAGTCGAGTGTCTAGGGGCGTTTTGACTCGTCCCCAGAAGTTAAAATTCTGGTCAGCTAAAAAGACACTACCCAATGCGGTTTTAACCCCCAATCGCAGTATCCTTTTAGAATCCCCGTCGATTTATCGCGGGGAGAAGTCAAATCTTGCTTTAATGGGTGAAATAATTACAGTCAAATTTTGCCAAAAAAACAAGTAAAATTTTGATTAAATCAGATAATCACCTACTTTGAAATAGTGTAATTTAAGGAGAATTTGAAATGACTGGTTCTTATGCAGCATCTTACTTACCTTGGATTTTAATTCCTGTAGTTACCTGGTTAATGCCAATTGTAGTTATGGGTTTATTATTCATTTACATTGAGAGTGAAGCCTAGTTTTTTTATCCTTCTAGGTCAATAAGTTAATTGAATAAAGTGGCGTATGAATATCTATCTGATAATACAGGAGGTAAAAACGCCACTTTTTTGATGTTATCAGGAAAGGCAGAGGGTAGGAGGCAGAAGGCAGAAGGAAATTAATTGTTCCTCTTGCCCTCTCTTGTTCCCTATTCCCTAGTAGCGCTATAAATATTATTGTTAATATTTGAGGAATTTAATCGTGAAAATATTCATCTACCACACTCCCGAAGAAACCCCCACCGAAAATATGCCAGACTGCGCGATCGCGGTTGATGTCCTCAGAGCTACAACAACAATGGCCACAGCATTAGATGCAGGTGCAGAAGCAGTACAAGTATTTAGCGATGTTCAAGAATTAATGGCAGTCAGCGAACAATGGCCTGCTGACAAACGTATTCGTGTAGGAGAAAGAGGAGGCAAAAAGGTAGAAGGTTGTGATGAAGGCAACTCACCCCTCAACTTTACTTCAGAAGTGGTCAAAGATAAACGCTTATTTATGACTACTACTAATGGCACTCGTTGTCTTCAGCGCATTCAAAATGCTAAAGTTGTCCTAGCAGCAGCACTTGTCAACCGTCGTTCCGTAGTTGAATATCTCAAAACCAATAAACCAGAAACTATTTGGATCTTGGGGTCTGGGTGGGAAGGTAGTTATTCATTGGAAGATACAGTCTGTGCAGGAGCGATCGCTCACACTCTACTCACAGAAACTAATTCTCTCCCAGATGAAACTGTAGGAAATGATGAAGTATTTGGCGCAGTATCCCTCTATCTTCAGTGGGAGCAAAAATTATATGAACTATTAAATTATGCCAGTCACGGCAAACGCCTCCAACGCTTAGAATGTTATGAAGACCTCAAATATTGCTCTCAAACTGACACTTTAGATATTTTGCCTATGCAGAAAGAACCAGGAGTTTTAATTAAAGCATAAACGAAGGCAGAAGGCAGAAGGCAGAAGGCAGAAGGCAGAGTGCAGAAGGAACAATTGGATAGGGTTTCTTGCCCCAAGCAATTGTCAGCATCCCGTTGAAAGTGGGGTTTTATACCCTTGTTCCCTTCGGCCACGGGCAGAGAGAGGACAGGATTCCTGATTACTTCTAACTTTTGACTTTTGACTTTTGACTTCTGACTTGCGCTATACCCAACAATAATGAACCTGGCATCGCTTTTTTGATCCAGTCTGTAATGAGAATTTGTTCGCGATCGCATGACTCAATTACCTCACCATTTAAGTTACGAAATACTATTTCTTCTGGAATCTCTATTTCTTCCCCAGTAGGTACAATTATTTTCTCCACTTGAGAAATAGCAAAAGGTCGTAAAGAGTGAAACACAACATAATTCCCACTTTCTCCTGCTAAAACCTCTGCTAAACCAACCTCTTGTCGATACTGAATTAACTTATGCTTAGACTTCATCCGAGAAAATATAGAAGTAGTGCGGTTGGCATTAAAAAAAGGCGATCGCGTCGGTCTTGGCCAATTTTTTCGCAAAGAAATGGGGTTAGTTAAAATCTGACTACAAATTTGCTCAACATCTACTGCTACATCAGCACCTTTCCCCAAATGTCGCAAGTCCAAACAGACAGTATGTAAACCAGCTTCCTGTAAACTATCAAGTTTATCCAAAATAAACTGGTCTTTATCCAAAAACATAAACGTACCATGCACCGTTTCTAAAGTAGGAAAAGGTCGGTTATTACTATCTTCCGATGATACTGTAGTTTGCAGAGGTACTTTTTGCTGAGACTCAGAATCTAATAAATGTGGAGATAGTAGGGAACGTGGCGAATAAAATAACAAAATTTGCCCCACTCCCAAAACTTCGCAACTGATAGGAAGAGTTTGGCAATATTCAATTAGTTTTTGTTCTGGCAGTTCAATGGATAGTATTAAACGTTCCAAGGAATCAGACAAAATCTCGCACCAACCCCGTAATGCTTCTAAATTGTGATTACCTGTTTCCACAATAAGTTGCAGCGCTATAGTTGGATGATTAATTTTCAGCCACCAGGCAGCACCTGGATCGGAAACTCTAACTGCCTCAAACTTGCTAAGGTCCCACTGAATCAGTTGTTCGCCAATTCTATTCATGACCTGTTCTGGCATCAGAATATCCCACACTAAAATCGGGCGCAAACCTAATTCTACTGCTGTTGATGCTAACAACAGTAATTCCTCTTGTGAAAGTTTCCCTTGTCTGGCAAGTAAGGTAGGTTCTAATAAAACCTCTTGCAATTTAGGAGCGTTGACACACCGTTTTAAATCATTGACAGATGAGGCAAAAGTGTTAAATTGCATTTTGTTTTGGATAAAAATATTTAACTCATTAGACATCTCCAGAAAATAGGGAATAGGGAATAGGGAATAGGGGGAAATAACTGATAATTTCTGTACGATAATTGATTTTATTTTTGATTTTTGGAGATGTCTATTAGTATAAATATTTATTTACTCCCAATAGAGCGTTATATCATGTCCGGATAATTAGTGACAAAAAAAACTTTCTCTCACCTGAATCCTTACGGTTTAAAGCCTCTCATGAGCAAGGAGAAACAAGAAAAAATTTTCCTTTTATTCAATCCTCTTCCTTTTAGGGAGAGGTAATTATCAATTATTGAATCATACCCTAAAACTCCTTCTTCTTCCCTCCTGACTCCTGACTCCTTCTGATAATATTCTTTAATTCTTTAATTTTCTAATCATTTTCATCACTTCCTGATAGTCTTCGTTTTTTCCTTGTTGTTGATAAAGATCTGCTGCTTTTTCAAAGTCATCTATTGCCTCTTGATATTTTTTGGTAAAGTAACGAAGTATACCACGATTATAATAAGTTTTAGCATCTTTTGGTTCAAGCTTAATTGCTTCTGTATAATCATCTATTGCCTGCTGATAATCCCCTATTTCATAATTAGAAATGCCCCTATTATTATAAGCATCTGCATAATCCGGATTAATCTTAATTGCCTCAGTAAAATCAGAGATCGCCCCATAAAAGTCTTTCATTTCATAAAGACAAATACCTCGATTATTATAGGCATCAGCATCTTTGGGATGAGATTTTATCACTGTCGTAAAATCAGCGATCGCCTCCTGATAATTTCCCATGACAGAGTGAAGACTTCCTCGATTGTGGCAAGCATTAGGATCGTTAGGATCGATGTTAATCGCAGTAGTATAATTAGTAAGTGCATTTTGATAATCTTCTAAATGTGAATAAGCAACACCTCTTTCATTATAACAGGCATAAATTTGATCTGGATCGAGATTCAATGTGAGTGCTTCAGTAAAATCAGCGATCGCCTCCTGATAATTTCCTAGTTGAGACTTGAGCTTACCTCTCTGGTAGTAAAGTTCGGCTTCATTGGGATTAAGTCGAAGTGCTTCAGTTAAATTAGCGATGGTTTCTTGAGGATCTTGTTCTTCAGGTTGAATTTGTTTTTGTTTGTAGCGAGCATCACTATCTTTAAAATTAGAAACATGATTTTTTGATGTCAGGGGCAAAGCATCTTTCAAAATCTCTGGTGTTGACTGTTTCTGTTCTGTTTCTGGTGTCTGTGGTTCCTCCACAGATACTGGTGTTGACTGTTTCTGTTCTGTTTCTGGTGTCTGTGGTTCCTCCACAGATACTGGTGTTGACTGTTTCTGTTCTGTTTCTGGTGTCTGTGGTTCCTCCACAGATACTGGTGTTGACTGTTTCTGTTCTGTTTCTGGTGTCTGTGGTTCCTCTACAGATACTGGTGTTGACTGTTTCTGTTCTGTTTCTGGTGTCTGTGGTTCCTCTACAGATACTGGTGTTGACTGTTTCTGTTCTGTTTCTGGTGTCTGTGGTTCCTCTACAGATACTGGTGTTGACTGTTTCTGTTCTGTTTCTGGTGTCTGTGGTTCCTCTACAGATACTGGTGTTGACTGTTTCTGTTCTGTTTCTGGTGTCTGTGGTTCCTCTACAGATACTGGTGTTGACTGTTTCTGTTCTGTTTCTGTTGTCTGTGGTAAAGTCTCCTCTACTGATAGATTTCTCCGTAAATAACGATTTAACAAATTATTCACAAGCGAGTTAGTTGAATTATCGGAAGTATCTGATCTTTCTGGAGATTTTTCCTTCTCTATCTCAGTCTGTGGTATTTCTGCTATAGTCTCCTCCACAGATACATCTGGAGATTGCTTGGCCTGAGTCTGTGGTATTTCTGCTATAGTCTCCTCCACAGATACATCTGGAGATTTTTCTTTCTCTATCTCAGTCTTTTGAGTCTGTGGTATTTCTGCTATAGTCTCCTCCACAGATACATCTGGAGATTTTTCTTTCTCTATCTCAGTCTGTGGTATTTCTGCTATAGTCTCCTCCACAGATACATCTGGAGATTTTTCCTTCTCTATCTCAGTCCGTGGTATTTCTACTATAGTTTCCTTCACAGATACATCTGGAGATTTTTCCTTCTCTATCTCAATCTGTGGTATTTCTACTATAGTTTCCTTCACAGATACATCTGGAGATTTTTCCTTCTCTATCTCAATCTGTGGTATTTCTACTATAGTTTCCTCCACAGATACATCTGGAGATTTTTTCTTCTCTATCTCAGTCTTTTGAGTCTGTGGTATTTCTGCTATAGTTTCCTCCACAGATACATCTGGAGATTTCGCAGATTTCTTGGTCTCCACATCATTTTTTTGTTTCTTTGGTGAAGTCTTCTTTGCCGATCCACCTCTATGCAAATAGCGATGTAACACGCTTTTCATAGTTGATTTAGCTGAATTAGGAGATTTCTTAGTCTCCACATCATTTTTTTGTTTCTCTGGTAAAGTCTCTTCTACTGCAACTGGTGGAGATTTCTCCACCTCAATCTCAGTCTGTGGTGCTTCTGCTGTTGTTTCTTCTACTACTGTTGTTTCTTCTACTACTGTTGTTTCTTCTACTACTGTTGTTTCTTCTACTACTGTTGTTTCTTCTACTACTGTTGTTTCTTCTACTACTGCTGCAGTCTGACTCTCAATCTGAGAAAGCAGATACTCTCGTTTTTTATTAGCTTCATTATAATCAGGATTGATTTTTAGTGCTTCTGTGTATGAGGCAATAGCTTTTTCATAATCTGCTATTGCCTCATATACAAAACCTCTATTGTAATAACTATCAGCATCATTAGGATTAAGTCGAAGTACTTCATCTAAGTCAGCGATCGCTTCGGTATAGTACCCCATTTGAGAAAAAGCTAAACCACGATTATTATAAAAATCGCTATTACTGGGATTAATTCTAATCGCTTCGGTATAATCAAAAATTGCACCTTGATAATCTTCTATTTGATGTTTAGCAATACCTCTATTGAAGTAAACCTCTGCATTATTTGATTCTATCTCTATCACTGTCGTGTAATCAGCGATCGCTCCATAATAATCTTCCCATTGGTAACGAGCAAGTGCCTGCTCATAAATAACTGCGATATCAATTTTATTCTTTTCCATCTTCTTTACTAAATTTTTTCAATCAATTTTTTATCCTTTACCATATAGTAAATCATCTATGCTCAATATTTTTTATCAATGTCAAAAAAATTTATATATTGGCCAAACTTTTTACCATTTTTTATAATACTTATACTATTAATCATAGTATGATAATATTTTATTGTGAATAAATAAAAATAAAGTTAGTAGTAAATTATTTAAAACCAACATCAGAAAAACAATTATATTCAGCTCTCTTTTCTATCAAACATTTTCATCTATAAGTTTTCAAAGTAGGACTAATTATACAGCAAACAAAGGCTTTTTTAGGAAAGAGATTGATCTGAATGAATCTTAAAACGAAGAAAGTTTTTTTCCACTATTGCTTATTTCCTGTTATACCATTTTGAAAAAAGAATGTTACGAATAATAAGAATCATAAATAAACTTTCAAATAAAGTCTATTTGACGAAAAAGATAATTTGCAACATCAAAAATTGTCTTAAAGATATCCATTATGAATTATGGATTCTAAGAAATACCCTAGCTATTTGTAGTAAACATTTATCAAATTGGTATTATCTCAAAGTAGCCAGCAATTTCTATTCCCAAATAAAAATCTCTCCAAAAATAAATATGAAGAGATGAATATCAATGATTGAACATATCATGTCCGAATAATAGGGTGATGAAAAAAATCATTTTCTCACTTCAAAAACAAACCTCTTCCTACTCCCTACTTTCTACTCAATTCTTTATAATTCAACTGGACATGATATTACTTTTTTTTCAGAGAATAGTTTTATGCTAATTTTATCTATGATGTTGAAGCATTGAAACCTTGTCCTGTTTCCTGCTGTTCATTATTATCTAATTGACTTTTGTTGTCTTGAACTGACTGCCAAATCAAACCACCTAAATGAGTAAATGCTAAAGCGATCGCTGGTATAGTTGACATCCTCCCCGGCCTAAAGGCGCGAGGATTCCTACCGAGCCGTAGCTCCTCGGTGAGTTGACATCTCATAGGCTGCTGCTACTTTGGCAGTAGTCTTATGCTTGCCTCCATGTCCGTTTTTTGTCTCCGAGTGCCCCCCGGCGACTAATATGTTTATTGCTGCATTCGTATCACGGTCATGTTTTCTACCGCAATTAAGGCATTCCCATTCTCTAACTGAAAGGTCTAATTTGCCTCCACGAAAACCACAACATGAACATACTTGAGAAGTAGGTTGCCATCTATCAATGACTCTAAATTCTCTACCGTATTTTTCTGCCTTTCCTTCTAAAAGTGTTCGGAACTTTTTCCAACCTAAATCTGATATAGCTCTGGATAATTTCCGATTTTTTACCATTCCTGAAACATTCAAATCTTCTAAAACAATTGTTTGGTTTTCACGAATTATTTCAGTAGACAATTTATGTAAAAAATCTGTTCTAGTATCTTTCAGTTTGGCATGGAACTTAGCTATTTTTAGTCTAGCTTTTTCATATTGTTTAGAACCTCTAGTTCTTTTAGATAATGACTTACTTAGTTTTCGGTACTTCTTAATTCGTTTCTTGAGTGGTTTGGGCCCATCAATTTTTTGACCATCACTCAAAGTTGCAAAAGTTTTAATTCCTAAATCTATACCTACTGAATTATCAGTTTTAGGTAAGGTTTCTGGTTGTATTTCTACTACAAAACTCAGAAAATATCTATGAGCTGAATCTTTGATTACTGTTACTGATGATGGAATAGCTGGTAGTTCCCTTGACCACACAATTTTCAGCTTTCCTATTTTGGCTAAATACACCTTATGTTGACCAACTTTAAATCTACCCTTTGTAAACCTTGCAGTCTGTCTTGATTTTCTAGTTTTAAATTTAGGAGGTTTAATAGGTTTACCCTTTCTCTTACCTTGAGTTGATTTAAAAAAGTTAGAGCAACGCCTGGTTTAAATCGTTTAAAGATTGCTGCAACGGTATAGCAGAAACTTCTGATAGCCATTCTCTGTCTTCAATCTTTTTAGCCTGAGTAATAAACTGTTTTTGTAGCTGTGAGTTAACAGGTTTATTCTCTCCAGATTGATACTTTTCACGGGCACCAAGCTAGACTATCATTCCAAACAACACGGACACAACCAAATAGCTTTGCTAATTGGTATTTTTGTCCTGGTGTTGGATATATACGGTACTTAAATCTCGCTTTCATAAAATGACTTTTGAACTAAAAAGCATTAAGGACATAATTTTGGGAAAAAATAAACTAAAAAGTCGCCCGCTTATGGGCGAGGCTTTAAACCCAATTTTTCGGTAAACTCAAGGTCAAATTAATATTGTTAATCATTTGATTTGATGGGCGAAAGTCTATAAATTATTGCGGATATTAAAATTAAGCAGATATATAGCAGGGAACAGGGAACAGTGGCAAAAACTTTTCTCTGTCTCAGGTTCATCATCAATCTCTGTCAAACACCAACTCGTTCCTTGCTATAGCATTAAAGCCATGTCTGCAAAACTAGAGATAGATAAAGTCCTCAGCAATTCTGGATTTAGAGCGCTATTAACTTTAAATCTATAACTCTATTTTAGAAATCTTAACATAATTTTTTCTTTTGTTGCAATTTAGGCAAAATTATGAAACATAATTAATAGCGATCGCCATTACCACAAAACACAAAATAAATGTGTATTATTTTTTACGCAAATCGGAATTAAAAAAAGCATTTCCTGATGGAATGCTCCGCAAACAGCAATTACTGCAGTTAGCATTTCCTAGGGTTATGCCCTACAAACGGCTTAGATTTATAGTGAAACCGAGAGAAATGCAATTTAAATGAGGATTTCAATCTAAGCCGATCACTGAAAGCTTTTAGTCCATAGCTAGTTAGGGCTTGCTGAATAAAATTGTAATCAATACCTGTAAAGGCTTCCAGAATTAAATATTGCTGAGGGGGTGCAAGGTTTTTGGCTCAATTTGTCTCAAAATGTGTAAGCATTCAGCTATTAGCTGTCAGCTCTCAGCTATTATGACGGGGTTTTAATGAATATAGGCTTTAAAGTCAGCTTTTAGGCGTAATATCATGTTCGGTTGAATAGTTATGATTAGGATATAGATGGAAGAGATATCTCAAACCCGTATCTATTGCTTCCTTCCACTCCGTTTCAGTCGCAATGACTTTATTGTAAGTGATCATCCGAACATGATATAAGTATAAATTCTGACTCAATTAGTAAAGCTTTTATCTAAAACTAAAAGCAATAGCTGATAGCTGATAGCTGACGGCTGTTTGCGCAGCAGTCCGCAGGAAATGCTTACCAAAATGTTAATATTTTTCCCCTTATATCATGTCCGGATAATTAGTGATAAAAAAACTTTCTCCTTCAACTCCAGTTCTTCTTCTTTCTTCCCTCTTTCCTCCTGACTCTTTCCTCCTGAGGACTGACTCCTCCGTAGTTATTTATTTATCACTGTTCAACCGGACATGATATTACTATCAGAAAATTTGGCCGCAGTAGATGGTCTAAACTGTTCCCTGTTCCCAGTTAAGTGTTCCCTGTTCCCTATCATCACCATCAGACTTTTGAGCGCAAACCCTAGTTAAAAATTATGGGATTCTAAATTAACTGGAGTACGCTTCCAATGTCTAACGCTAGGCGCTAAAGTAATTAAATCTTCAATATTACGGTGCATTGCAACACAAATAGCATCTAAAGGTAAATCATTAGGATCGTAACCGAAAGGATTTTCTATTTCTAGAGCAATTTCTTCAATTCCAAATACTGTAAAACTAATTAAAGCAACTACTACACCAGTCCAAAAATGAAACTCATTAACTATTTGCAATGGTAATGACAAACAATAAATTAACAATAATTGCCTCAGATGAATAGAGTAAGCCAAAGGAATTGGTGTATTTAAAATACCCTCACAACAAGTTAATGCTTCAACCATTCTATCCAACAACTTAAACATAGCAGTAAGTTGATAGGGATTAATACAACCACGTTCATATTGATGCTGGAGATAATCACTAATCCAAAAAGCAATATGAATAGGAGGATGATTCATTGTTTTGAGTTTTTCATACCATTGTTTAGGCATATATCCCTCTAATTCTCTATTGACACTCTGACGGCGCAAATATAATTTACCAGCAATAGCAAAGGCTACTAATAACCTGATTATTTCCTCTTTTGCCTTTCGATCTGCTGGTTCATTTTCTTCAACAGAAACCCAAATTTGTCGAGCAAAATTACGAACTGTATTAACAATTTTCCCCCATAATTGCCGACCTTGCCAGAATCTTTCATAAGCAGTATTTGTTCTAAAAACTAATAGTAAACCCAAGACTAAACTAGGAACAATACTACTTTTAATCGGCAAAGTCACAGGAAAATTAAAAGAGTCAAGTAAAGAAATTAAAAAGCCAAAAAATCCGCAGAATGTCACCCGAAAAACAATAGCTGGAATGACCGAATATCGCATTTTTAGAATAACCGTCAACCATTCTCGCTTTTCCCTATAGCGACCATCTATCACCCTGTTTGTAAACATATTAATTTAGACAGATTGAAATAATCTGTGCATTCATAGGCATTGAAATTAATCTTACTCTCGTTTTTCTATCAGATAAAGGGAGACTTCAAAAATGATAACTCTTGGATTAGATCGTGCCCAGTCAATTAGCCTTGAAGAAGTAGTCATATCATGTCCGGTTGAATCAGGGAAAACGCATCTAAATTCTGGAAGTTTCTACTGTTAAGCTTTAGAGAGGTAATGAGTATCAATACTTATAAGCCTGACATCCTTGCCCTGTCAGAACTTCAAAATAAGATGCGTTTGCCCTGCCGGTTGAATACTTATAATTAAGATAGTAGGGGAGTGGGGGAGTGGGGGAGTAGGGGAGTAGGGGAGTAGGGAAAGATTTATTGTTGAAGCACTCATGATAAGTTTTTTTCCAGATCGCTCTTATCCGGACATGATATCAGTAGGACTGAGAATTGGGTTGATGGGGATTTAATATCATGCCTGGTTGAATACTTATATCATGTCCGGTTGAATACTTACACTTTGGAGGAGGTAAGGCAGCGGGAGCTGGAGGCAGGAGGCAGAAGGAAAGAAAAGGTTAGAAGGGAAAAGGTTTTTTTATCACGCTATTATCCGGACATGATATAAATAAATTTCTTGGCTCAAAGCAGAAGTCATCTTAAAGATGACTAAAGATAGCTAATTTATTATGGCTAATTATGAGACTTGATATAAGCAATAGCATTAACATCATGTAGACAGTCAGGATTGAAACTCATATCATGTCCGGTTGAATAATTAGATTTTGGTAGAAGGAAAGCAGAAAATTTTTTCCCATTGCTGCCTTATTTTATACACGCTCCGATACTACCGGACATGATATCATCAGAGAAAAGATAATAATATTATGTCCGGATAATTAGTAGACATCTCCAATAATAAAAAATAAAATCAATTATCCCAAAGAAATTATCAATTCTTCCCCTCCACGGTCGGGGGAGGGGCGAGGGGTGGATTCCCTACTCCCTACTCCCTCTTTTCTGGAATTATGATTAATATTATACACGCGCTTCACCAACACCTCAGGCATAAAAAAAGAATTCTACAAAAGAAAGAGCTTTTCCAATTTATTTTAGAAAGCTATATCTATGATTTGTCTTTTTTATTTTCAATAGACATTTCCAGAAAATAGAGAGTAGGGACGTTACATACAACGTCCCTAGGCCGTAGGGGGGAAATAATTGATAAATAACACTGCGATAATTAATTTTATTTTTTATTATTGGAAATGTCTAATATTTCTTCCAACTAAGGAATATTCAAACACATAACATCTACACTCTTTTCTCCCTTGTTTACCTTATCCTCCAAATCTAGTCACAACCAAAAAGTAAAAAACCTACTCTTGTGAGTTACTCCCTAAAACAAATGAATTTTGTACCTCACTCAGAGAAGGGAATTTTTACGTATGTTTTTTTAAAGTATTAATATTTCATATAAAACGATATAAATACTGAGGCATAAAATTGTATTTATGGTGTAAAAGAATCAAAATTTTCCGCATCTTTAATTATTGACTTCTTCTTTCTAAATTTTCTCCATCCGAGTTTTTTTCTTGACGATTAACAAGTTAATGAAATAAAATTAAAAATAGTTTATGTTTGTACTTTTTAGATACCAGTGCAGGATGGCGGAAATAACTGACCAGTTACAAAATCCTAAAACAATTACAAATCAATGCTTTTGACTTTTAACTGTCAGATGTGCATCTTACATTCTGGAGGCGATGTGTGCGGAACCATTTCTGTACTTTAAAAGCGCCGTAGGAAACCTCAGAATTACACACTCGATGCATGATTTTAACTTCCGCATAGTGGCACTAGGCATCATTCACTCTTTATTTTTTTTCCCTACTTTTTAATACTCTTGCTGAATAATCTTCAAAAAATAAAAACCATGTTAACTCTCCCTGGCTATTCAAATTTACAAACTTTATACCAAGGCATCAACAGTATAATATATAGGGCGTTACGCCAGTCAGATTATACTCTAGTTGTCCTCAAGACGCAAATTTCTGAATACCCTGCCCCAGAAGAAATTGCGAGTGTTAGACATGAATACAATATCCTCAAAAACCTTAACTTTGAAGGAATTGTCAAATCTATAGACCTGATCCACCAGGAATATCGCCTCATCCTCATCCTCGAATACTTCAATTCCCTATCTCTCAAACAATATATAACAGAATCATCGATTGCAATTTCCCAATTTCTCGGCATAGCCATCCAACTTAGTGACACCCTAGATAAAATACATCAACAACAAATAATCCATAAAGATATTAAACCCCATAACATCCTAATCAATTCCACTATACAAAAAACAAAAATCATCGACTTTAGTATCGCTACCCGTCTAGAAACAGAAACTCAGACCATCATCAATCCAAATTATATAGAAGGCACTCTAGCATATATGTCTCCAGAACAAACTGGACGCATGAACCGTAACATAGACTATCGTAGTGACTTCTACTCCTTGGGTGTCACCTTCTATCAAATGCTTACTAAACAGCTTCCCTTCTATAGCAATGATCCAATGGAAGTCATCCATTCCCACATAGCTAAAACCCCTATCTCTCCACACCAAATTAACCCAGAAATTCCCATTGCTATATCCTTAATAGTGATGAAACTGCTATCAAAAAATGCTGAAGACCGCTATCAAAGCGCTCTAGGATTAAAAGCAGACTTTGAATATTGCTTGAGTAAACTAGAAACCATTAACAGAATTCAAGCTTTTACTCCAGGGAAAAAGGACAAAAAAGGTCAATTTAGCATACCCCAAAAGCTATATGGTAGAAAAACAGAGGTCAAACTCCTCTTAGAAGCTTTTGAACGTGTCAGCAAGAACAATGAAAATAGCATCAGTCAATGCAATAAAGAAATTATTCTAGTTACAGGTTACTCCGGGATCGGTAAAACCAAAGTTGTTAATGAAGTACATAAACCTATAGTTAAAGCCAGAGGCTATTTCATTAGTGGCAAATTTGATCAATTTAAACGGAATATTCCTTATGCTGCTATCAGTCAAGCCTTTCAACAGTTAATTCGTCAGCTACTTACAGAAACCACACTGAAAGTTACTGAATGGAAGAAGAAACTATTAACTGCATTAGGGGAAAATAGTCAAATCATCATTGATGTCATCCCAGAATTAGAATTAATCATCGGTAAACAAAGAAAAGTAACCCAGTTAGGAGCAACTGAATCACAAAACCGTTTCAATCAACTATTCGGAAAATTTGTCCGTGTATTTGCTAAACCAGAACATCCATTAGTTTTATTTCTCGATGACTTACAGTGGGCAGATCTAGCATCATTAAATCTGATCGAACAATTAATGACGGACAGTGAAACCCAACACTTATTATTTATTGGAGCTTATCGAGACAACGAAGTTAACCCAGTACATCCAACCATCCAAACTATAGAAAAAATCCAAAAAACCAGCACAACAGTTAATCAAATTATATTAGAACCTCTAAAAATAAATTACATCAGACAATTAGTAGCAGAAACATTATCAGAAGAAGCTACTACAACTAATGAGCGGGTTACTCAATTATCAGACTTACTATACAGTAAAACCCAAGGTAATCCTTTTTTCTTAACTCAACTCCTCAAAACATTGTATACAGACAAATTATTAACATTCGATTTTACAGTTGGATTTTGGATGTGGAATATTGAAGAAATTCAAAGTTTTGGAATAGCAGATTTAGGAGTAGTAGAATTAGTTGCTAGGAATATTGAAAAACTATCAACAACTACCCAAAAAGTTTTAAAACTAGCAGCTTGTATTGGTAATAAATTTAGTTTAGATGTGTTGGCGGTTGTTAATGAAAAATCTGCAACTCAGACAGCAAAAGATTTATGGAGTGCTTTACAAAACGGTTTAATATTACCACTGACTCAGGATTATAAAATTCCCTTATTATTTTCAGAAACTGACAATGCCGAAGAATTATTATTTGATGAATCTAGGGTAAGTTATCGTTTTTTGCATGACAGAGTGCAGCAAGCAGCATATTCACTTATTCCTGAAGAAAATAGAAAAAAAATTCATCTACAAATCGGTAAGTTGTTGTGGAAAAGTATACCATCTGAACAAATAGAAGAGAACATATTTGATCTTGTAAATCAGTTGAATATAGGGCGTGATTTAATCACAGAAAAAGAGTTAAAAGAAGGGTTGCTAAAATTAAATTTATGGGCAGGGAAAAAAGCCAAAAGATCTACGGCTTATAAGGCTGCAGGTAAATATTTAAATGTAGGGTTAGAGTTGTTACCAAAAGATAGTTGGGAGAGTCATTATAAATTGACGCGGGATATTTATTTTGAGACACTGGAAGTTGAATATTTGAATGTGAACTTTGAATCGGCACAACAATTGTCGGAACTACTTTTGTCTAAGATTCAAAGTAATATGGAACGAGTGAAGATTGATGAGTTACAAATTCCATATTATTTATCTCAGAATCAACCACAGTTAGCTATAGATATTGCATTATCAGCGTTGAAAAAACTTGATATTTGTTTTCCTCAAAAGATAAGTCAATTGGATGTAACAGGGAGCTTTGTGAAGACGAAATTCATAATCGGGAATAAGACTATTGAAGAGTTGGCAGACTATGCAATAATGACAGATCCAGCAAAACTGGCAGCCATGAGAATTTTGGTGAGTATTGTACCAGCAGCTTTTGCAGCTAATCCTAGTTTGTATCCACTGGTTGTATTTAAAATTGTGGTTTTGTCAATTAAACATGGAAATTCTGCTTTATCTGCTTATGGATATTGTATGTATGGAATGTTATTGTGTACGATATTTGGAGATATTCCTACAGGACATCTATTTGGGAAACTGGCTTTAAAACTATTGGAAAAATTTAATGCCCAAGAAATCAAATCTAAAATTTATCTACTTTTTAACAGTTTTGTCAGAGAATGGAAAGAACATATAACATCTACGTTAGAACCATTTATAGAAGGGATAAAATCAGGGATAGAGTCAGGAGACATAGAATATGCTGGTTATTCAGCTTTACATTACTCAATTAACATATTTTCCGTAGGTAAGCCTTTAGATTGGGTAGCGCAAGAACAGTCTAAATATCTCAAGTTTGTGAGAGACTACAAACAGAGTTTTAATGAAGATCTAATAAAAATCTGGGCTCAAACAGTAGCAAATATTGTGAAAATTTCTGAAACACCTTGCATCTTAAATGGGAAGTTTCTGAATGAATCTGAAATTTTATCAGTTATGGTGGGAGTGAAAAACTATACAGGAATAGCTTATTTATATTTGTCAAAGTTATTTTTGTGTTACTTGTTTGGCGACCGCATAAATGGGGCAAAAACTTTGGATTTACTAGAAGAGCATTTGACAAATCTACAGGGGCAAGTTATGTTGGCAGTCTATAACTTTTATAGTTCTTTAAGTTGGTTGGCGGGTAGCGACAACAGTCAAAAATTATTAATAGAGCAACAATACCTCAAAAAAGTTAGAGCTAACCAAAAACAAATGAAAACATGGGCACAGCACGCCCCCATGAATTTCCAACACAAATACGACCTAGTAGAAGCAGAAATAGCCAGAGTTTTAGGTGAAAATGAAACAGCAGCAAACTACTACGAAAAAGCAATTTCTGGAGCCTCAGAAAACGAGTACATTCATGAAGAAGCGATCGCCAACGAACGAGCAGCAGAATTTTATCTGTCTCTTGGCAGAGAAAAAG
Source organism: Okeania sp. SIO3B5 (assembly GCF_010692555.1). GTDB lineage: Bacteria > Cyanobacteriota > Cyanobacteriia > Cyanobacteriales > Microcoleaceae > Okeania. Next base: position 3,433 of record NZ_JAAHHG010000055.1, on the reverse strand, counting down.
TAGCCAAAACCTACATGACGGAAGCCTATTACTGCTATATTAATTGGGGTGCTACTGCCAAAATCAAAGATTTAGAAGAACGCCACTCCAAGTTAATTATTCGCACCCAAACACCAGAAATAACAAAACTTGACATCACAAAAACTATATCTTCAATCACCAGCAAAACTAGCAAAAACCTCGACTTTTACACTATTATCAAAGCTTCCCAAACTATATCAGAAGAAATCGAACTAAATACGTTGCTTGATAAATTGATGCACATCCTCATGGAAAATGCTGGAGCAAACAAAGGAACTTTAGTTTTGAACAACTCTGGTAATTGGGAAATTCCTATTCAATGCCTGAGTGGCAACTATGACTCATGCATCACACATTTCGACGATCCAACTAAAAGTTTACCCCATACTGTTATCAACACTGTCAAACAGACTCAACAAACTATACTTATCAATCAGTTTGAAACAGAAACTACCTTCGCTGGAGATCCATACCTGCTAGAAAACCAGCCAAAAAGTCTATTGTGTACTCCTATCATCAAGCAAGGAAAATTTCTTGCTCTCCTTCTTCTAGAAAACAGCCTCGCTACAGGAGCATTTACTCCAGACCGCATAAAAGTCCTCCATCTACTTATGACCCAAGCTGCAATCTCCATAGAAAACGCCAGACTTTATAAGAATCTAGAAGAATACAACTCCAATCTGGAAGTCCAAGTCAAAAACAGAACTCAAGCACTTCAGGAGAAAAACCTAGACTTACAGCAAACCCTGCTTAAATTGCAACACACTCAAACTCAATTGATCCAAACAGAAAAAATGTCTGCTTTGGGACAAATGGTCGGAGGAATTGCCCACGAAATTAACAATCCCATCACGTTTATCTCTAGTAATATCACTCATGCTCGCCAATATTTCCACGACTTACTTGAGCTGCTCGATATTTACAAACAAAACTCTTCCAGTTCTAATTCAGTCATAGAAGAGAAATTAGAAGAGTTAGAACCAGAATTTTTGTGTGAGGACTTAGGAAAATTGTTTGATTCTATGCAAACAGGGAGCGATCGCATTAGTAAAATTATTCTTGGTTTGCGGAACTTCTCTCGCCTTGATGAATCAGACATGAAGGAGGTAGATATCCACGAAGGATTAGAGAATACCTTAATGATTTTGCAACATCGGCTCAAAGCTAATCACTCCCATCCAGAAATTGCTATAATCAAAAACTACGGAAAATTACCCCTAGTCAACTGCTGGGCCAGTCAACTAAATCAAGTATTCCTACAGATTATCAGCAATGCGATCGATGCTTTAACAACTTCGGAGACTGGAAATTACCTCGAAATTTTGATTACTACTGAGGTGCGAGACGCACAAATTGCTATAATTCGCATTGCTGATAATGGGATAGGAATGAGCGACATCGCTTGCCAACGGGTATTTGAACCGTTCTTTACCACTAAACCGATTGGCCAAGGAACTGGACTGGGGTTGTTTATTAGTTACCAAATCGTTACTGATCAACATGGAGGACAGTTGAAGTGTATTTCTCAACCGGGACAAGGCACAGAATTTATTATAGAAATTCCTATTGAGGGATCAGTCATTCAAGAAGTCTCGTGATCGTAAATATACAGGACTTACGCAGGAACTCTAACTGTAGAATGTGTTGCAACACACCTTATATCCCACATTCCGCACCACAAAATGTAGTATAGAAGAAGGAGTCAGGAGACCACCCACCCCTAACCCCTCCCCCTCCCAAACCACCCCTAGCCCCTCCCAGGAGGGGGAGACAGGAGACAGAATTTTAGAAGAAAATCATAGCTGCCGCGATCAAGTACACGATCAAGCAAGTATTTATGCGTAAATTATTTACTCGGAATTTGATGAACGAAAAAAGTATTGAGATGATTTGCATAGTATAAATACCTACCAAGCTACAGATTCATATACTACTTTTAATGAGACAAATTGAAGTGCGGAATGTGGGTTATATCATGTCCGGTTGAATATTGGTGGTGGTGCATAGTAATGGTAGAGAGAGTGTGGGGGGATGGGGAGATGGGGAGATGGGGAGATTGAGAGATTGGGAGATGGGGAGATTGGGAGATTGGGAGATTGGGGGATTGGGAGTGTGGGAGAAATTAAAAAATATATATCTTCTACCATTACCATGCAGGACTACCGAATATTTACACTTTGGAGGAAGGAAGGCAGAAGGCAGAAGGGAAGAAAAGATTAGAAGAGATAAAGTTTTTTTATCACTGATTATCCGGACATGATATTACACTACAACTAGTGTTTGACAATGATTTTGTGAAATCCTTATATAATGCTTTTACTGAGCAGTATATCCTCCGTCAATTACTAGATTATGACCTGTAATAAACGAGGCTTTATCAGAACAAAGCCAGACAACTGCTTCAGCAATTTCTTCTGGTTCACCTATACGTCCAATAGGTAGTTGTGCTTCAAATTGGGTTAATATGTCTGAAGGGAGACTGTCCCAGATCAAGGTTTTTGTAGGGCCAGGACTGATAGCATTAATGCGGACGCGAGATTTGGCATACTCTAGCGCTGCAGCTCTACTCAAAGCGATCGCCCCTCCTTTACTAGCTGAGTATATAGAATAGCCAGCACCGCCAACTATACTGGCACCAGAAGCTATATTCACGATCGCCCCCTTACTCTGTTTTTGCATTGCTTGAATTTCATATTTGAGGCACAACCAAGTTCCTTTAAGATTCACGTTAACGATTTGATTCCAATCCTCTTCTGATGTCTCAATAAGTGTTCCCATCATGACAACACCAGCATTATTACAAGCATAATCTAGGCTACCAAAGGTATCCACCGTTTTTTCTACCAATGCTTTTACATCGCTAGACTTTGATACGTCAGTTTTGATAAAGATGGCATCACCACCTCTTTCATGTATTTCATGTGCAGTTTGCTCTCCTTCAACGGTTCGCCGACTAGCGACAACAACAGTTGCTCCTGCTCTAGCTAATGCTAACGCACTTGCTTTACCTATACCTGATGAACCTCCTGTCACCAGTGCCACTTTTCCTTTTAATTCTTGAGAAAACATTAGAATTTAATCCTTTTTTAAAGTGTAGAAAATGGTAGGGAGTAGGGGAGTAGGGAGTAGGGGAGTAAGGGAGCAGAGGAGCAGAGGAGTAAGGAAAATAGAAAGATTTTCTGTTGAAGCACTCATGATAAGTTTTTTCATCACGCTCTTATCCGGACATGATATTATGGGGAGGGCGAATGGTATTCGCCCCTACAAATGCAGAAACCATAATCTCCGTGTCCCCGTGTCCCCGTGTCCCCGTGTCCCCGTGTCCCCGTGTCCCCGTGTCCCCGTGTCCCCGTGTCCCCGTGTCCCCGTGTCCCCGTGTCCCCGTGTCCCCGTGTCCCCGTGTCCCCGTGTC
>NZ_JAAHHG010000549.1 GCF_010692555.1 Okeania sp. SIO3B5 | reverse complement strand
TTTGACACTCGCTGCGACGGGCATCACAGATAAGGTTGTTGGTGGGTAGGTATGGGGTGTGGGGAGAGGGGGTGGTGTGGTGGAGGGGGGGTGGGTGTATGGAGTGGGGGGATGGAGTGTGGGGAGGGTGGGGAGATGGGGAGATGGGTGGATGGGGGGATGGGGAGATGGGGAGATAGGGAGATAGGGAGATAGGGAGATAGGGAGATGGGGAGATGGGGAGATAAAGACACCGAGAAACAAAAATAAGAGTGCACAGTTTTAGCTGTGTCAGTCTACTACAAGGAGATGAAAAAGCGGTCGTTTTACTAGCGCATAACTGACTGGACTGTTTCATCTAAAATGGTGCATTAGATGGAGAGGGTGGGGAGTGTGGGAAGTGTGGGGAGGGTGGGGAGAAAAAAACACCTACCAATAGCGTTCTAACCCATAAGACTTTTTCAGCAAACCCTAATATGGAGAGGGTGGGGAGTGTGGGAAGTGTGGGGAGGGTGGGGAGAAAAAGACACCTAGAAACAAAAATAAGAGTGCACAGTTTTAGCTGTGTCAGTCTACTACTGGACTGTTTCATCTAAAATGGTGCATTAGATTCAATTCAAAAGTCAAAAGTCATGAATTAAGAATTTTCAAGTTAAAAGCATTAGATTTAACTCAAAAGTCAAAAGTCAGTCTAGTGGACTGTTTCATCTAAAATGGTGCAATAGAATAGTCAGCCAAAAGTGACTATTGGACTGACAAGCGATCGCTCTTCAATAGACAGTCAAAAACAGGCGTTCGCTCTTCAATAGGCAGCTCAAAACAGGCGTTCGCTCTTCAATAGGTAGCTCAAAACAGCCTATTTATCAATGTGCGACAGTTTCAAACACAGGATAAAGATGTTGGAGTTTGACTCTAGCATCATCAGTGGAGAAATGCCAAATCACTTTACTAGCAGTTTGATTACGCTCTTGATTCCATGCTGATAACTCTTGGCGCAACTGCTCAGTACTAGGAATGCGTCTGTCTAAACACTGTTTACTTAAACATTCTGTATGATCTTCCTAGAGCAGAATTACCCAAAATAATTAGTCAAGCGATCGCTCTAGTTTTCCATGTCTGTGGGAAGGGTTTGGTTTTCCGGTATTGGAAGCGATGGCGTGTGGTACTCCAGTTATTACTTCTAATATTTCATCCCTGCCAGAAGTTGCTGGAGATGCAGCTATTTTAGTTAACCCGAAAAATGCGGGAGAAATAACAGTTGATGAGGCTCTATTCAGCGCCGTGATATGTACCTTCTTTTTCACTACACCCACCACACTCCTCATCAGTTCAAGGTTTGAGCCTTAACAAGCGTGCCATTCCCAGATCCAGTAACTAACAGCTGATCTTGAAAACATAGCTAGGTTTTTTTTATTAATGTTTAGCTCTGTTTTCAGATATTAGCTGTTATAATTTTCGGATATTAGTTAAAATTATTGATCATTGCGAATTTTAATCAGGGCATTGATCATTGTGAATTTCAAGGTCGAAAATATTACCATATTGAGGGTCAATACCTTGCTTTTGTATGAAGCAGATGTTAGATGGAAGCGGTTTTTCTATGGATGATTTTATTTTCTCACCATCGTATAGGAAAGACAAGGAAACTTTCTCTATGACTTTCCCTGTTTGATCGACAACGTATATTTCAGCTTTAAGCTTTTTATCTTGATCTTCTGGTAGTATACTTCCCACGACTACATTTCCTTGATCACTATTAACTTTAACTGGGGGAGGATTATTAGCATTCAGACAGGGAAAAGATACATCATATTCCATATATGTAACCTCATCAATTGAAGTCGAGAGATAATAATGTTGTCGGTTTTGAAGATTGTGAAAGTCAAAACTAATTAGCCGTTTGGGATCTGCCGGTTCAACTGAAAGAAGGAAATCTGAAAGATTTATAAGATTGTCAAAGTCGTTTTTACTGGGAAGAGCTGGTAGATCTGAGTTAAATGCTTTGGGTTTTATTGGTCCCTCGACAGGCGAGCGTGCTGGTGTTAGTGTTGCTTCAGATTGTCGGCCTATTCTGAGAGAACCTGTAGTGTGTTCCAAAAAACTGTCAAAACCTTCTTTAAAGAAAGTAGGTGAACCCTCATAACAAATATCTGGGTAGTAACATGCTCCTTCATCAAGCACCTCCACATTACAGAAATCTTCAGCAAATGCATTATTGGGGGAAACAGCTATTCCCAAGAAACAGAAACACAAGACAAGTAATAGGCTACAGATTTTTTTCATGACTTCAAACTAAATCAACAAGTTTAGACTATTTGTGTCAAGCTAATTTCAGCTTTCACCCCAGTAAGAGTTACTCCATTATTGGAATCACAAGGACTAAGTACTCTTCCTATAACGAGTGATAAATTCAGACTGAGATTTTTCTTGCACACTTATAAGACGATTTGGACTTTGGACAAAATTTGATGTTCTGTCCTCTGTCGCTCTATTTATAAGACGATCTCACAGCGCAATTTTTGACAAAAAAAAGGTAACTGTTTAGAAGGTAACGAGAGAATGAGGCTTTCACTCATCTCAAATAGGAGATATCGGCAAAGACAGATAAGAGGTATTCACGGATTGACTCAGAGCGAACACCTCGAATAGTAGAAAACTGAGTACCATTTATATGAGATTTATAGGGTTGACAAATAATTGGACTTATGGATGCATGGCAGTTACCCTGTTAAGTTAAGGCGTTCTCACCCCTCTAAAATTTAGTCACAGCAATAGTTTTGCCTCCCACAGTTCCTTCCTTTTCTTCTGGCACAAAAGCTCCGAGGTAATAGCCAAATGTGGGAGAAATAACAGATGCCATGAATATTATAGCTAAAGATGGGGGAGAGCGATCGCACCTCTCGGCCTTAAGTTTGGCTAGCAGCTCAATAATTTAGTTTGGGAAAAAACTGGTTCAACTACTAGGGAGGTAATTATGATGAATAGATAAGAAAGACGCAGTGGAACGGTTTATTGAGCGGGTTTCTCGACTTTACGAGCAAAATGCAACGGCGAGTCGCATTGAGGAATACGCTCGCCGTTGGTTGATTAGGGTTAGGAGTGGAGTTGAGAGGGTTGAATTTAGAAAGGGTTGGGTAAGAGGCAATAGCCCCTTTACCTGCTAATCACATCAAATCATATTCCTGTTCTGATGATCCTGGATTTTCTCAGGACTACCCATGTTTCAACCATTCGCCATTATCATGGGCGGGAACCTAGACACCACTATTCTTTCTTAATAATCCCGCCACGAGTACATCAGTACTTCGACAACGAATAGTTAATTATTTAAACTTAGATACTCTTGATATCAATCTCCACTTTGGTTCCGGAGTTGTCGCTGTCGTTGAACACCGTGATGGCTCCGACACCTTCCACCTCTAAATCAACATCCAGGTCTTCACCTGCTTCGATATCATACTCCAAATCATACGGGGTGACTATCACATGCGCCGCTCGAAAACTATCCACGTTATCAAGGGAAATTTCTATATCGTCAATGTCCTTCGCAATGGCCGCATACAGGGAATCACTCGTTGATATGGTGACATCACAGTCAGGCTTGCTCTCCACTTGACAATAATAATTATTGTTTGCGGACGCAGACGACATTGGACCAGCAAGACTCAACAAACACGATAGCAAGACAGCTCCCAGCCATAAGAACACAGGTAGGAAAGTGCGGGACTTAGTTTCAATCATTCGTTCTTCCATTTGCATAGTTGACACAATTTTCTACACTATTAGAGACGCAAATTATATTGGTGAAGATTTTTATCACTCACAATTTATTTGCTTATCTATTAGACGCTGGCACTACTGAAATCTGACGGACTATAAACAGCATTTATTTGATAAACTTTCGATCTATTGTGATGCATCAATACCCACATCTAGAGCATGACCACCCGACAGCAAACTATTTTCACCGCTAACATCACTTGGTGAAGCAAGTTGTACAATATAACCCAACCTCAACGCGTCTTGGCAATAGTCACATATACAACCGATCCTACAACCTTGATCGTACTAGCAATTTTACCCCGCCACTCCTGAGACTTTACCCCCCTGTCTCCTTCAACTACCAATCCATTCTCCCGGAGAACAACCTATAATAAACAACTAACTATAAGGCTAAAATAAGAGCACGCCAAGTCACCGATATGTTGACCCATATTTAGTTAATCGCATGTCTAACTCCACCACTGAACATAATCTCATTCACTATAGAACTTACCAACCAAACCGTCTCAACGACTGCGTTAACTCTCAACGAATACTGTTCTACCTTTTCTCAATCAGTCAACGCTCGATCGCCACACCAAATCAACCTCTCACGCAATTTTGGTAAAGAGGCAACAAGACTACAGCACACCAGAGACATTACCCCCCTGTATCCATCAACGATCTATGCCAAATCCACTGAATACCCTTCAATGTACTCCAAACACGAGGGAAAAGTTTCACCTCTCCCATTAACCGAGATATTAACCCAGAGTTAGTATTATCCCCTGTCAAACTCGTCCACATAACATACGGTCTCAACCATCGCGTCTGCTCCCTAGATAAACAACAGACAAAACATTTTTTCTGGGAACTTTTGCTGTCAGTTGATAAGCAACAGACAACAGACAAAAAGGAAGAGATTTTTTCAGAGAGTGGGTGGTACAAAAAAAGATTTTTCTGGTAACTATTTCTTCCAGTTCCCAGAAATGGTTGAATAAAATTACTGATTTTCTCGAAATATCTATTATGCTTTGATACAAAATCTCGTTCAACAGTTGTCATTTCCACCATAGGAAGCAATCTCCTAAACCCCTGAGATGGTTTTCTTCCACTCCGTTTCAGCTGCAATGACTTAGATATAGTAATTCTCCGAATTTGATATGACTCCACCGAACTTTCGACACACCCATCTTGTTCTACTTCAAATACCTCGACACACTCTACTTCTGTTAATTCTGTAGCGTTCCCCTGAATCTCCTGAACAACTTGCTCCCTTGACTCGACAGCACTCTCCACACACTCTTGCTCTTCTACCTCAACTAAGCGATCGCTCTCTACTTCTACCGATACTGTTGCTGTTTCCTGAATAGTCTGACCTAAATTATCCCCTAGCTCCACAGAAATATCCACAGACTCAGACTTTTCTATTTCTACCACCTCTTCTTGTAATGGGAACCCACCCCTAACCCAACCCACCCCCGCCCCTCCCAGGAGGGGAGCCAGCTGTGGAAGGTGGGGTGATGGAGAAATAGAATGGCGATCGAATGTAGCGCGTTCTTGTTTAGTTCCCGTCTCATACCCTTTCTTTTCTTCCGACTCACTTCTGTCCTGCTTTTCCTGATTTTTCCTGGGAGTAGACAATTTTCGACCTCCCCTTGCTGTAACACTTACTTTCTCCCCCGTCCCTTGAAAATAGCTGCTCAACTTTTTTTTCAGCTCTTTTCTAGCCAAACATATCCGCCTGCATACATTGGTGTAAGATATCCCTTGCCGTTCCGCAATTTCTGTATGGGTAAGCTCTTCATAAAAATGTAAAATAAAAGTCCCCCGCAACGTTTCCGGTAAATCAGCGATCGCCCGTCGAATCTCAATACACCTCTCCTCTCTCTCCAGACAACTCTCTGGCGACTTCACCGAAGAGGCCATACCCATCTCCTCAGTATCGCCAACCCATTCAATATTTTCAACACCTGTAGCCCCCCGAGAATGTTTTCGACAAATATCAATACAGAGGTTACGAGTCAACTGTATCAACCAGGCCCTAAAATTAGTAATTTTCCCCTCGAACTTTTGTACCTTTTCCCAAGCTTTCAGCATTGCCCGACTCAGAGCATCTTCCGCATCCGTTTGGTTAGAGTTCATTAACCTGAGACAGCACCGATATAGCACTTCTCTATGTTCATTCCATTGCTGCCAAAACTGACAAACCAGATCGGAATTGCCCCTTTCGGTTAAAGCAAAGTCCATTATATTCCTCTTCCATCTGTTGACTATCTACATAATCAAGACGTAAGAGATTGGCTGGTATGACTTATTAAACTTTGTGTAAAAGTTTATATAATTAGGCTTTCCTTCATAGTCAAAATCAACCGTTATTAGCTACCTGCACAAATCAAATCATTTGTCAATATCATAAAATTTGTATGAATATTTATTCAATAAACAATAGCCAGTTAGCAGAGGAGGGGGAGGAGGGGGAGGTCTCCAAGGTTGCTCGCTCCTAACCCACAATTTTAGTCTTGACACGCCACTACGCCTGTCTCCTGTCTCCTGACTCCTGACTCCTGATTCTATACTACATTTTGTGGTGCGGAATATGGGTTAATAATTAAATAATTAGGGCTTGCTGAATAAATCTAAAAGCATTGATATATAAAGACAAGTGCCTTTTTGGGGCCTTGAAAAAGTCTGCCTGTTTCAGCTCTTCATGCTCAAAAAGCTAGTATTTTGGGACGATTA
>NZ_JAAHHG010000548.1 GCF_010692555.1 Okeania sp. SIO3B5 | reverse complement strand
GTAATACGATAACTAATTACCCGGATTCTATATATAGCATTTCCCAGGTTAGTGAGGTACACCGCTAAAGATCCCCCCTAACCCCCCTTGAGAAGGGGGGAACTGAAAGTCCCCCTTGAGAAGGGGGATTTAGGGGGATCGTTGATGTACCTCACCAGACTGAAAACCGCTATAAGAGGTAAAACCCTTACTCTATAGGCATTGTTTGTGTAAATAATCCTTTGTAGGTGCATAATTTGGTCATTATTACAGATATTACCACTACAATTACTGTTGTTGCGTAAGTCCTGATATACTTAAATTATAGTTGACTCATTAAAGGATTATGGAAACTAATTATAAGCTTACTAAGCGAATATATGAAAGTGCTAATTCCTTAGTTTATCAAGGTTTATTAAAACCAGATAATCAACCTATCATTCTGAAAATCCTCAAAGAAAATTATCCTACAGCTTCAGAACTAACCCGTTATAAACAAGAATATGAAATTACTCGTTCCTTGAATTTAGATAGCATTATTAAAGCTTACGATTTACAAAGATATGAGAAGAGTTTAGTCATGCTTTTAGAAGACTTTGGCGGTCAATCTCTAAAATTATTACTAAACATAAGTCAATTAACCTTAGAAAACTTTCTGACTATTGCCATTAAGACAACTGAGAGTTTAGCTGCAATTCATACTGCTAATATTATTCACAAAGACATTAACCCTTCCAACATTGTCTATAACCCCCAAACAGAACAATTAAAAATCATTGACTTTGGAATTTCTAGCCGTTTATCTCAAGAATTTCTGAAAGTTCTTCCCCCCAATCAATTAGAAGGAACTTTAGCATATATCGCCCCGGAACAAACAGGGAGAATGAATCGAGGTGTAGATTATCGCAGTGATTTTTATTCCCTTGGGGTAACTTTCTATGAACTTTTAACCAATAAACTTCCTTTTGAAACAACCGATCCTATGGAGCTAGTTCATTGTCATATTGCACAACAACCATTACCAGTACATGAACTAATTCCTGACCTTCCTTTAGCTGTGTCAAATATCGTCAGCAAATTATTAGCTAAAACTCCAGAAGAAAGATATCAAAGTGCTTTGGGAATTAAAGCAGATTTAGAAACCTGTCTATATAAATTAAAGACTTTAGGAAAAATTTCTGAGTTTCCTTTAGGAAGTCAAGATATTGCTGAGAAGTTTCAGATTCCTCAAAAACTCTATGGTAGAGAACAAGAAGTCGAGGAACTTTTAACATCATTTGAGCAAGTAAGTCTGGGAAAAACTGGAATGATTTTGATTTCTGGTTATTCAGGAATTGGTAAATCAGCTTTAGTCAATGAAATTCACAAACCCATTATAAAGCAACGAGGAAAATTTATTAGTGGTAAATTTGACCAATTGCAGAGAGATGTTCCTTATTCAGCAATTTCTCAAGCTTTTCAAGACTTAATCCGTAAACTCCTAAGCGAACCGGATATAACTCTAAAAACTTGGAGAAATAAAATTTTAGCAGTTCTGGGAAATAACGGTCAAATTATTATTGATGTAATTCCTGAACTGGAAAAAATAATTGGGCAACAACCTCCAGTCGAACAATTGGGAGCTACGGAAAGTCAAAATAGGTTCAATTTATTATTTCAAAGATTTTTGAGTGTTTTCTGTCAAAAAGAACATCCTTTAGTAATTTTTATTGACGATTTACAATGGGCAGATTTAGCATCTCTCAACTTAATTGAGCAATTAATATTAGATTCAGATAACCAATATTTTCTGTTAATTGGAGCATATCGAGATAATGAAGTTAGTTCTACTCATCCTCTAATGCACACTTTAGAGAAAATTAAGCAAGCAAAAGTACCAGTTAATGAAATTACCCTTTACCCCTTAAAAATTCATCATATTAATCAATTAATTGCTGATACCCTAAGTTGCTCAACAGAAATTACTAAACCTTTAGCTGAATTAGTTGCAAAAAAAACTGGAGGCAATCCTTTTTTCCTGACTCAACTGCTTTATTCTTTATACCAAGAAAATTTATTAGTATTTAACTCTCATCAATCAAAAGATAATCAACAAAGTTATTGGCAGTGGAATATAGACGAAATTGAAAATGTATCTATTACCGATAACGTAGTTGACTTGATGGTCAGAAAAATTGAAAAGTTGGATAAAAAAACTCAACAAGTTCTCAGATTAGCGGCTTGTATTGGAAACCATTTTAATTTAGAAATTCTTTCAATCGTTAATAATAAATCTCAAATAGTTACAGCTAAAGAAATACAGTCTGCCTTAGATGAAAGTTTAATAATTCCTCTAGACAATAATTATAAAGTTCCTCTGCTTTGGAATTCAGAAGAATCATCAAATAACTCAGATATCTCATCTCAGTATTCTACATTTATTCCCTACAAATTTTTACATGACCGAGTACAACAAGCTGCTTATTCTTTGATTCCAGAAACAGAAAAAAAGCAAGTTCATCTACAAGTAGGTCGTTTGTTACTGAAAAATATTAAAGATGCTCGGAATAAAGAGGATGAGTTACAGAATAATATTTTTGATATTGTTAATCAACTTAATGAAGGTTTGGACTTAATTACTGATCAATTAGAAAAAGATGGGTTAGCCAAATTAAATCTTCAAGCTGGAAAAAAAGCCAAAGCATCGACTGCTTATGAAACGGCATTAAAGTATCTAGAAACTGGTATAAAACTTTTAAATTTTAACCAATGGAATTACCAAGGTTCATTAATATTTGAAATTCATCTAGAATTCTTAGAAGTTCTTTATTTAACGGCTGATTACCTAAAGGTTCAAGATTACTCTGATGTTTTGCTAAGTAAAAATTATGATACTCTCGACAAAGTGAAGATATATCAAATCAAAAGTTTGTCTTATCTGTCCGATCTTAACCAACAAAAAGCAATAGAAAATTTTGTCAAAGCTTTAGCATTACCCAAAATAGACATATATCTACCTCAAGATGAAGATGAAATAAAAAAAAGAAGTCACCAAGAATATAAGCGTTTAAAATTTCTTTTAAAAGATAAACAGATTAAGGATTTAGTCGATCTTCCACAACTAACAGATCCTTATAAAATTTCAGCTATTGTAATCTCACAACGGATGATACCTCTTCTAGCTAGTACAAATTCGCCTTTAGAGCCTTTGATTGTACTAATTATGATTAATCTATGTATTCAATACGGTAATCCACCTCAAGCTGCTGGTAGCTATGTTTTTTATGCTCTTTTCTTCTTACCTTCTTCCTCCGAAGATACTGAATTAGGATATCAATTTGGACAATTATCTCTGAAGTTGCAAGAAAAATATAATGTATCTTCATTAGAACCTTTAGTCATCCATATCTATCATGGATGTTTATGGCATTGGAAACAATATCTGATAAATACTGAAGTACAAAAAAAATGCCTTAATGGCTTTCAAAAAGGTATATATGTAGGAGATTATCCTTATGCTTCTTACTGTTTCATTAGTTATCATTTGATGAGTTTATTTGGAGGATATAGTCTAGAAAGTATCTGGGAAAAAGGAGACCAGTATCTTCAATTAATTAAGAATTTCCACATAGAGTATTGTACTAATTACACAAATATATGTCATCAAATAGTAAACAATTTAATTAATAACTCGAAACATTTTATTGTCATTGGCGATTCCTTGTTGGCAGAAGAATCTTATTTAGATAATTGGAATAAGAGTAAAAATATATGGTTGTTATTTATCACTTATTTTGCCAAAACATTTCTACTTTACTTTTTCAAGGAATATGATAGGGCGATTGATTATTCGATCAAAGCTCAAAAATATAATTATGGTGGTTGTTCAAAATATTTACCAGCACCTCAACATAATTTCTATTCTTCTCTTACTTTCTTGGCTAATTATCATAATTCAGAGCCAACTAAACAAAAACAATTACTAGAACAAGTAGAAAAAAATCAAGAGGATATGAAAATATGGACTGGACATTGCCGAGAAAATTTCCAGCACAAATACGATTTAGTCGAAGCAGAAAAAGCACGAATTTTAGGACAAACTTTGCAAGCAGAAGAACTGTACGATCGCGCCATTGAAGGAGCAGAAAAATATGAATTTATCCACGAAGAAGCTTTAGCTTACGAACGAGCAGCAGAGTTTTATTTCGCCCTTGACAGAAAAAAAATCGGTCAATTTTACCTCAGAAATGCCCATCATTGTTACATCCGTTGGGGTGCTAAAGCTAAAGTTAAACAGTTAGAAGAGGAATATCCTCAGTATTTATTAGGAGTAGTAAATGAAAAAAAATCAAAAGGTCTTAGTACAACCATTTCTACTTCTGGTTCTGATGGAGAAATTCTCGACTTAACAACAGTTATTAAAGCATCTCAAGCAATTTCTGATGAAATTAATCTGGAAAAACTTCTACACAATTTAATGAAAATTGCGATTGAAAATGCCGGGGCACAAACAGGCTTTTTAATTCTCGATCGCGAAGAGAGTTGGGTTATTGAAGCTCAAGGAAGAATAGATAGCGATGAAGTGATAACTTTACAATCAATTCCTATCGAGTTTGTAGACTCAGAAACATCAATTCCGATTTTACCAACCACGATTATCAATTATGTACTCCGGAGTCAAGAAAATATCGTTCTCAAAGATGCAGCTAACGAAGGACAATTTATTAATGACCCTTATATTATTGCCAAAAAAAGCAAATCCATTCTCTGTATTCCATTAATTCATCAAAATCAATTAAGAGGAATTGTTTATTTAGAAAATAATTTAACTACAGACACATTCACAACAAAAAGAGTTGAATTATTAAAAATATTATCCGCTCAAGCTGCAATTTCCATTGACAATTCCAGACTGTATAAAACCCTAGAAAAAAGAGTCGAAGAACGCACAAAAGAACTGTCTCAAACCTTAGAAGTTCTCAAAGAAACTCAAGCAGAACTTATCTTTGAAAATGATCTACTAAAAACTGCCGAACCTAGCTCTAATTTTGATTATCAAGTAGGAGGAAGTTTGTCGATGGATGCTCCTACTTATGTAGTCCGACAAGCAGACCGCACTCTCTATCAAGCTTTAAAAAAAGGTGAGTTTTGTTATATTTTGAACTCCCGACAAATGGGTAAATCTAGTCTCATGGTGAAGATGATGCACCATTTTAACAATGAAGGATATCATTGTGCTGCGATAGATTTAACCCGCATCGCTGATGAAAATGTAACGATAGAACAATGGTATAAAGGATTAGCTGTCGATTTATTGTACAGTTTTGATTTACTAACCACAGTTAATTTAAAAGCTTGGTGGAATGACCGATTAGATATTTCTCCGTTACAAAGATTCGATAGATTTCTGCAAGATATTTTATTAGTTGAACTGAATAATAATGAAAGTCAAACTCCCAAAAAAGTCTTCATTTTTATTGATGAAATTGATAGTATTTTAGGCTTAAAAATTCCGGTGGATAGCTTTTTTGCCCTGATTCGGTCTTGCTACAATCAACGAATGATCGATCCAAAATCTAGATATCAGCATCTCACCTTTGCCTTGTTTGGTGTAGCAACTCCTTCTGAATTAATGACTGATATTAGGAGAACTCCTTTTAATATCGGTCAAGCAATAGAATTAGAAAGCTTTAAACGACATGAAGCACAACCTTTATTATTTGGAATAGCTGAAAAAGTTAGTAATCCTCAAACTGTTCTTCAAGAAATATTAAACTGGACGGGAGGACAGCCTTTTTTAACTCAAAAACTATGTCGGTTTATTCGTGATTCAAAAACACCTATTCCTGTTAATGGTGAAACAGAATGGATAGAGAACCTAGTACAAGAAAAAATTCTGACAAATTGGGAAGTTCAAGATGAACCAGAGCATTTAAAAACCATTCGCGATCGCATTCTTTACAGTCCAAACAAAACCCAACTTCTCACAATTTATCAACAATTATGGGAGCAAAAAGAGATAGCAAGCTTAGATATTCCAGTACAAAAAGAATTATGTTTGTCAGGACTAGCAATAAAGCAAAATGGCTTGCTAAAAATTCATAACCGCATTTACGAATTAATTTTTGATCAGGGTTGGATCGAGTACAACCTTGGTTGATTAATGGATAATGGATAATGGATAATGGATAATTGATAATTGATAATTGATAATTGATAATTGATATCGCTCTGGTTTTTCCTAGTCTGTGGGAAGGGTTTGGTTTTCCAGTATTGGAAGCGATGGGTTGTGGTACTCCAGTTATTACTTCTAATATTTCATCTCTGCCAGAAGTTGCTGGAGATGCTGCTATTTTAGTTAATCCGAAAAATGTGGGAGAAATAATACCATTTCTCAAAAACTTTTCTACGCTTTCTTGAGCAGGGGAGTAGGGGAGTAGGGGAGTGGGGGAGAAGTAAACATTATAATAATTAACATTAACATAGCTAAAATTAGCAAAAAAGTTATTTGGCTAGTGTTAATTACTTAATAGCTGAAGTATTGCCCAAGTATAGCATTACTTTTGGGAATTGGTATAAG
>NZ_JAAHHG010000547.1 GCF_010692555.1 Okeania sp. SIO3B5 | reverse complement strand
AAATCTGTATTCAAATTACAAAAATTGATTTACAGAGCATCCAGCCGTGGCGAACTCCGCAAGATGCACAGATACCAAAAACTTCTTTTAAAAAGTTATTACGCAAGGTTGCTAGCTGTTAGACGCGTGACACAGGATAACCAAGGCAAGAAAACTGCCGGGATAGATGGTATAAAAAATCTACCACCAATGCAGCGAACAAATTTGGTGAACCTACTCTCATCACGTTATCTCAAAGCAAGCCCCACCCGCAGAGTCTATATACCAAAACCAGGTAAAGATGAAAAACGCCCATTAGGCATTCCTACGATGTACGACCGTGCGTTACAAGCCCTGGTTAAGTTAGGTATGGAACCAGAGTGGGAGGCACGTTTTGAACCTAATAGTTATGGTTTTAGACCAGGACGGTCAACACATGATGCCATACAGGCCATCTTTGTTAGCATCAACAAAAAACCAAAATACGTGTTAGATGCTGACATATCCAAATGTTTTGACCGAATTAACCATGATGTACTTCTAGGAAAGATAGGTCAATCTCCCTATAGACGATTAATCAAACAATGGTTAAAGTCTGGAGTGATTGACAATAATCAATTCCTAGAATCTGTGGGAGGTACACCACAGGGAGGGGTAATATCACCCCAAAAGCGCAAACATCGCCTTACACGGTATGGAAGAATGCCTAGATAAATTCGCGGAATCCCTTCCGGGAAAGAAGCGAGATAACAGACAAGCGTTATCCCTGGTACGCTATGAGTCTCGACTTTGTAATCCTACACGAAGACATCAAAGTAGTGTTGCAAGCTAAAACCGTTATACAGGAATGGTTAAACCAGGTAGGGTTAGAACTAAAACCAGAAAAAACTAAGATTGCCCATACCTTGGAAGAATATGAAGGAAATAAACCCGGATTTGACTTTCTAGGATTCACAATCAGGCAATGGAAAGTTAAGTCAACCAAACAAGGATATAAGACGCTGATTAAACCATCTTCCGAAAGCATTAAAACTCACTATCGGAAACTAGCGGATATATGTGACTCTTATAAAACCGCTTCGGTCCAAGCTTTAATAGCTAAATTAAATCCGGTAATAAGAGGATGGGCTAACTACTTCTCAACACAAGTCAGTAAAGAGGTATTCAGTAAAATAGATAACCTCCTATGGATAAGAATATGGAGATGGGCAAGTAGAAGGCATCCAAATAAGTCGGCCAAATGGGTAAAGAAAAAGTATTTCCCTCGCTGCAAAGAAACCAGAAATTGGGTACTTAACGACGGCGAGTATATATTAAACCAACACTCGGATGTTCCCATTATACGGCACATAAAAGTTAAAGGTAATAAATCCCCTTATGACGGCGACTGGAGTTATTGGAGTAATAGAATCGGCAAATACCCAGGCGTAAGGAAAGAAGTTACAACGCTACTTAAACGGCAAAAGAATAAATGCGCATCTTGTGGATTAACCTTTAGATCGACTGACCTTATGGAAATTGACCATATAAAACCAAGGTCTAAAGGTGGTGACAACACATATAAGAATAAACAATTGTTGCACCGACATTGCCACGATACTAAAACTGCCCTAGATAAAAAGACATACGCAGAACCAAAGTTACAGGACTTGCCTGAAGGTTATTTATGGGTTGACGATATGTTGATATTAAGGCAGGGATGTACCCATGAAAAGGGACGTTTAAGAGAGGAGCCGATTTGGAGGTGAAAGTCTCACGTCCGGTTCTGAAGACGAGTCGGTTTGGTAACAAACTGGCTTAGTTTAACAAACCACCCAGTAATGTGCAGTCAGATTATCAGAAGTTCTTTGAGCTATTATCAATGATTTTTGCCCAACTAGAATTGACACCAAATAATATATTTATTGTAGATAATGGAGCAGCAGTTAAATGGACGATGCAGGGAGTGGGAAAAAATGGTAATCAGGGAGTTGCAGAAGGAATTAGTATCTTTGAAATTAATGAAAATGGCAAAATTAAACAAGTATCTTCTTATTGGGATGATGCTGCAATGATGGCTCAAATCAAAGGTGATTTAACAATTAATAATTAATAATTAATAATTAATTATTAATTATTAGGGTTTGCTGATTAAATATCGCGCGCATTGATTGATACTGGAGTTTAGACTAAATAGTTGAAGATAAAATCAAGTAAAGAATGGAAAAAATTTAGACCATCAACAGATATGAGAAATCATTTTTGATCTCAATTAAGCAAATTTGACCTTTTTTGTGTTTTTTTTTCTGACTATCAAATTTACCCTTACCTTTTTTCACTATCGGGTATCGTTTTCTTTTGTGACGAAGTTGACCTTTTTTCCAGCCTGGAGATTTTCCACGGAGTTTGGGAGCAGATGTGGGTGTTCCAACTAGGGCAATAACTCCTCCAAATCCCTGGGCAGCTCTTCCGGGAGTTAATTTAATCTGTGATTTCTGCGCCTGGTAAGGGACAATCTACAATTACCTCACGAGCTAACCATAACTCCCAAGTCATCATGGGCATAGTTCTCACTCCATCGATCGCATTGCTCTTTAGTACCAAAGTTGGGTAAAGTCCAGTGCAACCTTTGTTTACAAAAGCGATACCAGTGTTCAATGGTAAAGCGACGTAGATAAAACTCAACTACTTCTATCAAAGTCGGCATTTGTTCTCCCTTCCAAGCTAACCACAGGGGCTTACTTTTGGGTGAATCTAATCGCTGGACTCGAATTAATGATAATTTTTCATGAGATACTTGTCGAAAATGTAACTTATGCCATGCTTGAATCTGGAGTTTTCCTTGCAATGGATGTTCCACTTCTATTTTTTGATCTTCTGGTCTCCAGGTTTGCTGGTCATTGAGTTTAAATTTCTCACCATGTAAGGGAGGACGGCCACGACCATCATAACCTATTGGTTCACCGTAAAAACATCTATTGGAACTTAACCGCATCAATTGATCGCAGGGAATATCTGCGGTTTGTTTGACCCATGACGCACATCCATATTGACTATCGACAACCACTATACCTCTCTTCTTTAAGTAAGAACAGACTTTTCTTAACTGTTCACTTAACTTACTGATTGCAGTGTCACAACTATTAATTCTAACACGCAAGTAAAGGTAATGCCCAACTGCCTAACTCTTCGGGTATATAAGCCAATGTACTATATCCAAAACCTACCCCTATTGGTTGATTTACTTTAATTTTACCTGGAGTATGTTCATAGGTTCTCTCTTGTAGGGTAATTGCATCTGGTCGCAGCCAAGCACTATGGTCTCCCACTAATAATGGTCTTTGATTTAATCCCATCTGGTTGATATAAACTTCCATCAATTTGTATCGTGATGGATGACAGTCCTCTAGAGCTTCGTAGACACTGTGCCACTTTCTGCGAAACACAGGAGACAAAGATAATTCGGCCAGAGAACTAGGACTAGGGCTGAATATCGCTGCATCAGTGAGTTCAAACACAGCATCCTTTGCATTTCCCAATAGATGATATACTCGATTACGGAATAATTTTAACTTCAAATCAGGCATTTTGGCAAGATAATTTTTATTTAATGCCTGATTTTACCTGAAATAATTGCCGACAAAAGAATTTGACGAGTAGAAGTTAGATAAGTAATACTAATTCGTATTACTTGTAGTTGGAAAATTACTCAACTCCTCCAAAAGATATCAATTATTCCTATCGGATTTAGTTGCTCAAGCTTCGCGATCGCTCTCTAAAAATCATAGCCTGAGCTCCGCAAAGCGGAGCGCAATCGCTATATTTAGCATGCACTATATACAGTGTCCTTGCGTAAGTCCTGTCAAAGTCAAACGCTCGAGTCTACCAAACTTTAAGGTAGACGCGATCGCATGGTTTGTGAAAAATATCTATCATGTAGCAGGGCTTTGTACTATGTTCAATACAATAGTAGTATTTACATACACCGCTATAGAAGTTAGATAAGTAATACTAATTCGTATTACTTGTAGTTAGAACATTACTCAGCTCTTCCATCTGCTTCACCGATCTTTTTTTCCCATATCTGTTGATGGTCTAAATTTTTTCCATTCTTTACTTGATTTTATCTTCAACTATTTAGTCTAAACTCCAGTTGATATTGGTTTGAGGCAAATTATGTCTATTAAAAGTATGAGCTTTTCAGTTGCTGTGGTTAAAAAAGTGAGGATTTTCACGCCCTGCACGCAGCCGAAAAATCTATTTGACTATTGTTTAGGCCACTGACTCTGTAATTCCCATTTATTCTACGTCCTAACTACTGCCTACTGCCTTTTTCCCCTCCAGGGAGGGGGAGGGGCGAGGGGTGGGTCCCTACAAAGAGCAAAAAGACTTTCCATACGCAAACCCTAATTAGGGCTTGCTGAAAAAGTCTTTTAGTAGGGGTAGGAGACAGCTATACTGGAGACAGGAGACAGGAGAAATGGGAATGAGCGAGGGAGTAGAAGTAAGAATTTTCCCAAGATTGTCCTGCCCAACTATGCGCCTAAAATACTAACTTTTTAAGCGTTTTAGACTAAAACAGGCGCACTTTTTTCTACCCTAAAAAGGCCAATACCAATATCAGTAAATGCTTTGATATTTAATCAGCAAGCCCTAATTAACAATTACTTATCCTTGAAAATAACGTCAACTTCTGCGGGCTAAAGCCGCGCAGCTTGGACGGCCCAACGTCTGAATAATAGTTGGCTAGACCACTGAGCCAAAAGCGATAACACTTCCGGGTATTTCCCTAGCCCGGATTTACTGTTGGTCTTTTGGGTAAAGGCATCGCATAATTGCGAGACACATTGCTATATCAAAAAATTTTTCTTCCTTCTTCCCTCTTCCCTCTTCCCTCTTCCCTCTTCCTTCTTCCTTCTTCAAACAACTCTATTTTGCTGAATACATTCCCGATACCAATCGAAACTTGCTTTTGGTAGACTTTGCTGAGTCTGATAATCAATATAAACTAAACCAAAGCGACGGTCATAACCATAAGCCCACTCAAAATTATCCATAAAACTCCAGACAAAATATCCTTTTAATGGATACCCTTCACTAATAGCACGATGGGCAGCTTTGAAATATTGGCGTAAATACATAATTCTGTCAGTATCTATTACTTTACCTCGGTCATTAACTTCATCTTGAGCTGCACAACCACTTTCGGAAATAAATAATGGTAAATCTTTTCGCCCCAATGTTTCTCCGATATGACGAATACCCCAATAGATACTTTCGGGAACAATATTTAACCAAGGCATATACATTTTGGGATAACCAACAGGAAAAGATAAAAACTCATAACCAGGTTGGCGATCGCTATAATTATTGACTGCATTATCCCTTGCTTGCACATAAGTACCAGAATAGATATTTAATCCAATAGCATCAAGAGGTTGATGAATAATTTCTAAATCTCCAGCCTGAATATCTGGCGCGTCTTTTCCCAAATGCTCTAGTAAAGCAGGACTATATGCACCAGTCAGAGCAGGAAAAATAATCCCACCATTTTGCCCACAAAGGTGAAATGCTTGTTGAGCAGCTTTAATATTTTCTGGTGTTTCAGAAATGGGAACAGTTACGGCAATATTATCAACAAAAGAAATAAAACAAGGTGTGGGAGAGGCAGCACGAATAGCTTGAGTAGCTAACCCGTGGGCAAGTAAAGCATGATGAGAAGTTTGCCAGACTTCTTTATTCGTATGAACACGAGTACCTGGAGCGTGAGGAGGGTCAGAATTGACGGCATAACCGAGATGGGTAAAACAAGTAATTTCATTGATAGTCATCCAGTTAGTGATGCGATCGTCTAATCGACTTACCACTGTAGTTACATAGTCTGCAAAATCTTTTGCCATTTCCCGACTACGCCAAGACCCATATAAGTCTTCCAAAGTTTGGGGACTATCCCAATGAAACAAAGTTGCGTGGGGAGTAATATCGTGTTGATGCAGATAGTCTACTAAACGGCGATAAAAATCTATCCCTGCTTCATTGACTGTACCGTTCTTAGAAACCTACGATAATCTATATAAATCTATGATTATCTGTTCTATTCTTGCTTCTACCTGGCAACGTCGGCGTTATCCAGTCCACAAGCTGACACGGACGAACTGCCCGCCATAGCTAAATTTAATGCTGCATTCAAATCTCGTTCGCGCTAGCGTTGCGGAGCAATCGCAGGTAAAATTGCAGTGTTCGCAATTGAAAACGCGCTCTGATAAAAACAGAGACTCTTTAACAGTTCCACACCTACTGCAGGTTTTAGAACTAGGAAACCATCTATCCACAACAATCAGCTCAGAACCATATAATTCACACTTGTACTCTAACTGTCTACGAAATTCATAAAAACCCATAGAACTAACAGCTGCCGCTAGCTTATGGTTAGCCATCATTCCTGATACATTTAAGTCTTCTATTACTATCTGGCTGTGGTTTTTAGCCAAGTAAGTAGTTAGCTTGTGCAATGTATCTTTTCTGATGTTAGCTATCCTTTTGTGTAACTGAGCTATCTTAAGTTGAGCCTTTTTCCAGTTCT
>NZ_JAAHHG010000546.1 GCF_010692555.1 Okeania sp. SIO3B5 | reverse complement strand
TGCCAAAATTTGCCGATTTTGAGCGCCAATAAGCGTCCCTTTTGCTCTGACTAAAATAGTGAAAAGTCAACTTTTAATCATAAATTAAAAGCCTCTATCCCCGTGTCTCCGTGTCTCCGTGTCTCCGCGTCTCCGTGTCTCCGTGTCTCCGTGTCTCCGCGTCTCCGTGTCTCCGTGTCCCCGCGTCTATTGAGAATGAAACAGCCCTGCCCTTCTCAAGGGGGGTTAGGGGGGATCTCCAAAACTGTACCTCACAAGCTTGGGAAATGCTACAGTTAGCAAAAAAAAATTTTTGTAAAAGTATTGCATTAATTAAGTAGCTGTGTTTTAATATTGTAATTAATCGGTTCTAATGGAGACCAGCCGTTAGAGGAAACGGGGAAAGTTCGGTGTAAGTCCGTCGCTGTCCCGCAACTGTGATGAGATACTTTATTATCTCTCAGTCAGAATGCCCGCCGATTGAATAGTAACTTTATCAAACATCTGCGAGGTATAGATGATGACTAATATAGTTTTGACAAAAAGGGAATTAGCTCTAAATAAGAACCTTTCGCTACAGATATTTAGACAGAGCTTATTTAAACCAAACTCTGGGAAACAGCTACTACTTAAAAATAAGTAAATTAGCAATTATCTTTTCTTTTGTGGATTTAATACCCCACCATAATCACCGCGCTTAAAATTGCTTCGGGTGGGAATCTCCTCTATGCAATTTTCCCTTTTGCCTTATTCAATAAGAAGAAAAAAATAATAGCTAAAAAGTTAGCAAAAAGTACAAAAAGTGCTTCGGAATCTACTGTTAAAAACATAAAAATAAGTAATAAGAGCGATAGTTAACGGTGGGATTAATAGCGATCGCAACTTCCTTGCTAATACCAAAGTAGTTGCGACAGAAACTCTTGCATAGGCAACGATATTCTCAACGGAAATGCTGGTGGGGATACGCTGCGGGGTGGTAAAGGGAACGATAATCTCTCTGGAGACCTTCCGTCAGTGACATCCGGTGCAGTGGATATTAATGCTATTCGATTTGTTCGCATTGTAGATATTCCTGGTAATGGTAGCTTTTTAGATGCCACAGGAGACCCAATTTTTGACCCTTGGCCAACTGCACCACCAACTGCGACTTCTGGTGGTTTTGATTTGGGAGCGATCGGTGTAATTAATGTTATTAAATTACTAAATATGGATAACTAAAATGAGTGAATTTAATCAATGGGTGACACCATTAAAACTCACGGTATCGGAAAAAACTCCTAAAGGTGGAACGATAGAATATGAAGATTTTCCTACTACAATAGATGTCACTGGTCCTCTATTGTATACATTAATTCAGCAAAATTGGCAGCAAGTTCAAATAGGTCATGTTGTTGAAGGTGGGGTACTAGAATTAGAATTCACTGAACCTCCAAAACTTTGCTTAATTTATGATGGTTATTTGACCGTAGCAACTGCCGCTTGGCACCTTCATTTATGCTTAGAAAAAAATTTAGGAGGACCTCACTGTACGACACCAATAGAATTAAGAGAAAAACGTCTTTTAAGTCGGGCAGCATTGTATCGTCGCCTAAACCCTGAAGGAGTGGCAAAAAGTTGGGGGATTCAGTTTTGGAATGGGGCAGCAGAAAAGTTAATGACGATATTTTTGCCGAATCCATTTTTAGGGGAAGATGAGGATTATTTGCCTGAGAAAAAAGCGGAGTTTTCTAAACTTGCACTTTATGAGGAGTTACGAGAAATTTATGTTTTAGGAACTCGTCCAATTCCTTTTAATAGTAATCCTTTAAAACGACCTTATTTGTCTGTTTGTCGGTCGAGTCGTTGTTATCCTTCTCGGAAGTGGCAGCCAATTTTTGAGGCTTTACAAACAGCGGTAAAAACATCAGAATTAGATATAGATGTGATTACTTCTGGCTGTTTGGAAGTTTGCAAAATGGGTCCGGTGGTGTTTTATTCGGGAGACAGAACTTGGTACACTCGCGTTACTCCTGATGTGGCTGGACGTATTGTTAATGAGCATTTATTAGGAGGAGTGAAGTTATCTGAAAATTTATATCCTAAAACTGATTGTTGAAAAATGGTAGGAATCAAGATTTATGAATAATAAAATTACAGTTGATTCGCAGGAAAATTATAATGTTTGGAGTAATGCTGAAAAAGCAATCTCTCATTCTCGTCTGTGGCAATTTTTGTTAATTACTATTGGCAGTGCTAGTAGTATGATTTATCCTCACGTTCCCTTAGTAGGTTTTGCTGCTATTAGTGGGGTGACACTTAATAGAAAACAGGCGATAATTTCCTCAATAATAATTTGGTTAGTTAATCAATTCTATGGTTTTACTCTCCGTCAATATCCCCAGACTTTAGAATCTTTTACTTGGGGATTTGTGATGGGTTTGGGAACATTATTAGTAACAATTGTAGCTAGTATTAAGCCTAAATCTATTGAGCAGAAAATCTGGAGGTATTATTTATGGTTGACTGCTAGTTTAGTTATAGGATATGTCTTGTTTGAAGGAATAATATTACTGACTGCTACCTTAATGGTGGGAGACGGACATGGTTTAACAGTAGCTATTTTAGAGAGAATTTTTCTCAAGAATATAGTCTGGGCGATCGCTCTAACTTTTATCCACAGTTTGTTGATTTGGAATGGGATTAAATTCTTTAAAAGAGGGGAACGGAGTTCTATCGCTCCTACTTAAGACAACTTGACAAACCGCCTTTTACATAAATGTTCTGAGACTCGTTAGTTGAAAAATAAGTCAATGTCCACCCTCACTTAGTCAGCTTGGATAATATTTGCTTTTATCCTTAAATTAGTATAGGATACTATGAACAATTAATAGCTATTAATTTAGAAATTAATGAAAAAAATTCTTAAGAAAGCCAGAAAATATAGCCCCAGTATTCTTAGTGCCACATTATTTATAGCCAATCCTGCTCAGGCCACTCCCCCAATACAAATGGCCGAGGCATTTCGTCCCCTACCAATGGATGACCCCTCATTAGAAATGCCCAGTGTATCTGAGCTAGAAGCAGAAGAGGCAATAGATCAAGTAACATCTGTCTCTCAATTATCAGACGTGCAACCTACAGATTGGGCATTCCAAGCATTACAATCATTAGTAGAACGTTATGGTTGTATAGCTGGTTATCCAGACGGCACTTTCAAAGGCAACCGCGCCATGACTCGCTTTGAATTTGCAGCAGGTTTAAACGCTTGCCTAGACAGAATTACAGAATTAATTGCTGCAGCAACCAGTAACCTAGCTACTAGAGAAGACCTAGCAATATTACAACGACTACAAGAAGAATTTGCAGCCGAACTAGCAGCATTGCGGGGTCGTGTAGATTCTTTAGAAGCACGCACAGCAGAATTAGAAAACAACCAATTTTCCACAACTACCAAACTCAAAGGAGAAGTTTTGTTTTGGTTAAATGATACCTTCGGGGAAAGAGCAGCAGCGCGTGGAGAACCTTCTGGCAATGACAAAACAGAGACTTCTTTTTCTTATCGCGTTAGGGTACAGTTTGATAGTAGCTTTACTGGAGAAGATTTGCTTTTGACTCGTCTACAAGCTAATAATCTTAACGAGTTGAGCGAACCAGAACTCACTAATACCTTAATGACTCTTGCCGCTATTGATGAAGGTGATGGTAGTAATGATGTTGGTATTGACCTGATGTTCTATCAGTTTCCCATTGGAGAACGTGCCCAAGCTCTCATTGGCCCCATTGGAGTTGACCTAGATGACGTTTCTGTAGTGTTGTCACCCTTTGCAGACGAAGCAAATGGGACCATTTCTAGGTTTGGAAGACGCAACCCTACCAGTTTCCGAGGTCCTGCTAATGCAGGTGTTGGTTTTAGTTACGCATTTAATGATAAGTTTCAGGTCAATGTTGCCTATTTAGCAGACGATCCAGCAAATCCTGCTGAGAGTGCGGGTGCATTCAATGGTGCTTACAGTGCATTAGGTCAACTTGTAATTGAACCTAACGATAGCTTGGCATTTACCTTGGGTTATGTGCGTAAGTATTGGGGTAAGGATGGGGTAGATATTACTAATGGTACTGGTAGTTTCAAAGCTCAAGACCCTTTTGATGGTGTGCCGACAACTGCTGATAACGTTGGGTTGCAAGCTAATTGGAGAGTGAACGAAAAGTTTGAAGTGGGAGGTTGGTTTGGTTCAACCTGGGCGCGACCAGAAACTAGCAATGGTGGTGATGATGATGATGTTACTATTATTAATGGAATGTTGTATTTTGCCTTTCCAGACTTGTTTAGAGAGGGAAATCTTGGTGGTTTGATGGTTGGAGTGCCTCCTATTGTTACTGATGGAGGTGATGATGATTCATTGAAAGATGATGATACATCTATACATATAGAGGCAATTTATCGTTTTCAAGTTAATGATAATATCTCTCTGACTCCTGGTTTATTTGTGATTACTAATCCTAATCATGATGATGTTAATGATACTATTTGGATTACTACATTCCGGACTCAATTTGTGTTTTAAGTGACATACTCCCACACTACGTCGGGAACACAAACAAGACAATTGGTATGTACATCTTTCTACTTATGTACAAGAAATTCCAGTAGTTCATACTAGAAAAAATGGTTGTATAGGCATTGATTTTAATGCCGAGTTGATTTCAGTTACTTATGTTAAATGGGATGGCAATATTGAATATTTAGAAGAGCTACCTAGAAAGTGGAAAAATCAAACTACTGGGCAACGACAAGCAACTATGAGGAATATTGTCGCGACTATTGTCGCTCTTAGCAGATTTTTTTGAGTGCGCTATTGCTATTGAGTCTTTAGATTTTACCAAGAAAAAATCCATTGCTCGGAGCGAGGAAAGTAAAGTTTATAACGAGATGCTTTCCAACTTGTCTACAGGAATGTTTAGAGAAGCTTTAGAGTCATGCTGTAGAAGATTTGGGGTTGAATTAATCAAAGTCAATCCTGCTTTTACGCTTCGTGATCGGAATGGTTAATTATATGGCTAAATACGGTCTCAACAGTGGCACTGCTGCTGCTTTAGTGATTGGTCGTAGAGCCTTAAAGTTATCAGAAAAAATCCCCATAGGAAACCATCTATCAACAATGGTTAACTTAGAGCCGTACAGTTGACATTTGTACTCTAATTGTCTGCGAAACTCGTAAAACCCTATGTCAGCAACAGCCTTAGCTAGCTTGTGATTTGACATCATTCCTGATACATTTAAGTCTTCACCCACCCCTCTAGCTCCCCTCCCGGGAGGGGATGGGGGTGGGTTGTGGTTTTTAGCCAAGTAAGTAGGCGCGTTTATGCAATGTATCTTTTCTGATATTAGCTATTTTGCTATGCAATTGAGCTATCTTAAGTTGTGCTTTTTTCCAGTTAGACGAAAACTTGGTTTTATGCCTATTTAAGTATTGCAATCTAGAAAGTTTAGCTTCTAACTTTCTATAAGATTTTGCACCAGGGAATACCTCACCAGTTGATAGGGTCAAAGAGTGATTTCACACCCAAATCTACACCAACTACATCAACTGATTTCTTAGTAATTTGAGGTTCTGTTTCTATTTTGAAGCTAATGAACCATCTATCAGCTTTCCTGGCTTAAGTTACAGACCTAGGAGTTACATTATCTGGTAAAACTTGTTACAGTCGATGGGGGTATCGCTACCCCTCACCTCTGCTTCAAAACCGGACTTGAGACTTTCACCTCATCCGGCTCCTGATAACTAAGGATACTTCGAGGTTGGGTTCACATACTCCCTTCTGCCCACCTTTATTTCAAGGGTTCTAGGGTTTGAAACTATACTCAGGTGCATAATGACTCTTAACCATCGACTTCTTATTTATAGTGGGCACGGCTTCCACTTCACACCTTGGGAGCTAGTTTTGCCTTATTAAGTTTCTCCCAACACCGCCTACCTTAATTACCTCCTCACGTCTGCGTATCCTGAGCATTACTCCAGGCTTGCTTCTTGAGGAATCCTCCACCCTAAAGGCCATTGGTTAAGCTTTTCCCTACTCTTGTTTTGGTACGAATGGTCGAGTGTTGTACCTGCGGGTTTTATTTATAGTGGTAACGCCTGCCACTTAGAGAGGCCAGAAGGGGTTACTTCGTTCCCTGATATCATTTCTCGTTGACATTAGGCTTCTAGTATAGACCGACCTCAATTAGATACGAAATCAACCTTATGTTTTGATTCCAATTATATGAGGCGTACCATTTTGGTTCAAGGGTATCAATGTCTTTCCCTTGTTATTAATGACGACCCATTGTACTAGATTCTCTTTGCGATCACCATTGCCAACAACCCTTGCAGAGGATTGGGATAACATTACCCTTACTCCGCTTTTAGGCCATGCACCGAGAGACAGACTTGCTCATGTCTGAAACCTGGGACTAAGGAGTCACACGGTATCCGCGTGGGAAGGAATTTAACCTCCATGATTATCAGAGTTACCCTTTGATAGGGTTGGCTGAACGTAAACCAAGGGGGTTTACTTAGACCAAACGAATCGCACCATAAGTTTTAATCCATCCAATTC
>NZ_JAAHHG010000545.1 GCF_010692555.1 Okeania sp. SIO3B5 | reverse complement strand
TAGCGATCGCCTGTTCTTCTTGAGTATCTAGATAAAGTATTTGATTTACTGCTTCATCGGTAAACCCACCAATTAGATGAGGTCGATAGTTGGTGAAAGCAGAAGCTAATTCAATATTACCTAGTAAATGACCTGTATCTAAAAATATTCTTCTATATGCTCGGTCTTCATAACGCCAAGCAGAGCGATAGAAAATAGTAGTTATGGCGATCGCTAATTTTGTACTTTCTAAAGCTGGATGCCAAAAACAAGCATCTTGTAATTCTGGCCAGATTCTATTATCCCAAAATCTGAGCAAGGAATGAGTTTTGGCCTGATAATTATATAGTCCGGCAGGTAATAGAGGTGTGCCACGGGAAATTAAATAAACCTCCGCAGGATACAAACCTCCAGCAGAGGGAGCAGCTCTTAAGTAATGATTTCCCATCATTGTTGGCACTTTACCAGTTAATCCATAGCTACATAAAAATAAATTAGATAGCCTTTCTCCTTCTCCTAAATCTTTTTCTTGATTAATTTGTTCTTGCAGATAAGGTTTGAGGTCAATAGTTGTCCCGACTTTATATTCTTTGAATAGTATTGGTTGTTTTTCCCAGTCTAGTTGGCGATTCTTAGTTGCTATTGTTTCTGGGTCGTATTTTGTCCGCTCATGGTAATGTTGAGCGATGGATTGTTGAACTTCTGTCATGTTTCTTGTTAGCTACTATTTGGTATAATTAGGGCTTACTAATTAAATATCGCGCCCATTGACTGATATTGGTTGTAGCATTTTTTGGTCTAAAAAAGTGCGCCTGTTTTCGGTGGAAAGAGCTGCAAAAAGCTAGTATTTTGGGACGATTATGGCAGACAAATCAAGAAACCATTATGAACGACTACCTACTCTATAACTCCCCTAACTCCTGATTAAAGTATCTGTAAAATAAATCTTAAGAGATGCTCAAAAGTTTACATTTTACTGGATTACAACGAATCACAAAGCTAACTATTAACTTTAACCATGTAATCTGGCCAACCCAACCCTACACCAGGATTTAATATTTTATTTACAGATACCCTCTAATTATTAGAGTTGTCGCTAAATAGAGGGAAAAAAATCGCTCCAACCTAGACAGAGCCATCATTCCAAGGCATTTTAGTTGCCAATAGCTACAATCCTTATAGAACAAGGTTTTTGGGGATTTTTTAAGTTATAAAGCGACAAGTCTATTAATTATTAATTATTAATTATTAATTATTAATTATTTAACTACTCCCTACCTCAACAAAAAGACTTTTGAGCACAAACCCTAACTATGATTTTGACATTTCTGAATAAAAATTTTACAAATCTTAAAAAACCATTAGAATCGCAGTAATTTTTATAAGGCCATCTTAATATTAAGCTTAATAAAAAAAGCTGAGTATAAATACTCATAATTTAATACATAAATGATAATTATCAACTACTAATCAAGGTAGTTATAAAAATATTAAGATGGAGAAAATGAGTGCAGAGGAATTACTGGCAAGATACGCTGAAGGTCAAAGAGAATTTTGTGACATTGATTTGAGTAATATTGAATTATTTGAGGCTGATTTAGAAGGAATTAATTTAAAAGGTTGTGATTTAACAAGAGCTTATATGCCTTATGCAAATTTGAATCAAGCTAATCTTAAAGAATGTAATTTGCAAGAAGCAGAAATGGGAGATATTAAACTTTATCAAGCTAATTTATCTAATACCAATATTTCTCTAGGAAATCTATCAAGAGCTAATTTACGTAATGCTAGTCTGAGTGGTGCAAATTTGAATCGAGCCAATTTACAAGGTGCAAATTTATATAATGCAGACCTCACAGACACAGATTTAAGGCACGCAGATTTAAGAAAAGCTAATTTAGAAAAGGCAAAATTAAATAATGCTAAATTGGGATGGTGTAATTTATTTCGAGCTAAAAAAGTCGATTTATCTATGGCAGAACACAACGACACTACTATTGGACCTGATGGATATTAATTAATAATTAATAATTAATAATTAATAATTAATAATTAATAATTAGGGTTTGCTTATGGAAGTATGCATGGTATTGGGTAGGAGTCAAACCCACCCCTCGCCCCTCCCCCTCCCAGGAAGGGAAGGACCGAGTCAGAAGAAATGGGGAATTTAGAGGAGGTAGTCGGGTATTTTATCCCTTGATTTTTCTGCCATAGTCAGCCCAAAATCCTAACTTTTTGGTCGCTCAAGCTTAAAAAGTTGCTCTTTTTTACAGTAAAAAAAAACTACAACCTTTACCTGTTAATGCTTTTAGATTTAATCAGCAAGCCCTAATTAATAATTAATTATTACTTCTCTTGAAAATTATTAGGATTGGCAGAAAGGGTTTTTTTTAACTAGCTATTAGCTAAAAACTTTTCAACCCGTATCTTGAGTAAGGGAGTGGGGGAGCAAGATGCTCCCACTGCTTTTTTTCTCATTGGTTATAGAGTGTAGAGTAGAAAATTTTACCGATATTTGATACAATAGAAGTTTTGCATAAACAATATATAGTTGCAGATAGGAGACAAAAATAATGGCCAGAATGTACTATGATACCGATGCCAACCTGGACATCTTAAACGACAAAACTATTGCCATCATTGGTTATGGTTCCCAAGGTCATGCCCACGCTCTCAACCTCAAAGATAGTGGCTCAAAAGTAATTGTAGGACTATATCCAGGCAGTAAGTCTGCCCACAAAGCAAAAGAAGCAGGTTTAGATGTTTACCCAGTAGACAAAGCTGCCGAAATAGCAGACCTAATTATGATTCTTTTGCCAGACGAAGTACAGAAAACTGTCTATAAAAACGAAATTGAACCTAATCTGACAGAGGGAAAAATTTTAGCCTTTGCCCACGGCTTTAATATTCATTTTGGTCAAATTCTTCCTCCATCAAACGTAGATGTCGTCATGGTTGCTCCCAAAGGGCCAGGACATTTGGTCAGACGGACTTATGAACAAGGAGAAGGAGTACCTTGTCTATTTGCTATCTTCCAAGATGCTTCTGGTCAAGCACGCGATCGCGCTATGGCTTATGCTAAAGGTATTGGCGGCACTCGTGCAGGTATCCTTGAAACCAGTTTCCGAGAAGAAACTGAAACTGACCTCTTTGGAGAACAAGCTGTTCTCTGTGGTGGTCTGAGTGAATTAATCAAAGCTGGGTTTGAAACTCTGGTAAATGCAGGTTATCAGCCAGAATTAGCTTACTTTGAATGTCTCCACGAAGTTAAACTAATTGTCGATCTTGTTGTTGAAGGTGGTCTAGCAAATATGCGGGACAGTATCTCCAATACTGCTGAATTTGGCGACTATACTCGTGGCCCTCGCATCGTTAATGACCAAACTCGTGCCGAGATGCGGAAGATCTTAAGCGAAATTCAATCTGGTCAATTTGCCCGCGAATTTGTCATGGAAAATCAAACAGGCAAACCTGTATTTACTGCCATGCGTCGTCAACAAGGAGAACACCCTGTTGAAGAAGTTGGTAAAGACTTACGCGCTATGTTTAGCTGGCTGAAAAAACACGGTTAAAGAAGGAGTCAGGAGTCAGGAGTCAGGAGTCAACCCACCCCTCGCCCCTCCCAACCCACCCCTAGCCCCTCCCAGGAGGGGAGGGGAAGAAAGAAGAGGAGGAAAAGGAGAAAGTTTTTTGTTCGCGCTCTTACCCGGACATGATATCATACCTCTTTTGACCAACGCCAATTTTTTTAGTCTTAAAGAAGAACTTCTGACTCCTAAATATAATTAGGGCTTGCTGAAAAAGTCTTATGGGTGAGGGTAGGAGACAGGAGACAGGAGACAGGAGACAGGAGAAATGGGAATTATAGAGGAGATAGTAGTAAGAATCGTCCCTAGATTTTTCTGCCCAACTCTTGAGAAAAATCCACTCTTTTTTGAACCATTACCACCTAAAACTTCGCACTTTTTGATACTTAGGGTTTGCTGAAAAAGTCTTTTTGCGCTTGGCAGGGAGTAGGGAGTAGGGAGTAGGGAGTAGTGAAGAGTCAGGAGTTGTAGAGGACGTACTCGGAAAAATTATCCCAAGATTTTTCTGTCTCTATCTTACCCCAATACTCACTTTTTGAGCAATGGACGGCAAATACCTGCTACTTTTTCACTACCTAAAAAGGCACTTACCTTTATCTGTAAAGACTTTTATATTTAATCAGCAAGCCCTACTTAAAAAAGGCACTTACCTTTATCTGTAAAGACTTTTAGATTTAATCAGCAAACCCTAATTATACCAATGCTACCGGGTTTGATATAATATCAAATCCGGTTATGAAAAACTAATTTGTACAAATCCTTCTAACCCTTCTGCCTTCTGCCCTCTGCCTTCTGCCTTACCTTCACAATAAATTTCTCTTCGCGCACCAAATTTAGTATTACTTGTACACCAAAAAGCCAATTATTGCATCAAGAAGTGCTTCTGGTTCATCAACTCTGATTAAATGACCACTATTTTCAAAGATTCTTAGATCGGCATTGGGAATAGCTGTAGCGATTTCTTCTGACAATTCTGGAGGACAAATCCAATCATGTTTTCCTGCTATTATTAAAGTGGGAGCAGTAATTTTATGTAACTGCTCAAGCACATTATAAGAACGCAAAAAACCACCAAACGCAACATTAATAGCATCGGGAGATAATATAGTTCTGTTCCAACTTTTTCCTGATGTTTCTGGTTTATAAGTTAATGAATACATGGGCATCATTAATTGAAAATATTCTTGCAGTTGAGCTTCATTCTCAAATTTACCATCCCATAAAAATTGAGCGATCGCTTGTTGTTCTTTTGTTCCTTTTTTGGCTAAATTAACTTTTGCTAGTTCCAGAAATCTATAACTGCCAGCAGTAGCAATAACAATTAAAGATTGAACATTTTCTGGATAACGCACTGCATAACTTAGGGCAACCATTCCTCCATAAGAAGTACCAATAATCACAATTTTTTCTAGCCCTAAATATTGACGCAATGCCTCCATATCTTCCACATTATTTTCGAGGGTATAAGTTTCTTTTGGTCCCCTCGCCGATCGCCCTTGTCCCCGGTGGTCAAAATACACTAATTGTAATTTTTGACTCAAGGGAGAAAAGGTAGGTTTATAGGAAGTATGGTCTGCACCTGGCCCTCCATGAATCACAAAAGCAACAGGTTTTTCTCGCATCCTTTCTCCATCTGGCACTAGGGCAGCACCTTCAACATCAAAATAGATTTCTGTATCTCTGATTTTAGCTAACATCTTGTTTCAAAAAATGGCGTTTCAAAGGTCAATAGCTAACTTTAGTATATTACGCTCAAAAGCTGTTTGCACAGCATTCCGTAGGAAATGCTAATAGCTAAATGCTTATGTAATTTTAGTAATATCATTTCCGGATAATTAGTGATAAAAAAACCTTTTCTTTCCTTCTGCCTCCTGTCTCCAGCATAGCTGCCTTACCTCCTCCAAAGTGTAAGTATTTAACCGGACATGATATAACTTGCATAACCCCTAAACTTCAAGAAATATATTGAATTGTATAACCAAAACAGGTTACTTTCTGACTCGTCTATGTAATTTAATGTTTCTCTCTGGAGGTCAAAAACATGAAATTTTCTGTAGTCATCTTTAAAAGTGCTTTTTGGACAATTTCTCTATCTCTAGCATTAATGCTATATTCTTTGTCAAGTTTGGCTTTAACTGTCCAGGATGTGCCAAACCCCCGACAAAACTATGGTGGTTGGGTTACAGATATGGCTGAAATACTCAGCACTGACACAGAAGCTAAACTCAACAAAATGATTTCAGACCTCGAAGCAAGCAATGGTTCAGAAATTGCAGTTGTCACTGTCTCAGAAACTCAACCTGCTGCAACTCCAAAAAAGTTTGCTACTGAATTATTTAACTATTGGGGAATAGGTAAGAAAGATCGAGACAATGGGGTGTTGTTTTTGGTTTCTCAGGGCGATCGCCGTCTAGAAATTGAAACTGGGAAAGGAGTACAGGAAATTTTGCCAGATGCTAAAGTTAGCCACTTGCTCGATACCAACATTATCCCGAAATTTAAGTTAGGATTATTTGAAAGTGGTGTAGTTTTAGGTACAACAGCATTAGTAACATCCCTAGAAACTGGGAAATATAGTCTAAAAAGTGGGAAATATAGTCTAGCTAAAACTTCAGTTTCTGAAAATAAGATACTTGTTATGGGCATCATAATTATTATTTTACTGGTATTGGTGGTTCTGATAGTTCTGATTTACATGGATACCAGAAATAGGCCGAGAAGCAGTTATACTCCTCGTAGTTATAGTAGTTACAGTAGCTATAGTGGAGGAAGTAGAAACAATGGTAGTGACAACCACACTCAAAGAAGTAGTTATAGCTCCATAGATACGAATGATAGTGACAATGATAGTAGTAGTGATGATGATAGCTTTGGCGGAGGTAGTAGCGATGGTGGAGTATCGGGAGCTAATTGGTCTGAAACCACTAGCAGCATTAGTTCTGAAAAGTTTGGTGGAGGCAGTAGTAGTGGTGGAGGAACTAGATCGGAAGAGCACAAGTGTGAACTGC
>NZ_JAAHHG010000544.1 GCF_010692555.1 Okeania sp. SIO3B5 | reverse complement strand
GTAAGCATTCAGCTATTAGCATTTCCGTTTGTCATGCTCCGCAAACAGCTATCAGCTTTTATTTGAGTCAAGCAAAGACTAAGGTTAGCTGACAGAAATATTTCATTTCCTGCGGAATGCGGAAGCAAACATATTTCACTCCTTGACGACTAATTCCTTCTTCCAAGATAATGAGTTAATAATTCATAGCTGATAGCTGAAGTCCGCAGTTCCTCTGAAAGAGGCTAGCTGACGGCTGAATGCTTACTTTATTACTAATTGCTGTTAACGTAGTTCCAAGCAAGGAAAATAGTGTCGCTACGCGGAAGTCAGAATTCACAAGTATTCATTGGTATGGCTTTTAGGATTTTGTAACTGGTCAGTTATTTCCGCCATTCTGCACTAGCTGACTGCTAATAGCTGTTTGTGCAGCATTCCGCAGAATAAATTCGG
This sequence comes from Okeania sp. SIO3B5, assembly GCF_010692555.1. GTDB lineage: Bacteria > Cyanobacteriota > Cyanobacteriia > Cyanobacteriales > Microcoleaceae > Okeania. The sequence goes on along the minus strand of NZ_JAAHHG010000544.1, from coordinate 6,157 downwards.
TTTAGATAGGAGCTTTATTAGGAGAATATATAAGCATTTAGCTGTCAGCTATTGTTTTTAGTTTAGGATAAAAGCAATATTTAACTTTCTTACTAAAAAAGTTGCCTCCCTTGCCCTTAAAGTCTATTTTAATTTAAACACTGTCCTTAACAAGAGAGTATTGTTGCTGATAACTGACATCTAATAACTGAATGCTTACGATAAGATTTGGAATAAAGTACCTTTTCATAAACGTATTTAGTATTACTTAAATTTCTGAAGATATTTAAGCCAAATTATAAGTCTAGGGAATTTTATACTTAGTTTTATTTCTTCTAATCTTTGATTCCTAGCTTTTTCCTTATTATCAATATTATCAATTTTCTATTTGCTAATATTTGCTAAAAAAATCATCAATAAACATTATTAAAAATTATGAGTACAAAAATTCCTGTTACTGTAATTACTGGCTTTCTCGGCAGTGGAAAAACTACCACAATTCGCCATTTATTACAAAATAATCAAGGTCGTCGTATTGCAGTTTTAGTTAATGAATTTGGAGAAGTTGGCATAGATGGAGAACTTCTACGTTCCTGTCAAGTTTGTGATGAAGAAGATGCCACTAATAACATTGTTGAACTAACAAATGGCTGTCTTTGTTGTACAGTGCAAGAAGAATTTTTTCCAACTATGCAAAAACTCTTAAAACGTCGAGAAAAAATTGATAGTATTTTAATAGAAACTTCTGGGTTAGCATTACCTAAACCTTTAGTACAAGCATTTCGTTGGCCGGAAATTAAGACTTCTGCAACTGTAGATGGAGTTGTTACTGTTGTTGACTGTGAGGCAGTAGCAAATGGTACTTTAGTAGGAGATATTGATGCTCTAGAAGCTCAACGTCAAGCTGACCCAAATTTAGACCATGAAACACCAATTGAGGAATTATTTGAAGACCAATTAGCTTGTGCCGATCTGGTGTTATTAACTAAGGTTGATATGGTTGATGAAGCTACTTTAAATAAAGTACAAAATTGGTTAAAGGAACAGTTACCTAAAACTGTAAAAATCGTTCCTTGTATTGGGGGAGAAATTAGTCCGGATATATTGTTAGGATTTAATGCAGCAGTTGAAGATGATTTAGATGCTCGCCCTAGTCACCATGATACGGAGGAAGACCACGAACATGATGATGAAATTAATTCTGTTCATTTAGTTTTAGAGGAAGAGTTTGAACCAAAAGAGTTAGTAGAAAATTTGAAAAAGTTAGCAATAAATGATGAAATTTATCGGATTAAAGGTTTTGTTGCGGTGCCGAATAAACCAATGCGTTTAGTTTTACAGGGAGTTGGTTCGCGCTTTGATTATTTCTATGACCGTCAGTGGAAAAAAGAGGAAGTTAGGGAGACTAAGTTAGTATTAATTGGTCGTTATTTGCAACTAGAAAAAATTCAGTCTGAGTTGGTTAACATACTCTCCAACCTAAAGGCGCGGAGATTCTCCTGAAACCAGGATTCTTGGTTTGCGCTCCGCAAGGCTACGCCAACAAAGAGTCCACTTAAATCAAATATCTTGCGGAATCTAATCCAGAGATGGTTCTCACGACTGCGCGTTTGCTCTATTGCCTCCTCCGGAGGAGCTTCGCTATCAAGAGCCTGTTACCGAATAATTAAGGTAAAAATCCTCACGGGGTGACAAGCTCCTCAAAACTATTGTTGGATAAGGATTTCCAGGATTCTACTTTTGTAGAAAATATGGATTTTTGCCAATAATAATGATAATCTTTTTTTAAAAATGGGTGGGTTCGTGTTGGCGGAGCCTAGCGGCAGCTATATCGCGAACCCACACCACCACTAATAATGATTATCATTCTTACAAAACCAGTCAATTTTTCACCATTGCTTACATCCTTTAAACCTTTATACAACAATAGCTTTGAGCTGCTTGTCACCCCGTGAGGTAAAAATCCTCTCCCTTAAAGGAGAAACAAGAAAATATTTTCCTTTTATTCTATCCTCTTCCTTTTAGGGGGAAGCTTCAAGCCCAGTTTTTCGGTGAATAATGTTGCATTGATGAGCTGCGGATGTGCCTAATAATATTTGTTTGAATAAGTGTTTGTTTTTTTATTTTTGATTTGGTTGATAATATTTTGTTTTGGAGGTTTAAATTAGATGTAATTATAGGTTTCTGTTTTTGGTTTTAATATTTTAAACTTTACCGTTTTTGTCTGATTGTTAAATAAGGAAATTTTTCTGAGTTGGTTAACGAGGTTTCAATATTTTTAGGGATTTTTTTCGATTTTGTGATATTCTATACTTGTGATAAAATTCGGGCATTTTATGTCTTGATTGACTTTTAATGCTGTTAATCCCTATTCTGCCGTTGTATTGCCCGATCTTTTTCTTAATTTTCTTTGCTCAAAATGACTAATTTTTCTTTGGTCATTCTTTGCTGTTTTGACAAAAAGTTGTTTGTGTGATAATTAAAGACAGCTTTTTCGGTTTTCGGAAATGTTTTGTGTTGAATAAATAGTCTAGCGTAGGGGCGATAAATCCCCAACAACATTATACGATCAGAGTTGGTTTGAGGATGCAAGCCTATTTTTTTTCCGACCCCACTTCTTTTTTTGAGCTTCATAGAATGAAAGTGTTGTTGGGTTAACTAGACTTTTGGAAAAAATAGGTTAAAAATAAGGCTAAACCTTTATACATAGGACTTACGCAGATACGCTATATATAGTACCCATAACTATTGTCCAATAGTTACTGGACTCTATACACAGTGTCTTTGCGTAAGTCCTGATACAGTAATATTTTTACCTTAAATAGAACGTTTTCTTGATATATCTAGGTTTCAGCCATTTTAAGCAAATTCAGGTATTTCACCTGCTAATACTGGGTTTGAAGCCATTTTCAGTGTAAAAAATTTAAAAGTCCAGTTAAGGGGGTTTTGATGGGAAAGGCGATCGCTCTATGGGTTTAGCGATCGCCTAAATTAGTATTTGCTATGTATAGTCTCTTTGGTTAAGCCCTGTCAAAATTAATCAAATTGACAATTATGAGAGTCTTTCTGACTTTATTACTCTTTGTCAAGAGATTAAAATTATGGTTCTTCAGTACTTAAATAGCCTGTTATTCACCAGTGTAGATTTCTAACTTGTCAACAGTTATGGTTTCATCCACAGGTCCGCCATTCTTGAGAATAGAGATGGAAAGTGAATCTGGGTTGAACTCCTTCAATTTTTTAATTTGCTGAAGTAACTCATCGGTAATGTCAAATAGAAATGTTTTTGAGGTTGGGCGATCGCTCTCCAAGACAAAGAAACTCATAGTTCCTAGAAAATAGGTATCAATATCAGCAATGGCAGTGTTCTTGGCTTCTTCCTCTTTGGGCATATTGAGATAGACCTCGTAGGTGCCTCGAGGACGTCCGGTATAGGTTACACCTACCTCTATCGTGAGGTTTAGGAATCTCCCGTTATAATCGCGAGATTTAACGGGAGAGGATGTCAAGAATCGACTAATTTTCCATAGGGAAGGGGAGAATTATCTTTTTCACCCCCAATTTCAAACCAGTAGTGTATATGAGCTTCAACAAACTCTTCACGACTGATGGAACCTGAGCCATCTGAGTCGATACTGTCAAAAGCTTGGTCAGCATTGTCAGACTTTTCTTCTCCAGTGTATACTGCAAGGTACTTTCGCTACTCTTCACGAGATATTTCCCCAGAATGATCGGTGTCAATAATATCGAAGAAAAGCTCGTTTTTATCTAAATGTTGGCATTTATACCCTCGCTCTCCCGTAGGGAGAGCGCCGTATGGGAATGCCAATCAATCTTGCGGTTTTACAGATAATCTGTTAATATGCAAATATTGCTTAACCAAAAATCAAGGTTAAGATTACTGTAACTGTTCAATCAAGTCGCCGAGGGGCACTGGTCGATTATTTATCGGACACAGAGGAAGCGTGATTACTTGCATTGCCAGCATTTTCCAGTGAGGTGTCAACCCGCCCCTACAGTCTGTTTGATTGATGGATGGGAATCCTGCGCTGTCTCGCAGAGCAGCGTCGGGAGGATGTCAAGTCTGCCTACTTCATATATTTTATCTGGTAATTCAGCTAATGATAATCATACGGTCTTTGCAACATTAACAATCAAATCTTCTTCACTAATTTGAGTGTTACTGTCAACTGGTCCCCCTCCAGCCATAAAATATTGAAATAGAGAATGACACATCTCGCGAATTTCTTCATTCTTTGATGAATCATTTTGAAGTTGAATTAAACGATTTGCAATTTCTTCAAAGTCGGAGAGAGTTAAAACCCCATTTTTATCGACATCCATAAGTTTGAAGTAGGTCTTCATTCTGGCACGCCAAACAGGGGATGACAAAAATTTTTCTGCAGACATTTTTACTGATAAGTCAAGAAAACTATATGAATGTCTTGATATTATCATTATCTATGTAGAAGTAAGAATTCATTAATGGGTAATGGGTAATTACCTCTGGTTAAAACCGTTACGGAATTGAATATAAGAAAATATTATTTCTTCTCTTGGTCCATTCGATATGGCGCAGGTTTCCTCGCCATTCCATCCTACGGAATGCTCCGCAAACGACCGCTTTTTTACCCTTGAAAGGGAAAGCTAGTAAAGCTGAATTATTTAATTAATAATTATTAATTATTCGGTAAAGCCATCGGCTTTTGATTCTCTAATTTCCTCTGATTTTAGGATAATTTATCAGAAATGAATTAGTCAAAACTACTATGCCCAAAGTCAAAATAATATGTGAAAAAATACTTGTGAAAAACTTTAGTAGTTATATCGAGATAGTTAGGCAGGTCGGTAAAACTTCTTTTTGAGAAAAAGATTCCGACCAGAATTACTACTTGTCGATCATTACTAAAAAGTTCTATGAATCGATTAATTGTCCATAGGGAAGAGGAGAATTATCTTTTTCATCGCCAATTTCATACCAGTAGAGTCTATGAGCTTCGACAAACTCCTCACGACTGATGGAATCTGACTTATCTGAGTCAATGGAATCAAAAGCTTGGTCAGCACGGTCAGATTGTTCTACTCCCGTGTATACTGCCAGGTACTTTCGGTACTCTTCGCGGGATATTTGTCCAGAGCGATCTGTGTCTATAATATCGAAGAAGAGTTCGTTTTTTTGCCTAGATAATGCAAGTGGTTTATCTAGTTCAGTTAAAGATACGGTCTTTGCAACATTAGCAATTAATTCTTCTTCACTAACTTGAGTATTACTATCAACTGGTCCCCCTCCAGCCATAAAATTCTGAAACAGAGAATGACACATCTCACGAATTTCTTCATTCTTTGATGAATCATTTTGAAGTTGAATTAAACGATTTGCAATTTCTTCAAAGTCGGAGAGAGTTAAAACTCCGTTTTTATCCACATCCATAAGTTTGAAGTAGGTCTTTATTCTGGTACGCCAAACAGGGGATGACAAAAATTTTTCTGGAGACATTTTTACTGATAATTCAAGAAAACTATATGAACATCTTGATATTATCATTATCTATGCAGAAGAAATAAGAAAGAAGAAAGAAGGAAGAAGGAAGAAGGAAGAAGTAAAGAAGGAAGAAGGAAGGAAGAAGGAAAAATATTACGTTGTCTGAGTTTTAAACTTTTTAAATGTTCTAAACTTTCCTTTGACTGCTATAATTACTCGTTAGCTAATTAGGGTTTGCTGAAAAAGTCTTATGGGTGAGGTTAGGAGACAGGAGACAACCCACCCCTAGCCCCTCCCAACCCACCCCTAGCCCCTCCCAACCCACCCCTAGCCCCTCCCAGGAGGGGAGGGGGAGACAGGAGAAAAGGGAATGAGCGAGGAGGTAGGAGCGGGCGTTTTGTCCCTTGATTTTTCTGCCCAAATCTTGACCAAAATCCGCTCCTAAATTGAAGCATTATCACTTAAAACCTTGCACTTTTTGATACTTAAAAAGGCTAAAACCTTTATGTATAAATACTTTTAGATTTAATCAGCAAGCCCTAATTAGCCACCATAAAAAGCTTATACCAATTTTATAAATGTTTGCTACAAATAGGTAGGGTACTTCTTAGGAGTCAGGAGTCAGGAGTCAGGAGTCGTATGGGAATAGATTTAATACCAGTTTTTAGGTCATAAATTCTCTTTTTTGTCAAAGGG
>NZ_JAAHHG010000543.1 GCF_010692555.1 Okeania sp. SIO3B5 | reverse complement strand
GTTATATAGAGGTTTAAAAAAAGAATATAAAAATTATAAATGAGTATAAAAGAATGGGGGGGGGGGGAGTGGGGGGGGGGGGGAGGGGGGGGGGGGGGGGGGGGAGGGGGAGATGGGGAGATGGGGAGATGGGGAGATTGAGAGATGGGGAGATGGGGAGATTGAGAGATGGGGAGATGGGGAGATGGGGAGATGGGGAGATTGGGGGATTGGGAGTGTGGGAGAAATTAAAAAATATATCTCTTCTACCATTACCATGCAGGACTACCAAGTAATTTATAGGAAATATCTATTAGACGAAAAAGATAAATCACTACATAAAAAATAGTATCAAAACTATTCATTCTGACTCCTGACTCCTGTCTCCTAAGAAATACCCTAAATATTTGTAGCAAACATTTATCAATTTGGTATTAATTATTATTTAATAATTGAAGTTTCACCCAGGTATAGCGTGATTTTTGGTAATTAGTATAAGAAGAAAAATCCTTGTATTTTCATAGGAATTCTATGGTCTACCAAGGGTGAAAACTTCTATAATATCTACTCCTTATTCCCTACTCTTTTTTCCCTGTTTTCTACTGGCAAAATGTACCCAATCGACGAGGAAACTGCTATATGTTTAATCGCCTCAATTTAAGTACACTTAAAATTATTGCAGTGGTAGGATTAATGCTCTTAGGATTAATTTCTACATTGGCGATATCCAGTTTTATTAAAACTACCAATATAATCAAAAATCAATCTATTGATTCTCAATTTGTAATTCATGAATCTCCCCAAAAAATAATTAAAAGTAAATGGATAATTAGCTCTGCTCAAGCTAGGGAATTAGTTGCACAAGGAGCAACAATTTTAGATGCTCGTTCTTGTAAAATATTGAATCCCCAAAGTTTGTTAAATGCAACTTGTATCGGCTGGAAAGAATTTTCTCAGTCTCAATCTCCATTTAAAGGAAAATTACTTACAGATGACAAAGTTTTGACAGAAAAATTACAAGCTATAGGCATTTTTAATCACAAACCAGTAATAGTATTTGGCAATACCATAAATGGTTGGGGAGAAGATGGCAGAATAGTTTGGATGTTACGCACTTTAGGTCATCAAAAATCCTTCTTAGTTGATGGAGGTTTTGCTGCTTTAGTTAAAGCGGGTTTTCCTACAGTTAATTTTACGAAAAATAATTCTCCACCTAGAGGAGATTTTGTTGTTAATCGGAATAAAAATTGGCATATTAGTCAGAATGAATTAAAGACAAGTTTAGAAAAAGATAATCTGGTAATTATTGACACTAGAGAGCCACAAGAATATGCTGGAAAAACACCTTATGGAGAACAACGTGGCGGTCATATTCCAGGAGCAATTCATATCTATTTTAAGTATTGGTTAGATAATAATGGGATGTTATTATCGCGGGATAAAATTTTAGAAATGTTGACAGAGAAGGGAGTTACAAAAGATAAAATTATTGTTACTTATTGCACAGGTGGTGTACGTTCTGCTTGGTCTACTTCTGTATTGACAGATTTGGGATTTAAGGTGAAAAATTATTCTGGTTCTATGTGGGAATGGTCAGCTAGTAATGCAGATATTTATCCTTTGAATAGGGAGTAGGGAGTAGGGAGTAGGGAGTAGGGAGTAGGGGAGTGAGGGAGTAGGGGAGTAGGGGAGTAGGGGAGAAATAAACATAAGAATAATTAACATTAACTGAGCTGCTAATTAACAAAAAGGGACTTTGTCTGTATTAATTATTTAATAACTGAAGTGTCATCTAAGTATAGTATTACTTTTGAGAATTGGTATTAAACTCAAAATAAAAAAAAAACCTATCCCACTAATAAGATTTTTGCTAAAAACCCTAAATATTTTGAGAGTTAAAAACGAAAAATTAAGCTTTTCAAACACATTTTACTAAAACAAATAAACTTGTTAAAACAGTTCCCGTTGTTATGAGGTACACCCCGAAGCGGGCAAGATGCCTAAACGCAGGCAAGATGCCCACGCTACATGATTTTCATCATTTACCCTGTACCTCATTTGCCCGAAATATGCTGTAAAAATAGTGGGATAGGTTCAAGATAAAAAAATAAATGATTAATGTTTAAGTGTTTAGGGATGAAATTGAATAATATAGTATTTCTCAAGTCACTGATGTACATTTGTTTTTATTCTTTTCTACTCCCTACTCCCTACTCCCTACTCCCTACTCCCTACTCCCTACTCCCTGCTCCTTATTGTATAATAACAAAAATAATTTCCCAGTATATTTTGAATTTAATTTAGTGCTAATTATGGATGAATTCAACTTTCTAATTGAACAATCACAGATAACATTAACACCTCCAGAGTTTCCACCTCCACCACCATCGGAAGTTTCTCCAGAGGTAATATCAACAAACCCAGAATTTCCACCTCCACCACCATCAGAAGTTTCTCCAGATGTAATTACTCCAGTGGAAAATTTCCCAGAAACTAATGATATAGTTTTGATTAATAATCCAGGGTTAAATTTTGGTTCCCCAATTCCCTCAAATAATAATGCAACTATAGAATTTTCTGACCTTTTAGGAGGCAGTAATTTTGAAGATGGACGAGGCATAACTACCGACGCAGAAGGCAATATTTACATTACAGGCAGTACCAATTCTATAGATTTTCCAGTAACTGCAAATGCTGTACAAAATAGCTTTACTGGGGGTAATGAATTTGGTTCTGGCGATGCTTTTGTTGCTAAATATTCTCCTGATGGAACTCTGATTTATTCTACATATATAGGTGGAAGTGGTGATGATTTTGGTACAGATATTGAAGTAGATGAAAGTGGTAATATCTACGTTACAGGCAATACTAATTCTGTTGACTTTCCGACAGTAAATGCTTTGCAAAATACTTATGGTGGCGGTGAATTTTCAGGGGATGCTTTTGTTGTTAAACTATCTGATGATGGTACTAATATCGAGTATTCTACTTATTTAGGTGGGCAAGATAACGATTTTAGTAGTGGTATTGCTGTAGATGATAATGGCAATGTTTATATAACAGGAGATACAGGTGCTTTACTCCGTTTTCCTATCGTCCCTCTTACAGGTATTGGCGACTTTCCTACTACAGAAAATGCACTACAAAATTCTTTAATTAATGAATTTAATCGTGATGCTTTTGTCAGTAAAATATCTACTGATGGAAGTGAGTTAATCTACTCAACTTTATTTGGTGGAAATGATACGGAGGTAAGTAACGATATTACTATAGATAGTAGTGGCAATGCTTATATAATTGGTGATACTCGCTCCGTTGACTTTCCGACAGTAAATGCAATACAAAATTCTTTAGGTGGAGACCGAGATATATTCATTACCCAACTTAATAGTGACGGTAGCGACCTAATTTTTTCCACTTATTATGGTGCGGTAGATGGAGATACTGGTAATAGCATTGCCGTAGATGAAGTGGGCAATATTTATGTAGGAGGAGCTTCCGGTAGTCAAATTATTGGAGGTGATGCAGTAGTACCCCCAGTTGGAGAATTTCCCACTGTTAATGCTTTGCAAGATAATTTTGGTGGGGGTGAAAGTGATGGAATTTTGATGAAAGTAAATAGCGATCGCTCTGTTGGATATGCGACTTATTTAGGAGCAGCAAATTTCGAGTCTATTGAGGGTATTGATATTGATGGAGTCGGCAATACTTATATTATTGGTAACGATAACTTTGCCGATGCTTTTGTCAGTAAAATATCTAACGATGGTGGAACTGTAGAATATTCCATTTCCTTTGAGAACAACAATAATTTGGGTATATTTGGCAATGACATTGCAGTAGATGAAGTTGGTAGCGCTTATATTGTCGGTTCCAGCAACTCAACTGTTTTTCCTGAATTTCTTCCAGGTGGTAGTAGTACAGCAAGCGATATTTTTGTTGCCAAACTAAGCTCTAATAGTCAACCTCCAAATATTCCCTCTCCTAATATTCCTAGCAGTTTCAACGAAAATCTTTACTTAGTAGAAAATTCCGGTGTAGCAGATGCTGTGGCAAATGGTTTATTTAGTAATGGGTTTGAACATTGGTTAGAATTTGGCTATTTTGAAGGGCGATCGCCTCAGTTTGCTTTTGATGAAGAATTTTATTTGACTACTTACCCAGAAATTGCTGATGCTGTGACAAATGGTTTGTTTATCAATGGGTTAGAACATTACATTCGGTTTGGGCAAACTGAAGGACGTCAAGCTGTTACTTAATTTAACTAGCTATCAGCTATTAGCTATCAGCTATCAGTCGAAAAATTTGTGCATATAATGGCGTTGCTGAGTGGTAATGATTTTTAGATTAAGTATCAACGCAAAACATAAGTTTTTCAATTGTAAGCATTCAGCTATTAGCAGTTAGCAGTTAGTAGTTAGCAACAAGACTCTCTCCTAGAGAAAAGTGTTTAAATTAATGTAAACTTTAAAGGCAAGGGAGCCAACTTTTTTAGAAAGAGAATTAACAAAGCTTTTATCATCAACTAAAAGCAATAGCTGATAGCTGATGGCTGACGGCTGAATGCTTACTTTCAATTTGATCTTCAGCCACTTACAATATTACATTTCAGCAACGCCAAAAAAAGAGAATATTCCTTATTTCAAACCTCCTTATTGCAGAGGTACTGATAACTGTTAACGCAGTTCCTCCGGAGGAGGCTAACTGATGAATGATAACTGAAATAACCCCCAAATTCTTATTCAAATTAATCCTTCTTTTATCAGAGCTTTTTCTGCCGCCCGTTTTTCAGCTTCTTGTTTACGATGACCTTTTCCAACACCATATAATTTCCCTTTAACTCTAACTTCAGCAGTGAATATTTTGGCATGATCGGGACCTTCTCCATTATTAGATTCATATTTAGGATTTTCTCCAAATTTTGCCAATGCCCACTGTTGAAATTTACCTTTAGTATCTACTAAATCATCTGTTTGTGCATCACTTTCTGAATCTGGAAAAATTATTTCATCTGCAACTGGTTGAAAAATTTTTTTCACAAAAGGGCGAACTTTCGTCAAATTTGAGTCTAGAAAAAAGGCTCCAATTATTGCTTCAAAAGTGTCACTAAGTAAGGCCGGGTTTTGACGGCCTCCATCTTTTTCTGCTCCCTTACCAAGACGCATTAATTCACCTATTTCGAGTTGAACTGCAAATTTTGCCAATTGTTTTTCATCTACTAAAAGTGAACGGAGACGAGTAAGTTCTTTAGGTTTTAAATCATATTCTTCTTTATAACGTCTATAGAGTAGTTCTCCTACTAGGAAACCTAGCACAGCATCGCCCAGAAATTCTAGACTTTCGTTATCTTCTTCTCCAGAATTTTCGTTTAAAAAAGAGCGGTGGGTGAGAGCTTGTTTTAGAAGTTCAGGATTTTTAAATTCGGGTAGTTTATTTGTCATTTTTCAAGATTATATTTATTGATATTTTTCTATATTAATCCTTCTTGTTTCAATTTAGATAGTGCATTTTTCGCAGCTTGTTTTTTTGCTTCTTTTTTACTACTACCTTCACCTTGAGCATACTTTATATTATCCACAAATACTTGAGACAAAAAAATAGGTTTATCATCTGAACCACCACATTTATTAGATTCATATCTAGGAATTTTTTTAATTTCTTCTAATGCCCACTGTTGAAATTTAGCTTTAGTATCTACTAAATCATTGTCTGGAAAAATTATTTCATCTGCAACAGGTTGAAAAATTTTGTTTACAAAAGGCCGAACTTTCGTCAAATTTGAATCTAGAAAAAAGGCTCCAATTATTGCTTCAAAAGTGTCACTAAGTAAAGCCGGGTTTTGACGACCCCCGTCTTTTTCTGCTCCCTTACCAAGACGCATTAATTCACCTATTTCTAGTTGAACTGCAAATTTTGCCAATTGTTTTTCATCTACTAAAAGTGAACGGAGACGCGTAAGTTCTTTAGGTTTTAAATCATATTCTTCTTTATAACGTCTATAGAGTAGTTCTCCTACTAGGAAACCCAACACAGCATCGCCCAAAAATTCGAGACTTTCATTATCTTCTTCTCCAGAATTTTCGTTTAAAAAAGAGCGGTGAGTTAGAGCTTGTTTGAGGAGTTCAGGATTTTTAAATTCAGGTAGTTTATTTGTCATATTACGAATTTTAATTTCTTGATAAGCTAGATAGGCATCAATAAATGTTGAAACGAAGAATCTGAAAATTAAGCCAGCAAGAAGTTTTCCATAAATTTTTCAAGTTTTGAATTTCCATCACGATTTTATGGATAATTAAACCCTCCTACTTATAGCAATTTACTACTCTATAGAAGTACTTATATTGATGATTTTAGGGAGTAGGAAAGAGTGAATAGGACAAAAAATATTTACCGAATAATTAATAATTAAATAATTCTGGTTTAAAGCCTCCCCTTTTAAGGGGAAAAAAGAAGACAATATTCCTTATATTCAATCCTCTCGGTTTTAACCATAGGTAATTATCAATTATCAATTATCAATTATCCATTAATGAACGTATCAGTTGTATCAGATTAATTGCCGAATATGCTGTATTTACAGCAAGCAAATTTTAGAATAGTTAGCGAAAGTTGAAAATTAATCTATA
>NZ_JAAHHG010000542.1 GCF_010692555.1 Okeania sp. SIO3B5 | reverse complement strand
GATAAAAGTTTTATTAATTGAGCTAGAAAAATCTGACTACAAAAGTCAGCTCCAAAGTCTATATTCATTTAAACCCCCTTTTTTTTGCGCTCGAATTGAGAGCTAATAGCTGAATGCTTACCCTCTTTTAAGGGGAAAAAAGCGGTCGAGGGATGGCTCCGAAACCTGCACCATATCTAATCAACTAAGAAAAGAAATAATATTTCTTTATATTCAATCCTCTCGGTTTTAACCAGAGGTAATTATCAATTATCCATTATCAATTAATTAACAACTATTTGTGACATTTTTTAAGTGAATTGGTATAAGTAGGGCTTGCTGATTAATTCTCAAAGCATTTACAGATAAAAGCTTCAGCCTTTTTATACTGAAAAAAAGTGCAATTTTTTCAGCTTGAGCTACCAAAAAGTTAGGATTTTGGGCAAGAGTTGGGCAGAAAAATCATTCTTACAATTCTTACCAAGAAATTGTGGTTTAAAGCCTCCTCTTTTAAGGGGAAAAAAGAAAAAAATTTTTCTTTGAGTCAATCCTCTTCTTTTCAAGGAGAGGTAATTAGGGTTTGCGTATGGAAAGTATGAGTGGTAGGGGTAGGAGTCAGAACTCAGGATAAATGGGAATTATAGAGGAGATAGTCGGAAAAATTGTCCCTTGATTTTTCTGCCATAATCATCCCAAAATACTAGCTTTTTGAGCTTTTCCCACCGAAAAGCTGACACTTTTTTAGACTAAAAAATGCTACAACCAATATCAGTCAATGCTTTGATATTTAATCAGCAAGCCCTAATTAGGGTTTGCGTATGGAAAGTCTTTTTGTTGGGGTAGGAGACAGGAGACAGGAGAAATGGGAATGAGCGAGGAGGTAGGAGTTAAGAATTGTCTCTCAATTTTTCTGCCATAATCATACCAAAATACTAGCTTTTTGAGCTTTTTCCACCAAAAAGCTGGTACTTTTTTCAACTCTAAAATGCTAAAGCCAATATCAGTCAATCAATACTTTTAGAATTAATCAGCAAGCCCTAATTATTAATTATTAATTATTAATTATTAATTATTAATTATTAATTGTTGAAGTCTTCCTTAACAATCAAATCCCACTCCACTCCCTTAAAATTGGTAAAACAAAAGTAATAGGCGCTCTTTCTTCTACTCGTACTCGCGTTGTTGTGGTTGTACCAGCGGTTAATTTTTGTTGGGGTCCTTTTGAAGAAGACCATTGATAACCACTAAAGGTATTGGAGTCCAATTTTAGTTGAGCGATCGCTTCAATTTTCCCCCCACTTTCGCCGATAATATTTTCTACTATTTCGGGATTTCCTATTACAAAATTTGCACCTTCTTTTGTTACAGGAAAATCAGATATAGAAATAATTTTGCCGATAATTCCACCAAATCTTTCCCGTTTTACAGTATCGGGAGTGATTAAAATTTCCATCTCTGGTTTGATGCGTTTGCCATCTGAAACAGCAAAATAACTGACTGCTTGTAGTTCTCCTGATTTTCCTTTGATATTAATTTTACCCAGAGTAGTACCTGGATTGACAAATTGTCCGAGAGTAGTTTGAATTTCCAAAATACATCCATCTACAGGACTAAGAATTTTACTATTATCAGCAATTTGTTTTTCTAATTGAGCAATTTCCCGTTTAACTTCTTCAATTTGATTTTTGCGTGTATTAACTGCTTCTAAATTTTCTTGTTCTAAACGTTTTCTCTGAGTATCTAAATCTTGTAAGTCTGCTTTTATTTGAGTTATTGTATTCTGATTTTCTAAAAATTTTTGCTTTGTTTCTGTTTCTTGTAGTTTTAGTTCTTGTAATTCAGCTTTAATTTCATTAATCCTGTTGATATTCTCTAAAAATTGTTCGTCTGTTTCGGTGATTTGTAAATCTAATCCTTGGATTTGAGTTTCAATTTCTCTAATAGTATTGAGATTGTCTAAATATTTTTGATTAACTTCTGTTTCCTGCACTTTTAATTCTGTTAATTCAGTCTCAATTTCTTTGATATTATTCAAGTTTTGTGTATATTTTTCTATAGCTTCTGTTCGCTCTACTTCTAGTTGTTTTAAATCTGCTTCTATTTCTGTAATATTTTGCAGATTTTGTTGATATTCTTGTTTGCTTTGCAGTAGAGTATCTTCAGAAATTGCCCCCTGTTCATATAAGTCTTGACGTCTTTTTAGTCTCTCTTCAAAAGTAGGAACTAACTCTCGTGCATCTTGTAAACGTTGCAGTAGACTTTCTCGTTTCTGTTGTAATGCCACTTCATTTTGATTAAGCAAAATAGGGGTTAAAGCTTTGGCATTTTCTAACCTTTGTTCCAGGGTAACTTTTTGTTCGCTGAGTGCTGCTAGTTGTTTTTCTTTTAAATCGGGAGTTAGTGCTTTAGCATCTTGTAAACGCTGTTGTAAGCTAATTCGTTGTTTGGCGATCGCTTCTAATTTTTTCTCTTTTAATGCGGGAGTTACTATTTCTAGGTCTGACAAACGTTTTTCTAAACTCTGACGTTGTTCTCGGATGGCATTTAATGTATCGTTTTGCAGTATTGGCGCTATTGCTTGAGTATCTTTCAAGCGTTGTTCTAAACTGTTTTTTTTCCCTTCCAAAGCTTCTATTTCGAGTTGAGTTCGTTGATTTTGTAGTTGTTGGGTATTTTGATTTTGAGATTCTAATTGAGTTAGTTTATTCTGTTGTAATTCTAATTGTTTTTTGAGCTGAGATGGATCAATAGTTGCCAGTACATAATTTTTTTTTATGCACTGCCCATCTTGTATATTTAAAGATTGTAATCTACCAGCGGTCGCTGACTGAAATTCTATTACTTGTCGGGGGCGAATTAATACTCCTTTTCCACTAATAGTAATAGGTATTTTGCCGAAAATACTCCATAATAAACCCAGAACTACTAGACTACCTAATGCTGCTAAAGGTAGCCAATCTTTAAGAGTAACTACTTGCATTAATTGGTCTAGTCGTTCTGGGGAAGAAAGCCGTTCTAAAGATTCTTTGCGGAATATACGGCGCTGTTTTTCAGACATTAATAATTGTAGATGAACTTCCCATGACTTTTTTACATGAGCTGAGATATTATGTAAGCATTTAGCTATCAGCAGTCAGCGCTTCTCTACGGGATGCTACACAAACAGCAATTAGTAATGAATAATTACTTCTAAGGTTTTTTCCCCGGACCCATGGCAGCAACTTTTTATTCTTTTTAAATTTAAAAGGTTGCTTTTATGCAGACCCAAAATTAATAGCTGTTAACGCAGTTCCGACCTAGGAGGCTAGCTAATAGCTGACGGCTGAATGCTTACAATATTATTCAAAAAGTAAATAAGGAAGAAGAGAAACCCGATCGATCTTCAATTATTTATTTTCAATTAAATTTTGACTTCTTAAAAGTGTTTCTGTCATGGTTGCCAATTTCTGCAAACTAGCTCCTAATTCATCAGCACGTTGTTGATGTTTTTTCTTACGTATTAAGGCTGCACGAGCTAAATCTTCCCGGTCTTGTTTTACCGCCGCCGCTGCTACTTTTTGCCAGGTATTTATTTCCTGTCTAACTTGTTTATATTCTGGTTGAATATTTTCCCAAGCTATTTTTATATCCGCTAAAGCTTTGTTGACCAATTCAGCAGTATCTACCTCAGTTTTTACTCCTAAAATTGCTTCCTTAATTGGTTCTGAGATTTGCTCAACATTAATGTGATAAAGCAGAGGAATAAAGTTTTTTACCTGTTGACTGTGACTAACTCCAGTTATGCACCAAGTCGCAAAATGTTCACAATTATTTTTAATAATATTATATTTTTTTTCTCCTAATCTACTTTCTGCTCTTTGAATGACTGTATCAGCAATATAACGAACTGGATAACGTTTCACATAAATTTTTCTTCTATCAGTAAAATATTCTTTAGAAGTTCTTTCAATAGTTTCTGTACCCTTACGATAATGAATAACTGTTCCATCACCACAGTCAATGCCATGATGTTCGTAAACACCATCTATATTTAGAAACTCTCTAAGAGTATATATTTGATCTCCTCTTGCCATATTATTTTTTCAAGTTTTACTTAATTTAACTAGCTATCAGCTATTAACTGTCAGCTATCAGCTTAAAAAGGTAGTGCATAGATAATAGTATCTGTTTGCGGAGCAGTCCCTTAATAATTAATAATTAATAATTAATAATTAATAATTAATAATTATCTTGGCTTTAAAACGGATAGGATTGACGCGGTAGGGGAAATTAATTCATTGTTTCTCCTTTAAATAAAGGAGGGACTTTAAACCTTAATTATTCGGTAAAATATCCCCGACGCGCGAGCAAGTCGTTTAATTTTAGGAGGGGTTACTCATCCCCTTTCCGGAACGGAAACGCTACCTAATTCTATTTTAATCTAATTGAGACAAGTTTTACACAAACTAAAACCACTAACCCTAAAGCTAAAATTCCAGCAGTAACTGCAATGACTGGCATATCTAAATGACGAATTACAATGGCTATAAGTGCCCAAACAAATACCAGAGGATAAGCAATATCTTGTTTTTGTATATTAATAATTGCTGCAATAATTGCCCCAATTATTAACATAATTATTGTCCAAAATATAGCAAATTGCCCTGTACTATTCCAGCCTAAGTAATGTAGGGCACTTGCTATATTTACAATTGTTGCCACACTAATCCAAGCAAAATATATACTTATCGGATGATGAACTAACCACTTATTTTTTTTTGACACTCTTTCATAACTAATTCCTAAATTTAGATATAGGCAAATTAAACAGCCTAAAATTCCTAACATTGCCAAAACTGAAAGAGTAAAGAATTGATATTGAAATAAAAATACCCAAACAATTTGTGCCAGACTCGCACCTACCAAAAAATATCCACATCTCCGTAAAATTTGATTTTCTCTTTGCCCTGGTAATACTTGATAAACTCCAAAACTAATTAAACCTAAATAAATTAATCCCCAAATTGCAAAAGCATAACTAGCCGGAATAATCAAAACATCCTGAAATACAGTATTAGAAATTTCACCAATAGTTTGACCACCAGGAGGAGCAAGATTAACATAAACATTCAGAAAAAAAGCAGCAATAATTCCTATTAAATTAGCCCACTGCCGAATAATGTCTGAATTAAATTTTTTAGTATTAGTTTCCATAATTGTCTTTACTCTTATAAATAAATTCGATTAAAAAGCGTTTCCTGACGGAATATTCCACAAACAGATACCTAATTATATGGTAAGCATTCAGCTATCAGCTATTAATTTTGGGGAAGGTAAACATAATTGAGAAATTGAGACAGAATAAAAGTTACTGTTAAATTTCTCTTCCTAAACCTAAGAAGTAATGAATAATTAGGGTTTGCTGATAGCTGACTGCTAATAGCTGAATGCTTACATTATATGCACAAATTTTTAGGCTGATAACTGATAGCTAATAGCTGATAGCTAGTTAAGCCAAATTATAACTTAGCCCGGAAGTTGTTACCTCTACAACTCACCGGGCTACTTGATTCAAATAATTAGTTAATCTTAATCAAATTATAACATCTATATTTGTAGAATTAATCTCTAATTACTTCTAGTCCACAAGCTTCTGCAAGTTGTTGTGCTATACTCTTGTATTGACGAGGTGGAGTATGAGTATCTAAGTCTAAATTAAAACCTTCTATCACACGCTGAATTAATTTTGAACGCCATATAGCTTCTATTTCATAATCAGAACTTAGACTGCCTTCAGATAATGCTAACCTCAATTTATCTAATATTTGAAATTGTCCCACTAAAATTGCTGCTTTAGTAACATCATTAGAATCAGTATCAAGAGCATCTAGTTGCCTACTAACTCGATTCCATTCACTATCAATTATCTCGATCAGAACTGCAGCAAGTTTAGCATTACGTTGCTGTGTCAATATGTGAAATTCGTCGTTAGTCATCATTATAAACTCCTAAATATAGGATTATCGAATATTTAATTTTATATATCACATCTACATTGTTGAGTCCTATGAATATAATCTTAAATTTTGAATAATTTATTTATTACCGAATAATTAAGATTTAAAACCTCTCCTTTAAAGGAGAAAAAAGTGGTCGAGGGATGGCTAGGTCTCTTCGCCATATCCAATCGAGCAAGAGAAGAAAAAATTTTCCTTAAGCGTCAATCCTCTCCTTGAAAAGAAGAGGTAATTGTTAATTATTAATTATTAATTGTTGAAATGGCTTCTTGATTTTATGTCATATGAAAAGAGGGAGTAGGGATTAGGGAGTAGGGAATAGGGGAAAATAATTTATAATTTATGAATAATAATTTATTTTATTTTGGATTTTAACCAGATATCTTATTAATAACTAATAGCTGAGATTTACATCTTTCATAAATTGCTAATTATTAAGGTAAGCATTCAGCTATTAGCCAGCCTCCTACCGGAGGAACTGCGTTATCAGCTAGCCTCCTCCGGAGGAACTGCGTTAACAGCAATAAGACCTTGCGCTTAAGGACGAGGTTTAAATGAATGTAGACTTTGGAGCTGACTTTTAGCCAGATTTTTCTAGCTTAATTAAATATTGCTTTTATCACTCACTAAAAGCAATAGCTGATAGCT
>NZ_JAAHHG010000541.1 GCF_010692555.1 Okeania sp. SIO3B5 | reverse complement strand
TCAATTCTAAACAGCGATATTTTGGATTAATGCCTATAATCCTTACGAACATTACTGAATCATTAGACATCTCCAGAAAAGAGGGAACAGGGAACAGGGAACAGGGAACCCACCCCTCGCCCCTCCCCCTCCCAACACACCCCTAGCCCCTCCCAGGAGGGGAGAGGAATAATTGATAATTTATGGATAATAATTGATTGTATTTTTGATTTTTGGAGATGTCTATTATTATTACTTAATAACTGAAGTCCCGTTGAAAGTATAGCATTATTTTTTGGAATTGGTGTTACACAGTAAGCATTCATTTATCAGCATTCATCATTCAGCTTTTGAACATATTTAAGAAATTACTAAGGTTAGCTGAAGACATTTTTTTTATAAGTTTTAATTCTCCTTGGAGACTAATTTCTCTTTTGAGCCGATAATGAGCTAATAACTCATAGCTGTTAACGTTTGCGTAGTATTCCGTAGGAAAGTTCCGACCATAGGAGGCTAGCTGATAACTGACGGCTGAATGCTTACGTCGCATTGCTTTTGGTAATTGGCATTACCGAATTATTAATTATTAATTATTAATAATTAATAATTAAATAATTAAGGTTTAAAGCCTCCCCTTTTAAGGGGAAAAAGCGGTCGAGGGATGGATGGGTTTCCTAACCATATCCAATCGACCAAGAGAAGAAATAATATCTCCTTATATTCAATTCCGTAACGGTTTTAACCAGAGGTAATTATCAATTATCCATTATCCATTATCCATTAATGAAATCTTGATGATTTTTGAGAGTAAATAGAAATATAAATTTTGACTCCTCTTATTTTAAGAACAAAAATTTCAACAATTTATTTGGTTATACTAATCCTCTTCCTTAGTACGTCAATCCTCTCCTTGAAAAGAAGAGGTAATTATTAATTATTAATTATTAATTATTAATTATTAATTATTAATTATTGAATACCATGATTCCCCTTGCAAAACCTGAGAAGTAATTATTTATTAATAATTGCTGAAGTGCTGACTGCTAATAGCTGAATTCTTACAAATCAAGCCCCAAAAATCATAAATACGTTATAATCTGCGGAAATGTTAATCATCTACTTTTCAAAGTACCAGAATAGTTGACAATATTAACAATAATTAGGGAGTCAGAAAAAATGACCAATCGTTTAGCTAAATCTCAAAGCCTTTATCTCCGCAAACACGCAGAAAATCCTGTTGATTGGTGGCCGTGGAGTGAAGAAGCTTTAGAAACTGCACGGCGGGAAGATAAACCAATTTTTCTATCAATTGGTTATTCAAGTTGTCACTGGTGTACCGTTATGGAAGGAGAAGCATTTTCTGATGATAAAATCGCCCAATATTTGAATGAAAAATTTTTACCAATCAAAGTAGATCGAGAAGAACGACCTGATGTAGATAGTATCTATATGCAGGCATTACAAATGTTAACAGGACAGGGTGGTTGGCCGTTAAATATATTCTTAACTCCTGATGATTTAACACCTTTTGTTGGTGGAACTTATTTCCCTGTTGAACCTCGTTATGGACGACCAGGATTTTTAGAAGTTTTACGAAAAATTAGAGAATTTTATGACATTGAAAAAAATAAACTTAACGATTTAAAATCCGAAGTGTTAGAGGCGTTAAGAAAATCAGTTTTATTACCAGAAGCAGAAGATTTAAGCCAAGAAATACTGCAAAAAGGTTTAGAAGTTAGTACCGCAATTATCAGCGATCGCTACTCTCAACAAAGCTTTCCCATGATACCTTATGGACAAGCAGCATTACAAGGAACAAGGTTTAATTTTGAATCTCAATATGATGGTAATCAAATTTGTTTACAACGAGGATTACATCTGTCATTAGGAGGAATTTACGACCATATTGCCGGAGGTTTTCATCGTTATACAGTAGACGCAACTTGGACAGTTCCCCACTTTGAAAAAATGCTCTACGATAACGGTCAAATTGTTGAATATTTGGCTAATTTATGGAGTGCAGGACATCAAGAACCAGCTTTTAAACGAGGAATTATCGGCACAATAAATTGGCTAAAACGAGAAATGACTGCACCAGAAGGATTTTTTTATGCTGCTCAAGATGCTGATAGTTTTACCACTCCAGATGAAGCTGAACCAGAAGAAGGTGCATTCTATATTTGGAATTATCAAGAATTAGAAAAATTATTAACCTCTGAAGAATTATCTGAACTATCAGAACAATTTTTCATAGCATCTAGTGGCAATTTCGAGGGAAAAATTGTCTTGCAAAGAAAGCAAGCAGGAGAGTTAAGTGAAGCTCTAGAAAATTCCTTATCTAAACTATTTGAATTACGGTATGGAGCCAAACCTTTTTTTGTCAAAACTTTCCCACCAGCAACCAATAATCAAGAAGCAAAAAATAATAATTGGCCTGGTAGAATTCCAGCAGTAACAGACACTAAAATGATTGTTGCTTGGAATAGTCTAATGATTTCTGGGTTGGCACGGGCAGCCACAGCATTTAACAATTCAGAATATCTAGAACTAGCCATTAATGCTGCTAATTTCATCATCAAAAATCAGTGGGTTGACGAACGTTTTCATAGATTAAATTATGAAGGTAAAGTGGCAGTAATGGCACAGTCAGAAGACTATGCTTTGTTTATTAAAGCTTTGCTAGACTTACAACAGGCTTCTATTACTTCATCAAATACTAATTATTGGCTAGAAACAGCAGTAAAATTACAAGATGAATTTGATAATTTTTTATGGAGTTTAGAAGCATCAGGTTATTACAATTCACCGAGCGATGTTAGTGGAGAATTAATATTACGAGAACGGAACTATATTGATAATGCAACTCCCGCAGCAAATGGCATAGCAGTTGCCAATTTAGTACGTCTATCTTTGCTAACTGAAGAATTATATTATCTCGACCGAGCTGAGTCAGCTTTAACAGCTTTTAGCAGCATAATGAAACAATCTCCTCAAGCTTGCCCGAGTTTATTTATTGCTCTTGACTGGTATAGAAACCAAACTTTAGTTAGAACATCTGAAGCAGAAATTTCTAGTTTAATTACTCAGTATTTTCCTACTACTATTTATAAGGTTGAAACAGATTTACCCAAAAATTCTGTAGGATTAGTTTGTCAAGGTTTGATTTGCAAAAAACCTTCTTTGAGTAAACAAGAATTATTAAAACATTTAGAACAAAGTCAAAATCGTTGGACTAAATAATTACGAGTCAGCCCTCAGGAGTCAGGAGTTGGGAGTCAGTAGGAAGAAAGTAGGAATTATCAGGGGATATTCCAGCATTTTATGCATGCATTGAATGGAAAGCGCAATCAAAAAACTTTCTCCCTTTTAATCTTTTCTTTCCTTCTGCCTTTCCTACGGAATGCTGCGCAAACAGCATAGCTGCCTCCTGCCTTCTGCCTTACTTTTTCCAACTTTGATGTCGGCAAGGGGTCTCCCGTTATACAAATGTTAACGGGAGGGGAATTGCCGACCAACAAATAAACCGCGTAGCGTCCACTTAGAGCTTGCATTGTGTGCTTTTTTGTGTTATTGGTGATTATATCAGGAGTAGCGGTAATACGCACTTGATAACAGCACATAGAAAACAAATAGCGAGTATGGGGTTCAATTCATGAAGTTCGCGGTCGGCCCGTGAAAAGGTAAAACTCTTGAGGGTGTGTATCGGAGTACAGAATTGTTCAGTACAAAAAGGTGGTGGGTCTCATCATCTCTGTCTGGTGAGGGTTAAGTGGTTGCACTCCCTGTGAAACAGAAAGCCCGCGTCCGCGAGGTTGGGAAGCCTACATCATAATCTTTGATTTGATGTAGGAGAACGTCACAGTGGAAGACTATGGTTTATTTATCAAAACGTTGGTTGAAGACCCGCGCTCTCCCGTAGGGGATCACCGTATGGGAAAACCAATCAATATTGCGGGTTTACAAATAATCTGTGAGAATGTTGTGGGTTGAAAATTAGTCAGTAGATGGTGGAAAAAGCGTACAAATTTAGATTTTACCCAACTCCAGAGCAGGAAAGTCTGTTGCGGAGAACCTTGGGATGTGTACGCCTCATCTACAACAAAGCTTTAGCAGCTAAAACTACTGCCTGGTATGAGAACAAAGAGCGAGTAAGTTACAAGCAAACTTCAGCCATGCTAACTTCCTGGAAAAAGCAGGAAGACTTGGATTTTCTGACTGAAGTAAGTAGTGTACCATTGCAGCAAAGCTTGAGACATTTACAAACTGCTTTTCCTGCGGAATGCTGCGCAAACACCAATTTTTTTAGTGGACAGGCGAAATATCCCAACTTCAAGAAAAAGCGCAACGGTGGTAGTGCTGAATTCACGAAGTCGGCATTTAAGTGGAAAGATGGCCAAGTCTATTTAGCTAAATGTTCAGAACCACTACCTATTAGATGGAGTAGGCCACTACCAGCAGGTTGTGTACCTAGCACAATTACTGTCAAGCTTGAGCCTAGTGGTAGATGGTCTGTATCAATGAAGAGTTAATGATACCAGAGATTTAAAACTCAAACCTGTTACCAAACAAGTTGGCATTGATTTAGGCATTACCAGCTTACTAACCACCAGCGATGGTAAAAAAGTTGCCAACCCAAAAAATCTTCAGAGGTTACATAAAAAACTGAGGATAGCCCAGAAATCCCTAGATAGAAAACCCGACAAAAAGTCTAATAATTATCAAAAAGCCAGGCTGAAAGTAGCCAAGATACACGCGCTTGATTAAAGACTCAAGACTTGATTACACTCACAAGCTAACATACGTCGCCAATCCGACGGCTCCCCTACAACTGATTAGAGAAAATCAAACTATTGTAGTTGAGGATTTAGCAGTACGAAACATGGTCAAAAAGCGGTGCGACCCCGCGACGACGCCAGCTCGCTTGCGGAACGCGCACCAAGAGACCACAAATTAGCTAGAGCGATAAGTGATGCTAACTGGGGAGAATTAGTGAGGCAATTAGAATACAAGGCTGATTGGTATGGACGGAAGTTAGTCAAAATTGACCGATACTTCCCTAGTTCCAAGCGCTGTTCTAATTGTGGTCATGTAGTAGAAAAATTGCCTCTAAATATTAGAGAGTGGGATTGTCCTGAATGTGGTAGTCACCATGACCGGGATATCAACGCAAGTATAAATATTTTGCGGATGGGAACCCGCGTCGGCGTCAGGCGCAAGCGGTCAGACCCCGCGACGACGCCAGCTCGCTTGCGGAATGCTGACCAAGAGAGGGAACGCCCACCAAGAAGGCTGCGGGAGGAGCAGTGTCAGTCTGTGGAGCGACCGTAAGACCGGAAGAGAGTAAATCTCGCTTATACGGGTGCATTGAAGCAGAAAGCCCCTAACAGTGATGCTAGGGAATCCCGCGCTGTCACGCAAGTGCAGCGTCGGGAGGATGTCAATAGAACATCTAGAGCAAAGTCAAAATCGTTGGACTAAATAATTAGGAGTCAGTCCTCAGGAGTTAGCTAGATCGCCCTTGAGCCTCACGCCATAATCTGTGATTTGGCGACCAGATGAATCGGCGGCCAATTGAATGGGTTCGATGCCGATTCAATTTGCATGATATCTCAGCAAAAACCTTCGCCCTAGTTGAAAAACTTGTATTATGATATTGCAATAACCCCAGAAAATTTCCACCATGCGCACTGCCTACCAATATAAATTAAGGCCCAACAAAGAACAAATAGCCACAATAGAATTGTGGTTGGAATCGTTGCGTCGGCAGTACAACTATCGGTTGGGTGAAAGGTTTTCATGGTGGTCAAAAAACCGTTGTCCAGTTAACGCTTGCCCTTTAGTGATGCCAATTCCTCAACTAAGAGATAATCCAAATTATTACTCTCAAAAACGAGATTTGGTCAATACCAAAGACAAGTTTCCTGAGTACAAACTAATTCACTCTCAGGTATGTCAAGATTGCATAAAACGGGTTAAACTTGCCTTTGATAGATGGTTGATAGCAGACAAAAATGGGCAGAAATTAGGAAAACCAAGGTTTAAAGGAAAAGGACGTTATCGTAGTTTTACTTATCCTCAAATCAAACAAAACTGTATTGAAGGAAATCAAATTAATTTGCCAAAAATAGGCAACATTAAGTTGATTAAACATCGACCGTTACCTGATGGTTTTCAAATTAAAACAGTAACAATTAGTCGTAAAGCAGATGGTTATTATGTAACTTTATCCCTAGAAGACAAATTAGTTCCAGCTTTAACAACTAAAGTGGAACCTACATTAAAAAATACTCTGGGAATTGATATGGGGTTGAAGGAATTCTTAGTAACAAGTGAAGGAGAATCAATCCCGATCCCTCAATACTACCGAAAATCTCAGCAGCGATTAAAGACTCTACAGAAACGTTTATCTCGTAAAAAGAAAGGTAGCAAAAGATGGTTAAAAGCTCTTCTATCTGTAGCGAAACAACACAAAAAGGTAGCCGATAAACGTAAAGACTTTCATTTCAAAAAAGCTAATGAATTGTTATCAAAAGCCGAAGTTATCGCCTATGTAGACGCGGAGCGGCGTGCCGGAGGCAAATTTAAACATTAAAGGGCTAGCAAAGACTCGTTTGAGTAAATCAATTAATGATGCTGGCTGGGGACAATTTCTAACTATTTTAACTGTCAAAGCCG
>NZ_JAAHHG010000540.1 GCF_010692555.1 Okeania sp. SIO3B5 | reverse complement strand
TAAGCGCATTAAAGAGCGCATAGTTGGGCAAAAAAAAATATTCCCCTACCCCCTTACTCCCCTACTCCCCCGCTCCCCTACTCCCTAATATTTAATCTCCCCCACTCCCCCACTCCCCCACTCCCCCACTCCCCCACTCCCCCACTCCGCTACTCCCCTACTCCCAACTATACAATAACTATCGGAATGCTACGCAAACAGCATAGCTGCCTTTGATCGCTTAATTTTACAACCGATAATTAATACCTATTGCCAAAAGTAAACTTGCTAAAACACTACCTACAAAACCTATTCCCAAATTAGTCATATTTGACTGACTAGCTGATGCCATTGCTGTATTTAAATCTGGTGAAGTTAAACGCTCATAATTTTTCACAGCTACAATTGTTTCTGGTAGGGATGATATTAAACTTCCCAAAAAATAATGCAATCCTGCAAAAATTGAATCACCAAATAATTTAGTCAGTAAATCATCATAAATTTCAGTCCAAGCTATAAATAATGTATTTAAAATATAACATAATAATATCAATAAAGCGGTGCCTACAATAAACTTCCACCAACTTGCTTCATAATCATCTGCATTAATATCTTCAAATAATTCAGGTCTTTTTTGCTTAAACTGTTTTTCATAAAGAAAAAACACAAATATACCTGCTAAACAAGTTATCCCACCAACAATTACCCAAGGCAAAGTTCGAGAATCTATGACTTCTGGCAAAGGTGAAAATTCTGATTCACCAGTAATACACCAATAAGCTGTAGTCGCAAAGGTAAACATTAATAATGACATAGACAAATGCCAGAAAAATAGCATTTTTTCTTTATTCAGAATTTCAATAAAACTTTTAATATTAGATATTTTTCGTAAAAATACCCATTTACCTATAACAATTATTGGTGCAACAATAAACATCAGATAAATATTGGCAAAATTTGAACCTAGAGGAGTTGCTATACCTCCTAACCTACCGAGACTCAATGATAGCAACATCAAAAATAATTCAGGATTATTTGTACTAGAATTAATTACTATTGTGCGTTGATTTTTACCTAAATATTTTTCCGCTAGACCTGCTGCAGAATTTACCATAATATCTGTAGCAATAGGGATAAACCAAAAGCAAAAAATTATTGCTGTCAAGGCACTAATTGCCAAAAAAGTAATTTCATTAGTAGAGCGGTGTAATTGTATAATCCAAGTATCCATAGCTTCAGATAAGATTCAATATATAGCAGTCCTCGACACGGTTGTGTAGAAAATATTTTGGCATGAGCATGAGAGAGTACATAACAGTGCTAAGAGTTTCAGACTTTATTATCTGTATTTTAGTTTTGTTGCTATATGCTCGCCCTACTTACACAAAATTCAATCAGGAAATTAGCTACAATAAATAAAGACTATCTTGCTGTCATAGTCTTAGAGCGTTGTGGCTATTTTCAATCAAAATTTCATTCTATTTGTGTTTAATTGTCAACAATAGATAAATTCAAGACTTTTTTACCGAATTATTAATAATTAATAATTAAATAATTCTGGTTTAAAGCCTCCCCTTTTAAGGGGAAAAAAAGCGGTCGAGGGATGGATGGGTTTCCTAACCATATCCAATCGACCAAGAGAAGAAATAATATCTCCTGATATTCAATCAAGAACGGTTTTAACCAGAGGTAATTATCAATTATCCATTATCCATTATCAATTAATGAAAGAGATTCAATTCTGCTTATTTTAACAATAGCATCTTTAATGAAAATGTTCACTTATTACTTTTTTAATTTTCACTATTAAAATCTCACTAATTTTAAGATTTTTTTTGACAGAATATATAGCTTCCTAATTGATTCGGACAGTTTTGTGTGTTCTGGTTATTGATTTTTATAATTATTTAATAATCAAACTTAAAAGCCTCTTAATTATTTGAATAAATCAAGAAAAAAAAATTCACCAATCTTTTTTTATACAGGTAATTATTAACAATTACCGAATAATTAATAATTAATAATTAAATAATTCTGGTATAAAGCCTCTCCTTTTAAGGGGAAAAAAGCGGTTGAGGGATGGATGGGTTTCCTAACCATATCCAATCAACCAAGAGAAGAAATAATATTTCCTTATATTCAATTCCGTAACGGTTTTAACCAGAAGTAATTATCAATTATCCATTATCAATTATCAATTAATGAACTCTCCTTGAAAAGAAGAGGATTGACACAGTAGGGGAAAATTTTTTCTTTTTTCTCCTTGAAAGAAGAAGCTTTAAATCTTAATTATTCAGTAAAACATCCCCAACTGATAGCTTGTTGCTTAATTTTTAGGAGGGGTTTAAATCCCCTTCTAAAAAGTTGACCGCTCATTGCTGAACTGCTGTTTGCGGAGCATTCCGTCAGGAAAAGCTTTTTAATACTAACCAAAATTGTAACTCTTGGTCATACTATAGTCTTATGGACGGCTTCAAACAGAATAATTAATAATTAATAATTAATAATTAATAATTAAATAATTCAACTTACTATGCCTCCCCTTTCAAGGGGAAAAAAGCGGTCGTTTGCGGAGCATTCCGTAGGATGGGATGGCGAGGAAACCTGCGCCATATCCTAATCTACCAAGAGAAGAAATAATATTTCCTTATATTCAATTCCGTAACGGTTTTAACCAGAGGTAATTATCCATTATCCATTATCCATTATCAATTAATGAACTACCTATTAGGCAATCTTGGTACAGTTATTCCTTCTACTCGCTGGCGGAATTCTTCAACACCTTCATTAAAATCTATTGGTAAAACTGCCACAATATTATCGTGAGGGCGAGGAATAATTACCCAAGATTCCAAAGTAGCACCATAAGCTTTTTCAACAGCAGCAATTCCTGCATCCATAGCAGTTTTTACTTCCGAAACATCACCTCTAATTTGAACAGTAAACCGAGCACTACCAACCCTAATATAACCAACTAAAGTGACTCGACCCGCTTTTACCATTGCATCTGAGGCAGCTAAAATACCTGGAAAACCTTTAGTTTCCAGTGCCCCAACAGCTTGTTGTGCCATTATATTTCTCCTAAATTTAAGTTAAGAATTAATCTTTGCAATTAATTGTAAAAATTTTAGATGTCTGTCATAACTAAACTATATATTCAGCCAAATTATCAATAATATTAATTTGAGCTATCAATAAGTTTAGGACAATATTCATGTGACATCTCCCACACGCTCGCTGACGCTATAGTGTGGGCTTCTCGTTTCGTAGCCCCGGTATCCCGTCGGGCTCCACGAGCTTTAAGGACGGAATGCCCTACCGCCCTATTTTTGATATTTATCGCCGCATTCAAGTCGCGGTCTATTACAACACCGCAATGTGGACAAGAATGAGTTCTTATGTTTAATTCTTTCTTGACTTTTTCACCACAATTTGAGCAATCTTGGCTTGTATTTTTGGGATTCACTCCTATAGTCTTCTGTCCAGCATTTTCGGCTTTGACAGTCAAAATAGTTAGAAATTTTCCCCATCCAGCATCATTAATTGATTTACTCAAATGAGTCTTTGCTAGCCCTTTAATGTTTAAGTTTTCATGGGCGATAACTTCGGCTTTTGATAACAATTCATTGGCTGTTTTAAAATGAAAGTCTTTACGTTTATCGGCTACTTTCTTATGTTGTTTGGCTACAGCTAAAAGAGCTTTTAGCCATCTTTTACTACCTTTCTTTTTACGAGACAAACGTTTCTGTAGAGTCTTTAATCGCTTCTGAGAAGAGCGATAGTATTGAGGTATGGGGACTGATTCTCCTTCACTTGTTACTAAGAATTCTTTCAACCCCATATCAATTCCTAGAGTGTTTTTTAATGTAGGTTCAGCTTCACAACTCAAAGCTGGAACTGATTTGTCTTCTAGGGATAAAGTTACATAATAACCATCTGCTTTACGACTAATTGTTACTGTTTTAATTATAAAACCTTCTGGTATTGGACGATGCTGAATTAACTTTACTTTTCCTATTTTGGGCAAATTAATTTGATTTCCTTCTATGCAGTCAAGTTTGATTTGAGGATAAGTAAAACTACGATAACGTCCATTTCCTTTAAATCTTGGTTTTCCTAATCTAGTTCCTTTTTTGTCTGTTTTCAACCATCTATCGAAGGCAAGTTTTACCCGTTTTATGCAATCCTGCAGGACCTGAGAGTGAATTAGCTTGTAGTCAGGAAATTTGTCTTTGGTATTGACCAAATCTTTTTTTTGAGAGTAATAATCTGGATTATCTCTTAGTTGAGGAATTGGCATCACCAAGGGACAGGCGTTAACTGGACAACGGTTTTTTGACCACCATGAGAACCGCTCGCCTAATCGATAGTTGTACTGCCGACGCAACAATTCCAACCACATTTCTATTGTGGCTAACTGTTCTTTATTTGGCCTTAATTTATATTGGTAGGCAGTGCGCATGGTGGAAAATTTCCGGGGTTATTGCAAGATAATAATACAAGTTTTTCAACTAGGGCAAAAGCTTCTGCTGAGATGGCATGCAAATTGAATGGGTTCGATGCTCATTCAATTTGCCGCCGATTCATCTCACGCTCCTCTTAAAAATTATGGCGTGAGGCTTCTCGGCGATTCATCTAAATTGTTCACTAATTTCTGTATAACTTAGTGGTAATACAGATTCTACATTCTCCGGGGGATTAGGAACAATATAGTGACCATCCACTATACCACCATAGACTTTTTCTGCTGCTTCAATGCCAGCTTGGACTGAAGGATAAACTTCAGAAGTTGGTCCCCGAACTACCACGACAAAGTGGCCTCTTTCAGCTATACCGTAGTAAACTAAGGTAACTCGCGCAGCTTTGACCATAGCATCTGCAGCAGCTAATATACTGGGAAAACCAATAGTTTCTATGAGACCTACTGCTTCTGGCATAGAAATACTCCTGTACTCTGCAAAAATAAATCAATATAATTGTAATCCTAATGGCTGATGCTGTATATATAAATTGATAAAAAAGCAATTAATTAGACTGGACTATAAGCATTTTTATCTATATTCGATCTCTTTGAAATTTTCCTGAAAAATGTAGAATATAGTGTCATTTCAGTTATCAGTTAACAGTTATCAGTTATCAGTACCTCTTACTTCAGCTAGAGACTTTAAATCTGGAATATTCTCTTTTTTTATCCCCTTAAAAGGGGAGGCTATTGAACAGAATTATTTGATCACTAACTTAATCTAAATTTGTCAGATATTATTGCATTTAATTTTGTTGTAATTTAATTGATTTATGCACAATAGAATCAAGTATCAATTAATCAAAAATTTTCAGAATAATATGAGAGCGATCGCGAGTAAAAATCATAGCAAAATTCATGCGACAGTCAAATTTATTCTGGTTGTTCTATTAACTTTTGGCATAACAATTACTTGGTCATCTATAGCTTGGGCGCAAATACCATTCCTGACAAATATACAGCAAACAGAGAATCAAGGACCAATTTTTGATTGGTTTAATCGACCATATCAATGTGCTGGTAATTTAATGTGTAGTAAAGTCTGGTTTAATGGCAAACCTTTAATTACTGTCGCTGCACTATCAACTAATACAGAAGAGAATCAAAATGCTATTTCTACTGCCAAGCAAAGAGCAAAAACTGTAGAAATTAATCTTCAACAAGTTTTAAAGATAGCACTACAGTCAAAAGAACGTAAAATACCAAACCCATCACCTCCAAATTCAACTCCTACATCTAATAATCAATTACCAGAAAAAACCTCTAATCCTAATGGTAGTTTTGAAGTGGTGCAAAACTTGACAAAAGACTGGTCTAGGGTAGATTTTCTCATTGAAATTGCCTACAGTGCAGATGCTAGGAAAGCACTAAATAGGGCTTGCTGAAAAAGTCTTATGGGTGAAGGTAGGAGGTAGGAGACAGGAGACAGGAGACAGGAGACAGAATAAATGGGAATTTGGAGGAGGTAGGAGTAAGAATTTTCCCAAGATGGTTCTGCCCAACTCTTGACCAAAATCCTGAATTTTTGAACCATTACCACCTAAAACCTCGCACTTTTTCCAGATCTAAAATTGCTCAAACCAATATCAGTCAATAAGCGCGATATTTAATCAGCAAACCCTAAATATAATGGAAGAGGTGTCAGAGCAAATGCGAAATGAACCTGAATGGCAAGATAAAATTCTCGAACCTGCAATAATTCTCGGAGTTGATAATATTTCGCACACAGGGATTTTAATTCAAATTTGGATTAAGACTGCACCAATACAACAGTTTGCTGTAGGACGTGAATTCCGCCTCAGAATTAAACAAGCATTTGACCGAGAAAGTATTGCTATTGGTGTACCGCAGCAGTCTGTGAATTTTCAAAATTATCCTAAGAATGGTAGTGGCGATCGCAAAAATGGAGACAATTCATATTTTTCTGCTCTAGGAGGTGGGGAGTAGGGGTTCTTGAGGACACGGAGAGAGGGAGACACGGAGACGCGGAGAGGGGGTTCTTGAGGACACGGAGAGAGGGAGACACGGAGACGCGGAGAGGGGGTTCTTGAGGACACGGAGAGAGGGAGACACGGAGACGCGGAGAGGGGGTTCTTGAGGACACGGAGAGAGGGAGACGCGGAGAGGGGGTTCTTGAGGACACGGAGAGAGGGAGACACGGAGACGCGGAGAGGGGGT
>NZ_JAAHHG010000054.1 GCF_010692555.1 Okeania sp. SIO3B5 | reverse complement strand
TTCAACTCCAGTTCTTCTTCTTCCTTCTTCCAACTTCAGTCTTCCCTCCTGAGGACTGACTCCTGACTCCTGACTCCTCCGTCGTTATTTATTTATAACTGTTCAACCGGACATGATATAAGTCCTGTTTTAGTTTGTGAAGAAGGTTGGCGATCAAGAGTTAGAGCTAGACACTGATTATGGCACGGATATACGGATGATTTTTGGGCTCGGTTTGGCGATCGCTCCCAATTGACACTATTCCCAAATTGCCAATATACTAACTCAAAAATAGCCATAATATTTAGATTACAAAAACTCAACTTTTCCGATCGTATCTTCAGGTTCCAATACTTCCCAAATTAGAATTAACCCGCGTAAAATTTCACCAATTGAACGACTTCCCTTAATACAATAAGCAATTCCACTATGTAAAAAACCAGCATAATGTAGTCGTAAAAAATCTCTATCCTGGGTAAAAATAACCCGATTTTGATTAGTGGTACTTAGACATTTTCTGGTAGGAACAATGCGTCAAAGTCAATCTAGACAAGGGAATTACGTCGATGCCTTAAAAATGGCTAGAACCCGTGGTTATTCAGGATTTATGCCTTTTTGACGTAAAATCCTCTGCCTATCTATACTTGAGCCTATTTTATAGCTTTATTTTGTGTAAGTCCCATTAGTAGCAAATCTCAATTTTTCCTCATCTGAAAGAGAAATTAAGTCCGCCTCAGAAGTATTAGTTACATCAATATTTCTTCGTCTTAAACTATCAGTTATGGCATTAGGAGCATTTTTTATTTGGAAGGAGATATTTGTTTAGAAGCAATTTGTCAAAGTTATAAAATTTTTCAAGAATTTAGAGGAGAATAATAATTAAATTGGTTAAATAGACTTATTTGAATTTTGACGTATTATTAGCGATCGCTCTCAATTGACACCATTTCAAATATCTGTTAAAAGATGGTTATAAATATTTATATAATATGTATATTTTATGGAGCAGCAAATCACTTGTAAAGTAGAATCATTCTGGGATGCAGAAGCGGAAGTCTGGGTAGCAACAAGTGCTGATGTTCCTGGATTAGCAACAGAAGCAGACACCATTGAAGCACTCAGTCAAAAACTTCGGGAAATGATTCCAGAATTAATGGTTTTGAACAATATAATTTCGTCTAATTATGTTGGGTATATTGAATTTCAACTAACCAGTCATCGAGAAGAACAAATCAAAGTAGCTTCCTAAAATGGCTTCATCACTAACTCCTAAATTAAAAAAAATTCTCACACAAGCAGGTTGCTATTTCGAGCGACAGGGTAAGGGAGACCATGAAATTTGGTATAGTCCAATGACAGAACACCGATTCGTAGTAGATAATTCTATTAAATCGCGCCATACAGCTAATGCAGTTTTAAGACAAGCAGGATTACCTAAGTTTTTCTAGTCGATCAAACCCAGAAAATTAAGAGTAGTTAGTAGGGTGCTGTAGGCGATCGCTCCTACGTTTTCATATTTATCAATAGATTTGTAATTACCCACTCATTACTATTTATGCTTTGTAATAATATATTGTTTAAAGACAGAATTAAGGTGAAATACAGATTGATTTTCTAATTCTTTTTTCTCAACTAAGCTGCGTCTGCATAAAGATTGGATAGCGTCTAAAAAGTCTGATTTGGATAATTCATTATTAGCAGATGGACAGACAATTGAACATCACCATACCAGAAGCAACAATGCAATTAATTGATGTTTTAGACATAATCAATTTTAACAGACAAAATTTTATTTAAGGAATATTCAGAGATTTTTTGACTGCTTCTTGTACCAAGAAAATAATTTCTGATGGTAACTCTCCTATTTTTTTGTGAAAAACTGAATTGCTAACTGTAGCAATTTTATCTGCCCTAATTAATGAAGTCTTTTTTAAACCTGTTTGTAAAAAATCAGGATGTTCTTCTGACATTAATATCCAAGTTGTTTGTAAATTACTATTAGTAACTTTTGAGAAAATACCTAAAATAATTGCTTCTTCTCTGTGAACTGCTAAAATTAGTGCAGGTCTAACTTTTGTAGAAGTTAAATCGCTAAAAGGGAAGCGAAGTAACCAAATTTCTTGAGGTTTAGAATTCGACATTGTAAATATCTTCTTCTGGTTCATTCCACTCTGAAAAACCTGTTTCTGCTAGTTGCATCATGGTGAGAGTTTCTAGTCTTTCCTCAAGGTCTTCTATGAGAATTATTTGTTGTTGAATAGGTAATTGAAATATCAAAGCTTTTATTTCTTCTATAGTCAGGTTTGAAGTCATATTTAAGTATAATTATTATTTTGAAATTGTTCAATAAGCTGATTTTGATTTTAACATATTATTAGCGATCGCTCCCTAGAGCTAGACACTGATTATGGCACGGATGTACGGATGATTTTTGGGGTCGGTTTGGCGATATCTCTACCTTTTCATATATGTCAATAGGTTTATAATTTACTCCTTCATTACTATTTCTGTTTTGTCACAATATATTGTTTAAATACAGGATTAAGGTCAAATACAGATTGGTTTTCTAATTCTTTTTTCTCAATTAAGCTGCGCCTGCATAAAGATTTCATGGAGTCTAAAAAGTCTGATTTGGATAATTCACTATTGGCAGGTCTTTGGCAAATATTTACTGGTTCATTTTGAGTAGCTAACCAGTAAGCGACTTTTTTTTCTGATGGAGATAAACGCTCGAAGTGAGATTCTAAAATTGGCTCTAAGTTATCTAAATAAATTTCATTTTGCTCGGCTAAAAACTGAGAAACTCTACCATTGTAAAATTCCTTTATTGTTGCAGCGATAATATTTAACCAGGTGGGATGACCTTGATAAACAGTTATTAATTCTGACCATTTTTCCTCATCTGTTAATTCTTTTGCTTTTGTTGCCAAGATTTTTGTGGCTTCTGCTTTTTCTAATCCTTTCAGATGTAAAGTTTTTATTGGATGATTTTCTGTTTCTAATGTAGCTATTTCTCTAGATTTTTCCCAACTGATGAGAATTAGACAACTTTGATGAGATGAAGTGGCAATTTGCTTGAAAAATTTGCCGTAGTTTTTATAGTCTGGTAAGTAGTTACCTGCTAATTCACCGCTTTCAAAAATATTCTCTACATCATCAAGAATGACTAGGCAACGATAATCACTAAAATAATCAATAATTGTGGATAATGGAGTTGTTTTGGATTGGGAAAAAAATTGTTTAAGCTCGGTTTCTAGAGTTGAAAGTTGGAGAATATGGTTAAGACTTTTCCAAAAAATATAGTCAAATTCTGTTTTAATTTGTTCTATAAGTTGACGAGCAAGGGTACTTTTACCGATTCTACTTAATCCGTAGATTGTTATGAGGTGAATGTTGCTTTCTAATATCCATTGTTTGAGGGTAGATACTTCTGATGTGCGATGAAAATTGCAAGTTAATTTCGGTGCGTCTTTGAGATTAATTATTGGGGATTTATTTTTATTTTGAGGAGTGTCAGGAGAAGATGGCGATCGCGCTTGTGTATCTTTAATATTTTGTATGAATTGACCACAAATATTAATATCAATTTCTTGTAATAAACAGTCACCGGAAGAGGAAACTTGAGAAACACGGTATTTTTTCTCTACCTTATAACGAAAATTAGATTTATTCAGGTCTTCTCCTAAGTCTTTACGGAATTTTTTCCATAATTTAGCAGCTTTTTTTTTGACATCAGATTCACTGCAATGGAGTTCTTCAGCTATTTGCCAATATTTTTTTCCTTGCCAAGTACCTTCTAGTATTTTTTTCTGAACCTCTGAGAGATTTTTTCCTGTTTGATTAAATATCAAATTATCTGCCCAATTTAAGACATCTTCAAAACTATTCATAGGTAGATACTAATAAATATTTAGTCCAGTCTATCCTGTGAAATATACTTTTTCAACTAAATATACTAAATGTACTAAATTAGTTCAAAATAGTGATAAAAATTGGGTACTAAATGTACTTGCTGAGAGTGGGCAAAACTAAAATGACGAAATAAAATTAAAGTGCAAAAAAACTCATAAAAAGGGTAGCAGTTAAAATATGGCAGCGTGCTGTAAACAAATAGCAAGAAGAGAAGCAAATTGGGCTGTTAAGAAATGGGCTCTAGGATTTGGAGTAGTGGATTTGCTTCCACTTGCACACCTAGTAATGGATAAAGGTGCTATCTCACTGGTTATCGAAGTTGGATCTATCTTTGATGTTTACTTAGATAGAACCGAAGCCAAGGAGATAATTGAGACAGTTATGCCTAATTATCTTAATGGCCATAAGGTTGCTCATGGCATCCTTGATTTAATCCCTGGCGTTGGATGGAAAGCCAAGTCAATAGTAGGTATGATATCTACATTAGAATTTGGAGATATAGTAATAGATTACTTTAATGATTATTCAGATCTTCCAGACTAAAAAGGAAATTTTGCTAAAAGAAGATTTATACTCAACTGAGCGATCACTCCTTCCCAAACCAAGCAGATTTTAGGAACGATCACTATTAAACCAACACAACTTCACTCGCCAGCAAATTGTAAAACCTTATTATAGAGGCTAACACTAATCCGAAAATTATTTTCAGAAATCAACCGATCCAAAATTGGCTTAATTTCTAAAATTAAACCTTTTCTCTTAGCTTCCTGCAATACAGCTAACAACCCACTTATTTTCCTGACTCCCAACTCCAAAGCTACCCTTCTTCCTCTACGTTCATCAATCAGCAACAAATCTGCATCCAGTTCTAAAGCTAAAATAATCGCTTCTGCTTCTCCTATATCTAAATCAACCTGCAACTCTTCAACTTCTTGGCGATTTTCAACTGTCCGATTTTCGATCCAATCTAAAGTTTGCACCTCAACCGTACCGGGTACTTGATATCCCAAGGAAGTCATTTCATCATAAACTGCTTGAGGAATAATGACGCGATCGTAAAGTTGATGCAGAAGTTCCAAAGCTCCCACTGCTGACAAATTAGTAATAGGTGAAGTATCACTGACAACAATCATAACCTACCCATTTCCTGCAAAGTTTTGATATCCTCCTCAAACTCCTCAACATCATAATGGATACAAATACCGCGTTCAGCAATTTCCCGCTGAAACTCTAACAAATTAATTCCAGCTAAACGACGAGCTTTACCAATACTAATTTTATCTTGTTGAAATAACATAATGGCAATTTCTAACTTTAATTGTGCTTCAGACATTCTAGCTGCTCTCAGCACGTCATCAGGAATAACCACACTCATTTTTTTCTTACCTCCTTTTGATTCTGGAATAGTGCAAATAGACTGATATATATTTTAACATATTATTGGCGATCGCTCCCTAGTAGCTAGACACTGATTATGGCACGGATGTACGGATGATTTTTGGGATCGATTTGGCGATATCTCTACCTTTTCATATATGTCAATAGGTTGATAGTCTCAATCAAATAAGACAACTTATTCAAGTCTTGATGCTAATATCACATCTATTGCTGATATAATAGCTACAAAACCAAGAAATAAAACTGCTCTATTTAATACTTTAACTTCAGCATCTCTGAGGTCAGCTAATTCTGTAATTTACTCGTTCCAAATTGCAATTAACGAACGTCTATAATGTTCTTAATAGATATCAAAACATTTTTGAAAATATTGTAATTTCTGGCAACAACGGTATAAAATAGAATAATCATAGTTTAGTGTCTTGGAAGGAGAAAAATAAAATGCTTAATGGACTAACTTCACAGCAAGAAACAGAAGCTCTTAAACGGACAGAAGACAATATTGAGAAAGTAAAATCGTTTTTAGAAAATTGTATTTCCCCTAATTCATTAACTGATGAAGTACAGGAGTTTTTTCGAGAAGTTGCTGCTCTCAAAGGTCAGAGTACAGAGGTAACTTTACAGGAAATGATGGCAGGCACGATAAAATATTTGGAGGCAATTAATACAGAAATTGAATTTAAAAATGATATCCCTAAAGATATAAATAAGTATGTGGATAAGATAGAGAAATTAGCTGCTGGTATTGAATCTTGTTGGGATATATTTTCAGGAGAAAGTCGTCAATATTTTAGAAAAATAGCTTATAGTTTTACTGAGGCAAGTTCTAAATGTAACGGATTGCAAGGTTTGTTAATTAGATTGAGATTAATTTTGCCTTCCCTACAAAAAAAAGAAGATTTATTTAGTAAGTATCAAAAGTCTTTTTTGATAATTCCAAAAGCTGTAGCTAAAGCAATTGAATTGAGAAAATCAAAATCTACTTCTAAGTTATGGGATAAAAGTCAATATTTGTTAAATAAGGCAACAGAAATATATAATTCAGAGAAGGGAATTTTATTGCCATATTTAAAACATTTGGGGCGTACTCCCGAAGAGCAATTAGAGAAAAATAAACCTGCTATGGCTTGGGCAAAAGCCAGAATGGAAGAAATTAAAAGAGAATACAATGGAGAAAATTTATAGTTATGATTGTAATTTTAGATTCAGGAGTGCTTGATTTACTTGCTAGTCCAGTTAAAGATATTTCTCAAACGAAATATAATGAAATTGCCCAATGTAATGAATGGCTATATGAGCTATTAGCAAAAAGCAGATATGTAGTAACTTCTCAAATTTCTGATTATGAGGTTAGACGAGAATTAATTCGGATTAAAAGTAAAAGTCTACAAAGATTAGATAGTCTTAAGGATGTAGTAGATTTTCTCCCACTTACAACAGAAGTTATGAACAAAGCTGCTGAGTTTTGGGCTGAGGCACGACAAAATCATATCCCGACAACTGATAATCAAAATATTGATGCAGATATGATTATTTCCGCTCAATGGAATATTCTCTGTCAAGAATCTCCTGGGAGAGAAATATATGTTGCTACTACTAATATTAA
Organism: Okeania sp. SIO3B5; assembly: GCF_010692555.1. GTDB lineage: Bacteria > Cyanobacteriota > Cyanobacteriia > Cyanobacteriales > Microcoleaceae > Okeania. The sequence continues at coordinate 29,231 of NZ_JAAHHG010000054.1, read as the reverse complement.
ACACTTGAAAATATTTGTGGGAGAATATGCTCAAAATTGGCGGGATATTAAATCTTAGTTTTTTAATTAAACAACTAAAAATATTGTTTATTATTCATCAGGGAAAAGAGATAATTGGGTTCCTGGCGGTGGGGGTGGAGGTATAATCCCAATAACTTCCTTGATAGTATACTGACTTGAGACTAATTCTCCGCTAAAATCATACTTCTCAATAACTTCAACGATGGCTTTTATTGCGTCACCAGGAAAAATAACAATGTCTCTATTTTTAAAAGATTCTAACCATTTTAAGTCAGCAACTTTTGCTTCGATTCTACTTTTTCCATGTTTAAATTCCCATTTTGATTGGCCAAGTAAATCAAGTTTTTTGACTTTTAAAATCATTTCACGATCATCTTTAATAATATCTTTGAATACTAAATTTTCCTTAGATTCTTCAGAAAGAGAAAAATTACGGTTAATAGGAAAATTTGAGTTTCGAGTTAGATAATATAGTTTATCTGCTTCTTGAAGTTCATAATTTGGTTTGTGCAACTTATCTATAATTAATAATAACTCTTCGTCGCTTGGTGCTGTATAAATATCCAAAGGATTACTTTCAGTTTCTTGTGCTGATTCTTTTAGTATTTCTTGTAACTCTAATATTTCAGAACGATTATTTATTGTATTTCTATCATTAATGAATTTAATAATATCAAGCTTTCCTATTCCCAGATATGAACAAATAGATTTAACATTTATTTTTTGGTTAGCATCAACAGGCTTTAAAATGTTTTTGAACCAAACAATAAATGAGCCTTGCTGTATATTCTCTAATACTAAATTAGACTCAATTTCAACATCAAGATATTTAATTAAAGTATTATCTGTTACTTTGGAAAATTCTATGAGTCCCAACATAGCACGAAATACTCTTCCAGGGTCTTCTGTATCTCTTGCAAAATCAATTTTATAACCAAAATCTGCCATTATTTATATTGACTATCTGTACTTAAAAATTTCTAGAAAAATTTTATTCATATTACTACAAAACTTTAGGAAAAAAAAAGGTGGGGTATACCCACCTCAAAAACTATAACCTACTTCAACCCATCAACTAACTGCTCCTTCGCACTCTCCAACGCTTCCTTCAACTTACTCGGATCGCGACCCCCTGCTTGCGCCAAATTCGGACGCCCGCCGCCGCCTCCTCCACACATTTTAGCTATCCCTCCAATAAATTTCCCTGCTTGCAAACCTTTACTATTCACAGACTTACTAAAAGCAGCAACCAAACTGACTTTCTCCCCAGAAGCAGCACCCAATACCACAGCACTCTCGCCCAACTTTTGTTGTAACCGTTCCGCAGCAGTTTTCAACGCCTCCGCATCAACACCAGGCATTTCCGCTACCAATATCTGAAACTCACCCACAGTCTCAGCATCTCCTAATAACTGGTCAGACTTAGCCACTGCTAACTCACCTTTCAACGCTTCCAACTGTTTTTGCGACTCCTTCAACTCCTGCTGCAAGTTACTCACCCGCTCCGATAACTCCTCCGGTTTTGCCTTAAAGCGATCGCTCAATTCTTTAACCACAACATCTCGGACATTCAAATAATCTAAAACTGCCAAACCTGCAACTGCTTCTATACGGCGCACCCCAGAAGAAATACCAGCTTCAGAAATAATTTTAAACACCCCAATTTCTCCCGTATTATTCACATGAGTTCCCCCACATAATTCCATCGACACTCCCGGATAGTCAACCACCCTTACTACATCGCTATACTTTTCACCAAACATAGCAACAGCTCCCTTTGCCTTTGCCTCATCCAATGGCATTTCCGCAACCGTCGCCGGATGTGCTTCAGCTATCCAACTATTTACCTGAGCTTCCACTTGCTCCACTTCCTCCGGTTTCAACCCCCGGGGACAATTAAAATCAAACCGCAAACGGTCAAAAGATACCAACGAACCCGCTTGAGAAATAGACTGATCTACCAGAGACCGCAAAGCAGCTTGTAACAAATGTGTTGCGGTATGGTTTGCTTGCGCTCTGCGACGACAAGCTGCATCTATTTGAGCATTCACCGTCATTCCTAACTGTAACGTACCCCTTTCCACGCGACCGAAATGCACAAAAATATTATTCTGCTTCTGCACATCTTCTATCCGCACGACCACATTATCCCCACTCAGATAACCGCGATCGCCTATTTGACCTCCAGACTCAGCATAAAAGGGTGTTTGATCAAGCACCACTTGTACTTGAGTACCCGCTTCCGCAGACTCAACCTGTTCCCCTTCAGCTACTAATGCCATTACCTGCGCTGAGGAAGTCAAATATGTGTACCCTAAAAATTCCGTTTTGTCAACATCCAATTTTACCCCACCTTCAGCAGTCAAGTCAATAGTTTCGTGAGCTGACTGAGAACGTTCTTGTGCCAGTTTCATTTCTTTTTCAAACATACTGACATCAACAGTTAAACCATTTTCTTCTGCTATTTCCTGAGTCAACTCCAGTGGAAAACCATAGGTGTCGTATAACTTGAAAGCATCTTCCCCAGAAATTTGTTTGGTTTTCTGAGTTTCCGGTTTTGCCATAATTTCCGCCAACAATTTTTCACCACGCTCCAATGTTTCCAAGAAGCGAGACTCTTCCCGTTGCAACTCAGCTTTAATAGCACTTTCCCTCTCCCGCAAATTAGGGTAAACATCCTCAGAAAGAGCGATCGCTTTCTCAGCAACTTTTGAAGTAAATTCCCCAAAAATGCCAATCAAACGTCCGTGACGCACAACCCGACGAATTAACCGTCGTAAAATATAACCCCTGCCAACATTAGATGCAGTGACACCATCGGCAATTAAATGTGCTACTGCTCGCACATGGTCCCCAATTACTTTCAGGGAAACTTTGGTTTTGTCATCACTTTTTTTGTAGTCTATACCAGCAATATCCGCAGCAGTTTTAATAATGGGAAAAATCAGGTCAGTTTCATAATTATTCGGCACTTTTTGTAATATTTGCGCCATTCTTTCCAACCCCATCCCCGTATCAATATTTCTGTTTTGCAATGGGGTCAGATTTCCCTCTGCATCCCGGTTGTATTGCATGAATACCAGATTATAAAATTCGATAAACCTGCTGTCGTCTTCCAAGTCAATGTTTTCATCTCCCAATTCTGGATGGAAGTCGTAATAAATTTCCGAACACGGGCCACAGGGGCCTGTCGGACCAGATGCCCAAAAATTATCTTCCTCATCCATCCGTTGAATGCGGTGTGCGGGAATACCAATTTTGTCGCGCCAAATAGCAAATGCTTCATCATCTTCTCGGAATACGCTGACAACTAAATGGTCTGGAGGCAAACCGAAGATTTTTGTGGATAGTTCCCAAGCAAAGGCGATCGCCTCTGGTTTAAAATAGTCTCCAAAACTGAAATTACCCAACATCTCAAAAAAAGTGTGATGTCTGGCAGTGCGACCAACATTTTCAATATCGTTAGTGCGGATACATTTTTGGGAAGTGGTAGCGCGGGGATATTTCCGGGGTTGTTGTCCGAGAAATATGGGTTTAAATGGTAACATTCCCGCAATAGTTAGTAAGACTGTGGGGTCTTCGGGAACTAGAGATGCACTAGGTAAAATAGTGTGTTCCCGTTGTGCGTAAAAGTCGAGAAATGTTTGTCGAATTTCGTTACCTGTGAGTTTTTTTGCAGACATAGCTTAAATTCTTCCTTTTTTGTTATTTCAGGACTCACGCAGAAACCTGGTCGATCAAGGAAATCTGGTAGTTTAAACAAATTATGGGAATAAACCCAGTTTCTTGTTTGGGTGCGTAAGTCCTGATAAAAAAATCATAACCCTGTAGGGACATTATGTGCAACGTCTCTACTTTATGGTCTACATACTCTGAAGTAGTTTCCTTGCTTAAGTTCTAACTTTTAACTTCCCTTACATTCTTACTTTTGACTTTTGACTTTTGACTTTTGCCTTCCGTTTACTCCACTCCCCTACTCCCCCACTCCTTCGCTGCCATCAAAAAACTCCTGGAGCTTTTAGCAGTTACTCCTTGAGACTTAATTTTCTCAACCTCAGACTCAAGATTGTTAACATATTCTGAATCTTCCTGTTTTGCAACTTCAACCACATCAATAAGAGCCTGCTTAACTTCTGGGTCTTGATTAGCAGCTGCCTCCAACTCTTGTATTGCCTGATAAAAATCAATAGGAAAAGCTTCTGTTTCAGCAGATTTTAAAGTAGGCAAAATTCCCGCAGGCTTTTGTTGTATTAGTTGCCAAAACTTATTCATCTGTTTCACGGTCTTTTCCCCTAAAGCTTCCCCTATTTTTTCCACATATTTAGTTACAAAAGGAACGGCAATTAGTGCTGCTAGGTCATCTCCTATAGTAGCTTTATAATTACTTTCCAACAAATTTTCCACACTCAAAGGTTTAGGTAAAGGTTCAGAAACTTCAGCATCTATTAACTCTTTATACTTCTCAAAAATTAACACTGCTTCTTCATCTTTATCAGTCAGTTTTTCATAATAATTAGCCAGAGAAAACCAATGTTCAAATGCCAGAATAAATAAACCATTCTCAGCTAATTCCATGCGCCAATATCTAGAAGGACGAGAATCTATTACCTGAAATAAAGGTGCAGGATTTTTGATAGGAAAATAAGTAAAACGTTCGTCACAAATATAATACCAAATATTTTTTTTGCCAGATGTAGAGTGCATAGACAACATATTCTTTACCAACTATCAAATTAAACTCAGTTTCTTTAGTACGATATAAAGATGAATCCAGATAACTTTCAGGTAGAAAATCCCCTGTATTAGCAAGACAACAAACTTTCATAATTAATTTACCTCTCTAACTTTTCCGCACTTTTCTGGGATAGGTACGTTTAATTTTGTCTTCGACGTTTTGCCAAGTTTTATTATTTCTATACCAATGTATTTCAACAATTGCTCCATCAATTATTGTGGTTTGATTACTAGCTATTTTATACCAATCTTCAGGATTACCACCATAATTAGCAATCAGTCTAGGAGCATCTCTAAGTGGAGTTTCCGTTCCTCCTATAATTTCAACTCCTGGTTGATTTTTAGCATCTTCTAGCAGAATTTGTTCTTGTAAGTTAGTAGGAGTATCATCAGGAACTTGACCTTGAGTCATTAGTGAAATTTAAAGTATGAAAAGTTAATATCTGGACTTACATTTTGTAAATATGCCAGCGCACATTCCTATATCTACAACAGTTTTCAAGTCGAAGAAAAAATCAAAGAAAAAGCAGGAAAAATATTAAAAATACTCCCTACCCTCCCCTACTCTTCTACTTCCTCTAAAACTACGTCTTCATAAAGCATCTCAATGGGAAAGCTAAAATCTACAGAAGTTAAGGTTACTTCGTCACCTTCTCCATAATTATAAAGTTCCCAAACACCATTTTCATTAGGCCGAAAACACTCCACTGTCATCTCTCGCGCATCAATTAAAACGTATTCTTTTAAAGTAGAAATATTGCGATAATTTTTAAACTTTTTACCCCTGTTAAAAGCTTCGGTTCCTGGAGATAAAACCTCTACGACTAAGCAAGGATAATAAATAATTTTAATAGCACGTCGGTCTCTTTCATCGCAAGTTACCATGACATCAGGATAATAAAAAGGTCCTTTTTCGGATACTCCTAATTTGACATCTGCCATTAATACTTTATACCCTTTACCGCGCAGATGATTTTTTAAAGCCACTGTTAAATTAACTGCAATGTCATTATGAGGAATAGTTCCCCCAGTCATGGCAAAAACTTGACCGTTCATATATTCATATTTAATCGGTTGTTTCTCCTCCCAGTCAAAGTATTCTTGGGGAGTCATTGGAACTGGTTTGGGGATTGCTACCATTGTTTTTCTCCTGGTAATTGAAGTTTCGATTTGATTTTAACATATTGGGGAACAGAGTTCTATCGCTCTTGTTTTCTGGCAAGTATATTAAGCGATCGCTCTTGTTGCTAGTGGGAGCGATCGCTACTATTGTAATTACTTAGGGACTTCTAAGAAATAAATTATCCCAAAACTATCCAAAGTTAGTATCTGTTTGATTACGACTTTAACTGTTGATGGCAGGTAGTAGATAAAGGAACGAAAGCGATCGCTTCTAGTAGCACAGGTATTGACTATTTTCAAAGTATTAGGCACTGTCAGCTTTCTGGTTTGGCCGTTAAACAGTTTGCTGAGGATGTCCTTGTCTATACCCGTAGACCTGGCCAGATCAGCATTGCTTGGGAAGCCCATCTAGTGAATTAACTGTTTTAAAGCCATTCCCGACTTCTTGTTAATTGGAGGTCTTTTTGCCAGAATAGTTAAAAAATTCTTAATTAATCTATGTTTATCGTTTTTATCAGAGACTCTTATAAAAGAAATCTCAATGGGGTTTGTAAATTGTTGCAAACAAACAAATTTGAGATTTAGTGTAAAAGCAGAAGGCATCTCCTAGATTGTTACTTGATGTAAGGCTTCCTATCAATTTTATGGACTATTTACTATGAACTTTCGCAACTATTGTCAATTTAAAGGTAAAGCCAAGAAGATTTCCGGTCTGGCTTTAACTTTGGTTTCACTCTTAGTAGGTGGCCAAGCTAAGGCTGCCAGTTTCAATTTTACGAGGATTGCAGACACAACAAACAATCCTTTCGTACCTAGTACTCAGTACTCTAGCGTTGAGCGCGGACTCGGTACACCGGGCTTCTGGCGCAACTCGTATAACCTGGAAACAGATCCTAATTATCAGGCTGGCAAGGGCATCGCGATTAGTAATGGTGGACGAATTGCCTACCATGCAGAAAAGAGAACGTCATCTGGACAGACTTATCAGGGCATTTATATTGGCTTAGGTGCTGCTCCAGAGACAGTAGCGACAACAGACGGCACAATATTTGCTAGCTTCGATCAGGGAATTGCTATCAACGCAAACAAAGAAACTGCTTTTATTGCTACATTGAACGATGGTACTACAGCTATCTATGTCAACAGACCTGGCTGGCCGCAGCCTAGGTTGATTGCCAGTAGCACTGAGGGCTATGACTTTGCTCCTGGAGTTTCTATAAATGACAGTGGAGAGGTAGCATTCACTGCTCGGAGAAATGGTCACACTAATGTCTATAAAGCAACACTACCGACTGCACCAAATCCTCCAAGCGTCACCACTGAGATTACCCAGTGTTCTGGTCTATCGGCTGATGGAAGTCAATGTCCTGTAGATTTTTACGCTCCTTCGATTAATAATGAGGGAGTCGTTAGTTTTTCTAGCGAGAACGGTATTTTCGTTGGGGATGGAGGTGCAACTACTCCCGTTGTTTCTGACAATCCTGCTTTTCTGGTAGGTTCATACCGTGAAGCTAATATTAATGACAACGGATTGGTGTCGGGTTATGTGGGTATCACTGCTAACACTACTCCTATACCAGGTTTGCAAGGTCAAATAATCTTTTCTGGTGATGGTGCGAACGGCAGCGTGATTGCTGGTAATTATTTTGAGAACCCCTGGCGTTGGGGTCACGGAGATCCAACCAGCTCAAGCTTCTTTAGTATGGGCACAAGTTCCATCAACGATAACGGAAACGTTGCCTTCATGGCGAATCAGAGTAACCCTCAAGATTCCAGAAATAAGAAAGGCATCTTTACTGGAAGTCATGCAATAGATGATAAAGTAATTGGCTTGGGCGATACGCTCCTGGGCTCTACAGTTGTCGATTTAGCCATGGATCGCGGTAGCTTGAGCAACGACAGCGAAATCGCCTTCTGGGCAAGACTGGCTAATGGAACTGAAGGTGTTTACCGTGCCAACCCGTTCGGTGATTCCCAGTTTAATCCTTGGTTGCCAAACTGCCCTCACCAAGAAATAAACACGATGAGTTTCTGCGGTGTCACCTCCGGTGCTTGGTACGACCCCCCCACTGCTTACGGTTTCCACTACGAGATGGACAGCGACTCTCTATTTACCTCAATCCTTGATTTGCCTTCTACATTTGAGAATCCCTTCACCGTTCTCGTTGAGGATATTGTTTTGGGTGAGTTTTCTAGTGGCGACGAAATTGACTTTAGCCTCTATGCTGATATCTTAGGCGACTTCCTCATTGATGGCGAGGGTGTAGAACGGTTTACTGTTCGCACAGGTGATGCGATCGACCCCACAAATCCTATGGCTCTACCAATAAAACTCGCCTTCAATACAGAAACAGCCGACTTTACCCTGTCTCCAGTTGAACTAGAGTCAACGCCAGAACCAGCAACCGTTCTAGGATTGCTATCTGTAAGCGCATTATTCCTAGGTTCCCGACTAAAGCGTAAATAATCCAATTGCTTTAGAGTATTATTAAGAAACTGGGTTTGTGGAAAACAGATGCTAAGTATAGCAAGACATCTAACGCAAACTCGGTTTTTATGTTCCTTCTGGCAAATCTTTAGAATGATTAGGAATAGTAGTATACAAATTCCTATCTGGATTGTACCAAATCTCATGGCTACCAGCAGCTTGACGGTCAAAAACAAACCCAAAAGTCTTCAATTTCTTCACAATTTCAAAGGTAGCGAAATCCTGCCAACCTTCCCATAAAACCACCAAATTATTCACTAATAACCAATGGATAATCAAACTTTTCAGCAAGAGTTTGTAAACTTTCCAGATTCAGAGGTTGTCTTTCCCTACGAGCTTCTATTAACTTACTAGCTACATCGCGAGCTATTTCCAAAGTTTCAGTCAGAGTTTCTCCCTGAGCAACTAAACCAGGCAAAGCATCGCTAGTTGCCAAATAAACTCCTTCAGGTAACTTTTCAATCTGTAGTTGCAACAGTTTTTCCATAATATTTTAGATTGGAGAAAGTCAAAAATTTTCTCAATTTTTACAGCTATTATACAGCAGTTTTTAGGTCAATGAACCACATTATTAAAAAAGCGGTTAGCAGTCAGCAATTGACTTTTGACTCTTGATTTCCATAATTCTTACTTTTGACTTTTGACTTTTGACTTCCATTAACTTTTGACTTTTGACTTCCATAATTTTAACTTTTGACTTTTGAATTTTGACTTCCATACAGATATCTATACCAGACGAAGTACAAACAGATAGAAAGTACAAGCAGCAACAGGAATAGAATTTGGAAATTATCCCAACGTTTCATCATAAACATAATTCCCGTGAGACACAAAACTATTTGCCAGGGAATCGCGATCGCAGTTACCAGTAAATCCCGCCTGTTCTCTAATGCGATATTGATCGTGAGATTGCGGGGAATATTAACAGCGATCGGCTTCCAGAAACCAAAGGGACGGGTGACAGTATAAAAATTCTCCAGAACTGACTGTTCCGTTGCTGGAGTTAACAGAGTGCCAGCGATACATCCTGCCAAAGAACAACTGCTAGGAATTAGAAATTGGATAAATTCAGCAAGTTGCAGATTCGGGAAAGAAGGTAAGACGATCGCCTTAGTAACAATTGCAGCCACCATACCAGCAGCGATACCAGTAGCAAATCCATAACCATTAAACCGCCACCAATACCATCTTAACAGCAAAGGAACTGCCAAACCCGTACCCAATCCCAGAGTCAACCATCCCCAAATTTCATTGATATTGGAGATACTGAAGCTAAATAGCAATCCCACCATAACAATGATAACCGATGCCCAACGACTTTGAGCCAGCAGTTTGCGGTTGTCAGCTTGCGGATTGAGATAAGCTTGATAAATATCCTTCACCCAGTAAGCAGCGCCACCATTAATTAAGGAGTCAAAAGTAGACATCCCGGCGGCGATAAAACAAGCTAATACCAATCCCTTGATTCCCACTGGTAGGTAAGTAGCGATAACTGTTGGCAAGACCAGTTCCGGGTCAGGAATTACTTGGTTAGTAATGCCGTAATTGATGCCCAGGATCGCAAAGGCAGTTACCAAAGGCCAGCGAAAGGAAAGCAAGAATATCCACCACAGGGACATTAACCCCACTTCCCGGTCGCTTTTGGCGGCAAAATAGCGCTGCATCATATAACCACCGATACCGCCAAACCCTTCCATCAATACTTTCAGCAGATAGAAACAAAGGATAGCGCCGAACAAGTTGAAACGACCATAGTCTCCGGGCAAGTCTACTTCCATGGAGGGGAATATACTACTCCACTCGCTAAAATTCCACTCGTGCAATTGCTCGGTTCCCGGAATAGAAATGGCAAATGTCTCCGGGAGAGGGGGAAGTTGCAGAGCGATCGCGCAGATATAGATGATAGCCACAAAAATCAAAACTCCCTGAAACAGGTCTGTTAACACCACCCCATAAAAACCGCTAAGGACAGTGTATATCAATGCCAGGAAGATAATTAAAATCGAGGCTATGCGGGCATCCACTGTGATAAATTCTCCTAAGAATTTGCCCCCACCTATGGCAAAGTAACTAATCCTGCCAATAGTCAAGATAATAGCAGCAACGGCACTAACTATCCGGGCGATATTTCCTTCCCGTCCGACTCCAAAACGCAAATGCATCCATTCTGCTAAAGTCATAACTTGGGCGCGACGGTTCCACTTGCCCATAAAAATCATGAACATTGCTAGAATTAAGGCAATGCCACCCCGGAGTTCCAGAAAAAATCCCTTCGTTCCCAAGGCGTAGACTAAAGCTGTTATCAACATTGTCCCCGCAATGTCCGTATTGGAAGCCATTCCGGATGCCCCCAATACCCACCAAGGCATATTCCGATCGCCCAGAAAGTAAGAGTCTATGCCACCGGATGCTTTGCGCTGGAGAAATATGCCAAACAGGACGATCGCCAGCAGGTAGATGACGACAATAGTGTAATCAATTAAATGCATAAACTACTCAACTTGTAAAAGTAGGGAATAGGGAACAGTAGAAGTAGTGGACCGACGCTAAAATGGTCCATTAGGGAGTGGGGGAGTAGGGGAGTGGGGGAGTAGGGGAGTAGGGAAGACACCTAGAAATAAAAATCTATTGCACAGTTTTAGATGTGTCAGTCTACTACTGGACTAGACTTTGACAAATACTCCATTGTTGGTGTTGCATAAATGCGGAATAATTTTAATAGTCTTGTGGAATGGGCATCTTGCGTGTTCCCGTTCGCCCGTTCGCCCGTTCACCTACAAAGTGCCAATTCACGAAAACATTCAACGCATACTTTGTTTTTTCTCAGCTTTTAAGTCGCGACTACCCACAGCAGCTAATTCTGCATCCATCAAAGTTTTTCCTGTTGCTGCTAGATAAACATCATCCAAACTTGGTCGCGCTTGAGCAATACCAAAAATAGGTAAACCTTCCTCCTGCAATGACTGTTGAATTTTAATCAAAGCATCGCTCTGGGGTGTCACAACTAAGTTTAAAGAATTGCCTTGAGCAGCATTAACAATAACTTCTTGGACTATGGGCAAGTTTCCTAGTAATACTTTGGCTTTTTCTGCTTCTTCAGTAGAAGAAAATTCCCTAATACGGAGAGTGATGCGATCGCCTCCCACTCGGTCTTTAAGTTCCGAAGGAGTACCCGTCGCAATAACCACACCTTGGTCAATAATAGCTACCCTATCTGCCAAAGCATCAACTTCTTCCAGATAGTGACTGGTAATCAAAACTGTTGTGCCTGAGTCTCGCAACTGACGCAAAAAATCCCAAACTGCTACCCGACTATCAATATCTAAACCCACTGTGGGTTCATCCAAAACTAAAACATCTGGTTGATGCAATAAACCTGCCGCTAAATCTAGACGTTTACGAATACCACCTGAATAAGTGCCTGTTTTTTTATCTGCCCAATCTTCTATTCCCAAGAGGGCGATCGCTCCTTCGATTCTTTCCCTTGCCAATTTGTCTGGAATATGATATATAGCTGCTTGCAGTTCCAGTAGTTCTCGGCCCGTCAGTACCTTGTCGATGGCCACTTCCTGAGCAACATAGCCAAGGCGTTGTCTAGCTATTCTCGGTTGGTCAACTACTGAAATACCAGATACTTCTAAACGTCCAGCGTCTGGTGTAAGTAGAGTACACAGAGCGCGTAGTGTGGTTGTTTTACCTGCACCATTAGGGCCAAGCAAACCAAATATTTCTCCAGGTTCTATCTGAAAGGAAACGTCCTTAACTGCTGTAACTGAGCCATAACTTTTCTGAAGGTTTTCTATTAAAACTGCTGGTGCCATGATTATGAGTAAATATAGGGTTTTCTCCGATCATTGTAATTGTTTATATTATTGTCGGCAGAAAACCAGCAGATAGAAAAGTTTTTCTTATCGAAATATTGTGGTTTAAAGCCTCCTCTTTTAAGGGGATAATAAATAAAAATTTTCATGATTAGTCAATCCTCTTCTTTTCAAGAAGAGGTAATTCTAAATTCTAAATTCTAAATTCTAAATTCTTGAATGTTCCCTGCGATAAAATTAATGCTAGCTTCTCATAAATAGTAAATAAGGCTGCCCTTTTAAGGGGATGAAGAAGCGGTCGAGGGATGGCGCAGGTTTCTTCGCCATATCCAATGGACCAAGAGACAATCAAGTTCAATATTTCAAGCCTCTAACTTTCCTGCGGAATGCTGCGCAAACAGTTGGAGGTACTGATAACTGATAACTGATAACTGATAACTGAAATGACCATAGATGTTCAAGCCTTTTTTCAGGCAACAAACCCTGGCATTCCTCTGTTCATGGATAATGTAGAAATTGACAAGAAATACTACATTGACTTCTCGACTGTGCGTGGAGGAAAAGTTATAAAAAAATTAAAAAATACTATTACTCTCTGGTCTTCAGACCAACCTACTTGCCAACTATTCACCGGACATATTGGTTGTGGTAAGTCTACAGAATTATGGCAACTCAAACAACAGTTAGAAACGGAAGGCTTTCACGTTGTCTATTTTGAATCTGACAAAAGCCTAGAAATGGGAGATGTGGATATAGGTGATATTTTTCTAACTATTGCACAACAGGTCAGCAGAAGTTTGGAGAAGTTGGAAAAACTTAACCTGGAGGAACCAAAAGGATTAAAAGGTCTACTTCAGGGAGCTGCAAAATTATTGCACACAGAAATTGAACTCTCTGCAGAAGCTAATATTCCCGGTGTGGGTAAAGTAGCAGCTAGCAGTGAGGGTTCATTTTCAGCAGAAGTTGGTTTGCCTGGAGTTGGTCAAGTCAAAGCTGACGAAAAAGGATTAGAATTTGTAGCTTTAGGAATTGGTAAAATTACTGCCCAAGCAAAAGCTAGTCCCGAACTTCGTAGTAAACTCAGAGAATATCTCGGACCCCGCACCAGCAGAATTATTGAAACTATTAACAAAGAATTGCTCGAACCCGCTAACGAAAAGCTGAAACAGTATGGTAAAAAAGGATTAGTGGTTATAGTTGACAACCTGGAAAAAGTTGATAGCTCACCTAAACCTTGGGGACGACCTCAACCAGAATATCTATTTGTTGACCGGGGCGAACAATTGATGAGTCTTCATTGTCATTTGATTTATACTCTTCCTATGGCACTGAGGTTTTCCAATGACTACGACACATTAACTCAAAGATTTAAGAAAGACCCTCAAATATTGCCAATGGTGGCGACACAGTTGCGTGATGGTAGTGAATGTGCTGAAGGAATGAAGTTAATGCGACAGTTAGTGTTGGCGAGAGCATTTCCAGAATTAGATGAACAACAACGTTTGGCAAAAGTTACCGAAATATTTGATAGTCAGGAAACTTTAGATTACTTATGTCGTTTCAGTGGTGGTCATGTGAGGAATGTATTGCGAATAGTTAATGAGGCTATTATGGAAGAAGGGGATCTTCCCATCTCCCGCGCTAGTGTTGCCAATGTAATTAGAACTTATCGCAATCAGCGACTTTTAGCTGTAGATGACCATGAGTGGGAATTATTGCGCCGAGTTGCTCAGACAAAAAAAGTAACGGGAGATGATGGATACCAAATTTTAATTCGGAGTATGTTTGTTTATGAGTATCAAGATGAACTTGGCCCTTGGTTTGAAATTAATCCTCTCTTGAAAGATGCGCCGGAGTTAAATATAAGGGAGTAGTGGAGTAGGGGAGTGGGGGAGTAGGGGAGTGGGGGAGTGGGGGAGTAGGGGAGATAAAGACACCTAGAAATAACAATCTATTGCACAGTTTTAGCTGTGTCAGTCTAGTAGTGGACCGTTTCACCTAAAATAGTGCAGAGCGCTTTTTTCGTCACCCCATCCCCCCATCACCCCATCCCCCCATCACCCCATCACCCCATTTAAGGTGTGTCAGTCTAGTAGGAAATAATACAGGTTTGAGGTTGGTTAGTAATTAACATAGAGTCAAAAATTTATGCCTAGTTACAGGGAAGTTAATCATCAAAAATTATTGCATAAATTAATCCGAGGCATGGAAATGTCTCAAGGACAATTTCGCCTATTTCTGGCACAGTGCAATAATCTGAGCCAGCGCGATCGCCTAATTTCACAACTCCGGGAATCTTTTTCTGAAGACTTGGCACAGTTGCAGTTGGATGAGTCTGTCGATGAACTTTATGCAACTATCAGAAAACGATTAAGAGACCAACAACCAAATGCTTTGATGGTTTGGGGTTTGGAGTTTGTTAGAGATATTGATAAATTGCTGGTCGCAATGAGTTTAGTTCGCGAGGAGTTTAGAAAAAATTGCCCTTTTCCCATAGTTTTATGGGTTGATGCAGAAATTTCTCGTAAGTTTATTCGGTTAATTCCTGACTTTGAAAATTGGTCAAGTCTGACCGTTTTTGAAACTGGAACTCAGGAATTAATTGATTTTATTCAGCACACCAGTGAGAGTGTTTATCAGAAAGTTTTAGAAAGTGGGGCAGGAATATTTTTAGATGATACTGCCCTTGGTTTGGGAGAGTGTGCTTATCAAGAGTTGGTTGGCGCAAGGCAAGAATTGTTAAAGCGAGAAGTTACCTTAGAGCCTGAATTAGAAGCAAATTTGGAATTTGTTTTAGGCAGGGCAACCGATAATTCTACCGAAGTAGCACTAGAGCATTATCAACGCAGTGTCGAACTTTGGCAACAAATTAACAACTCGGTGCGAGTAGCTCACACTTATCATTATCTGGGGTTATGGTGGCGTAGTTATGCACTTAGGCATCGGGTTGAGAAAAATATGGCTTGTGAGAGAGCTTGTTCATATTTTCAGCAGTCGGTAGAAGGCTTTGAGACAGTTAACCGCCCAGACTTAGTTGCTAAATTTATCAATGCTTGGGGAGAAGTTCTGCAAACTTTAGGGCGTTGGGATGAGTTAGAAACTGTTGCCAAAAGAGCAATAAAAGTTTTTGATCCCCCCCAACCCCCCTTGGAAAGGGGGGAGTTGGATGGTGTTGAGCTACTCTTAGTAACAAAAAAGTCCCCTTCTTCTTCTTCCTCCCCCCTTACCAAGGGGGGAATGAGGGGGGATCGCCTTTCCCAGGGGGGAATGAGGGGGGATCGCCTTTCCCAGGGGGGAATGAGTGGAGTTCATCAAACATCTTTTCGACTCGCTCGTGCTTATGGTTTTCTAGCAGAATTTGAACTGGCAAAAAATCATTATAGACAAGCAAAAAAACTTGCTCAAAATGCCATAGAAATTTTCAACAAAACTCTAGATGCTGTATCTCCTCCTAGCTCAGAAAAAGACGAAATTACTTTAGATTTGGAGCGCTATTCTCATCTAGGAAAATATTTATTTACTCTAGCAAAAGCCGAAAAAAAATTAGGTAATTTTGAAGCATCAATAGCCAATTTTGAGCAAGCAAAAAATACGACTAAACCTGAATACAGAACTGAATTTTATATTTATATTCTCACAGAATTACGAAAAATATATTACCAACAAAAGGAATATTTAACAGCTTTTGAACTGAAGCGAGAACGACAAAAAATAGAACAACAATTTGGGTTTGTAGCATTTATCGGTGCAAATCGTTTGGGGTATAGAAAACCAAATACCAACCAGGCTTTACCTCAACTTAATCGACGAAAATTTACTCAAGAAATTTCTGCATCTGGGCGTCAATTTAATGTAGAAGAATTGCTAGAAAGAATTAGTCGTCCTGACTATAAACTGATAGTGATTCATGGACAATCAGGAGTTGGTAAAAGTTCGATTTTGCAGGCTGGATTAATACCTGTTTTAGAAAAAAAATCAATTGATACCCGTAACGTAGTAGTAGTTTTGCAGCGAGTTTATGTTAATTGGATTTCAGAATTGGGGGAAAGTTTAGCTAAAAAACTCAAAACAATTCCCCAATTAGCAGTTAATTCACAAATGCTTAATTCGACTGAGGCAATTTTTTCTCAGTTACGAAATAATGCTGAATTCAATTTACTGACGGTTATTATTTTCGATCAATTTGAGGAATTTTTCTTTGTTAATTCAGAGCCTGGGCAGAAAAGAGAGTTTGCTCAGTTTCTGCAAGAATGTTTGGAAATTCCTTTTGTGAAAATTGTTTTATCCCTGCGAGAGGATTATATTCATTATTTATTAGAATTTAATTCTTTAGCTAACTTAGAAACAATCAACAATGATATTTTAAGTAAAAATATTCGTTATGAATTGAGAAATTTTTCCCAGAATCAGGCAAAATCAGTCATTAAAGAATTAACCGAAAACTCTCAATTTAAAATCGATTCAAAATTGACAGAAAAATTGGTAGAAGACTTAGACAAGGAGACAGAAGATATTCGTCCGATTGAGTTACAAATTATGGGAGCACAACTACAGACAGAGAATATTACCACTGTGGAAAAATATCAAGAATTAGGAGATTATCCCAAGGCAGAATTAGTAAACCGATATTTAGCATCAGTAGTGAAAGACTGTGGTGAAGAAAATGAAAATTTGGCTTGGTTGGTTTTGATGTTGTTAACCGATGAAAATAATACTCGTCCACTAAAAACTCAGACTGAATTGGTGAAAGAAAGTCAGTTTCAAGAGAAAGAGTTAGAGTTAGTACTAAAGATTTTTGTCAAGTCTCGTTTAGTATTTTTGTTACGGGAAAAACCAGCAAATCGTTATCAGTTAGTTCATGATTATTTAGTTGCTTTTATTCGACAAAGGAAAGGCCCTGAAATATTAGAAGAACTGAAACAGGAAAAGTCAAAACGACAGCAGTTGCAGAAGCGGATAGTTAGAGTTTCGGTTGGTGCTGCATTGGGGATGGCAGTATTGGCAGGAGGGATGACAATATTTGCCTTGAGGGAACACAGGGAAAGTAGACGAGCAGAAAAACAAACTATTATTACTACGGCAAATGAGTCCAGAGCCTTATCGATGTCAGGCGATCGATTGCATGGGTTGATGACTGCTATGAAAGCTATACAAAAACAAGTAGATGGTAAATTTGATCTAACTGGTAAAAATGGTAGCAAAATTAGAGATGTTCTCCGAGTAGCAGTTTACAAACGTAACAAAGAAGAAGAATTTAGAGACTTTAACAATCTCCAGGGGCATAAGCATTGGGTTGTGGGTGTAGCATTTAGCTCCGATGGAGAGACTATTGCCACTGCTAGTCGTGACAACACGGTGAAATTGTGGAACCGTCAGGGAGATTTATTGCAGACTCTGCTAGGCCATAAGCAGTGGGTAAATAGTGTAGCATTTAGTCCTGATGGGGAGACTATTGCCACTGCTAGTGATGACAAAACAGTGAAATTGTGGAACCATCAGGGAGATTTATTGCAGACTCTAGTGGGGCATGAGGATCATGTCTTGGGTGTAGCATTTAGTCCCGATGGAGAGACTATTGCTTCTGCTAGTGCTGACAACACGGTGAAATTATGGAGCCAAAAGGGGCAACTGTTGCAGACTCTAACTGGGCATAAGGATAAAGTCAGGGGTTTAGCATTTAGTCCTGATGGAGAGACTATTGCCACTGCTAGTGTTGATAACACGGTGAAATTATGGAGCCAAAAGGGACAACTGTTGCAGACTCTAACTGGGCATAAGGATCAAGTCAGGGATGTAGCGTTTAGTCCTGATGGAAAAACTATTGCCACTGTTAGTGCTGACAAAACAGTGAAATTGTGGAGCCAAAAGGGGAAGTTGTGGCCAATTCCTTTGAGGAAGTCGTGGCAGTTATTGCAGACTCTGAGGGGGCATAAAAATTGGGTCTACTCTGTAGCATTTAGCCCTGATGGAAAAACTATTGCCACTGTTAGTGCTGACAAAACAATGAAATTGTGGAACCAAAAGGGGCAACTGTTGCAGACTTTGCAGGGGCATGATGATTCGATCATGGGTGTAGTATTTAGTCCTGATGGAGAGACTATTGCTTCTGCTAGTCGTGACAATACAGTGAAATTGTGGAAGCAAAAGGAACAGTTGTTGCAGACTTTGCAGGGGCATGATGATTTGGTCATAGGTGTAGCATTTAGTCCCGATGGAGAGATGATTGCTTCTGCCAGTCATGACAATACAGTGAAATTGTGGAACCGTCAGGGGAAATTATTGGAGACTTTAAACGGCCATGATAATTGGGTTAATGGTGTAGCATTTAGTCCTGATGGAGAGATTATTGCTTCTGCTAGTAGTGACAATACAGTAAAATTGTGGAACCGTCAGGGGAAATTATTGCAGACTTTAAACGGCCATGAGAACTGGGTTAATGGTGTAGCATTTAGTCCTGATGGAGAGATTATTGCTTCTGCCAGTAGTGACAAAACAGTGAAATTGTGGAACCTTAAGGGGAAGGAGTTGCAGACTCTAACTGGGCATAAGTATTCAGTCTTTGGTGTAGCATTTAGCCCGGATGGGGAGACTATTGCTTCTACGAGTAGTGACAATACAGTGAAGTTGTGGAACCTTAAGGGAAAGGAGTTGCAGACTCTCACCCACCATGAGAATTGGGTTAATGGTATAGCATTTAGTCCCGATGGAGAGATTATTGCTTCTGCCAGTAGTGACAAAACAGTGAAATTGTGGAACCTTAAGGGAAAGAAGTTGCAGACTCTAACTGGGCATAAGTATTCAGTCTTTGGTGTAGCATTTAGTCCGGATGGTGAGACTATTGCTTCTACGAGTACTGACGATACAGTGAAATTGTGGAACCTTAAGGGAAATGAATTGCAGACTTTAACCGGACATGAGAATGAGATCTATAGTGTAGCATTTAGTCCGGATGGAGAGACTATTGCTACCGCTAGTGCTGACAATACAGTGAAATTGTGGACTTGGCGCATAGACGATTTAACCAAGCATGGTTGCAAGTGGTTAGAGGATTACCTGGTTTCCCATCCCCAAGAGTTAGAGGAACTTGAGATTTGCCAAACCTACGGACGCAAGAAAGTAGCCTCTCGTAGTTGGGTGATGGAGGGAGAGAAGTTGGCAAGAGAGGGGAAGGTTAACGAAGCAGTTGCCACATTTAAGAAAGCACTGAAATGGAACCCAGACCTCAACCTCAAGCCAAAAGTTCTTGCAGAATCATTATTTAAGGCAGAAAATCTGATGAAGGAAGTTATAGAAGAAGCAACAGTAGAAAAGTATGAAGAAGCAATAGCAAAACTGGACAACCTAGCATTCATGCCTACTCTGCAAAATATTGCTAAGGCTCAAGCTAGATATGAGGCAGTAAATGCGTTTTTGGATAAAGGGAGGAAGCTTGTGAAAGAGGGTAAAGTTAAGGAAGCAATTAACTCTTACAAACAAGCAGAAAAAATCTACTCTACTCAAATTTCTGCTCATAATTGGGGTACACTTTGTTGGTATGGCAGTCTTTATAACAAAGCTGCTGATGTTATGTTTGCTTGTGAGAAAGCAGTCACCCTTGACCCTAAAAATGGCTCTATTGTTGACAGTCGCGGATTTGCCAGGGCGTTAATGGGGGATATTGAAGGAGCGATCGCAGATTTTCAGGTATATGTAGAATGGGCTAATGATGAGAAGAAAAAAGCGCAACGGCAAGAATGGATAAAAGCGCTTCAGGCAGGGGAAAACCCATTTACTGATGAGGTGTTGGAGAGTTTGAGAGATTGATGGTTATTTGCTGGAGTCGATAGAAAGAATTTATAGGAAATGCCTATTTGACGAAAAAGATAAGTTATATCAAATCCGTTTAATTCGGTATAAAAAAATATTCCTTCTTCACCCAGAGCGGAAAGAATTCTGAGTTCTCTTCCCTTCTGAATTCTGGATTCTGGATTCTGAATTCTGATTAACTATCTTATTATACCGATGCTACCGGATTTGATATTACGACATAAAAAATGGTATAATACCAATTTCAAAAAAGAATCTTACGAATAATTAAGTGCAATGAAAAGATTTTACAGGAAATGTCCATTTGATAGAAAAGAGAATTTATATCATGTCCGGATAATCAGTGATAAAAAAACCTTTTTCCTTCAAACCTTTCTTTCCCTTCTGCCTTCTGCCTCCTGCCTTCTGCCTTACTTCCTCCAAAGTGTAAGATTCAACCGGACATGATATGACTCCTAAGAAATAGCCTAACTATTTGTAGCAAACATTTATCAAAGGTGTCTTTATCTCCCCTACTCCCCTACTCCCTACTCCCCTACTCCCCTACTCCCTACTCCCCTACTCCCCTAATCCCTACTCCCTACTCCCTACTCCCCTACTCCCTACTCCCCTACTCCCCTACTCCCCCACTCCCCTACTCCCCCACTCCCTATTCCCTGCGATAAAATTAAGGAGTAGCTTCTCATAAATAATTATGCCTTTAGATCCCAAAGCTTTTTTTCAGGCAACAGACCCTGGCATTCCTCTATTTATAGACAATGCAGAAATTGACAATAGATACTATATTGACTTCTCCACTGTCCGTGGAGGACAAGTTATCAAGAAATTACAAAAGACTATTCTCTGGTCTTCAGGCCGACCTACCTGTCAACTATTCACTGGACATATTGGTTGTGGCAAATCTACAGAACTTTGGCGACTCAAGCAACAGTTGGAAATAGAAGGCTTTCATGTTGTCTACGTTGAGTCTGACAAAAACCTAGAAATGGGAGATGTAGATGTAGGCGATATCCTTCTAACTATTGCCCAACAAGTCAGTGAAAGTTTGGAGGAGTTGAAAAATTTTAAGATAAAGGAACCCAACAGACTGAAAGGTATACTCCAGGGAGCTGCCAAATTATTGCAGACAGAAATGGAAATATCTAACATTGAACTCTCTTTCGGAATAGGCAAAATAACTGCCGAGGCCAAAGCTAGTCCTGAAGTTCGTAGTAAACTCAGAGAATATCTCGGACCCCGAACCCGTGGCATTATTGAAACTATTAACCAAGAATTGTTTGAACCTGCCAACAAAAAACTGTTGCAGTATAGCAAAAATGGATTAGTCGTCATTGTTGATAACCTTGATAAAGTTGATAATACTCTCAAATATCAGAACAAAACTCAACCAGAATATCTATTTGTAGACCGAGGGGAGCAACTAGCAGCACTGCATTGTCATGTGATTTATACCATTCCTCTGGCATTGAGGTTTTCCAATGACCTAGAAACACTAATCCAGCGATTTAAAAAAAGTCCCCAGGTATTGCCAATGGTGGCGACACAGTTACGCGACGGTAATGAATGTGCTGAAGGAATGGAGTTAGTTCGACAATTAGTTTTGGCAAGGGCGTTTCCGGAGTTAGATCCACAGCAACGTTTGGCAAAAGTTACCGAAATTTTTGATAGTCAGGAAACTTTAGATTACTTATGTCGCATCAGTGGGGGTCATGTTAGAAATGTATTGCGCATAGTTAATGATGCCATTATGGAAGAAGGATATCTTCCCATTTCCCGTGCTAGTGTTGCCAAGGTCATTAAAACTTATCGCAATGAGCGACTTTTAGCTATAGATGACCACGAATGGGAATTATTACGCCGAGTAGCTAGGACAAAAAAAGTGGCAGGAGATGACGAATACCAAACTTTAATCCGGAGTATGTTTGTCTATGAATATCAAGATGAACAAGGGTCTTGGTTTGACATCAATCCTATATTAAAAGATGTACCGGAGTTAAAAGATGACAGAAATTAATAATCGAGCATCATTGCAGAGGTTAGTTAGAGGCATGGAAATGTCTCAAGGAAAATTTAGGTTGTTTCTGGCGCGCTATAGTTATCTGAGTCAGCGCGATCGCCTAATTCCACAACTCCGGGAATCTTTTTCTGGGGTTTTGCAGGAGTTGGTACTGGATAAGTCAGTAAGTTCACTTTATGCAACTATCCAAGAACGTCTAAAAAATCAACAGCCAGATGCTTTGATGGTATGGGGGTTGGAATCAGTGGTTGATGTGGATGAGTTACTCCGTTCAATGAGTTTAGTGTTAGACGAGTTTAGAAAAAATTTTCACTTCCCAATGGTGTTATGGATAAATGAGGAGGTGTCACGGAAATTTATTCAGTTGATTCCTGATTTTGAAAATAGGGCAAGCTTGACTGTATTTGAAATTTCTACTGATGAATTAATAGATTTTATTCGGCAGACGAGTGAGTCTGTTTATCAGACAGTTTTAGAGAGTGGGGCAGGAATATTTTTAGATAATACTTTCTTGGGGTTAGGTGAATTTGGTTATCAAGAGTTGTTACGCGCACAGAAAGAGTTGGAAAAACGGGGAGTCATTTTAGAGCGGGAGTTAGAGGCAAGTCTAGAATTTGCTATAGCTAGGACAGCAGATAATTCTACAGAAAAGGCGCGACAGCATTATCAGCGAAGTCTCGAACTTTGGCAACAACTGAATAATGCTGTGCGGGTAGCCCACATTAATTATTATCTAGGCTCGTGGTGGCGCAGTTATGGAGTTTGGCATCGGGCTGAACAAGAAAAATCTTACAAGCGAGCTTGTTCCTATTTTCAGCAGTCGGTAGAAACCTTTGAGAAAGTTAAGCGCCCTGACTTGGTTGCCAAATTTATCAATGCTTGGGGAGTGATTTTACAATATTTGGAGCGTTGGAATGAGTTAGAGAATGTCGCTAATAAAGCAATTGAATTACATCAAAATTATTCTTACCCATTCCGAGAAGCACAGGCTGATGGTTTGTTTGCCGAAGTTAAACTAGCAAAAAATGACTACACAGAAGCAAAAAAGTATGCTCAAAAAGCTCTCAAAATTTTAAACAAAACCCTGAAGAATGTATCTAATTCTACCTCAGACAAAGACAAAATAATTTTAAATTGGGAACGTTTATATCGTCAAGTTTGGTATTTATTTTCTTTGGGAAAAGCAAATAAATGTTTGGGTGATATTAAAGGAGCCATAGAAATTCTAAATAAAGCTATTACAGAAGCAAAAGTTGAATACGATCCAAAACTTTATTTTTCTATATGCAAAGAATTACGAGAGATTTATTTCCAAAAAAAAGAATATCTTATAGCTTTTGAATTTAAGCAAAATCAACAAAAAATTGAACAGGAATTTGGGTTCCAAGCATTCATTGGCGCGAATCGTTTGAGACATAGAAAAAAAAATATTAATCCAACTTTTCCTAAGCTGAATCCAAGAAAAGCTATTCAAGAAGTTGCTGCACCAGGAAGACAGTTTGATGTAGAAAAATTGGTAAAAAAAGTGAGAAGTAATCAGTGTAAATTAATAGTTATTCATGGGCAATCAGGAGTTGGTAAAAGTTCAATTTTGCAGGGAGGATTAATTCCTGCTTTAGAACGAGAATTAATTGAAACCCGTTCTGTAGTGCTTGTTTTGCACCGAGTTTATGTTGAATGGATTTCAAGATTGGGAAAAAAATTAGCAGAGCAGCTACAAAATATTCAAAAATCAGTAGTTATTTCAGATACTCTTAATTCGACTGAGGCAATTTTAGCTCAGTTACAAAATAACGCTGAATTAAATCTACTCACAGTTATAATTTTTGACCAATTTGAGGAATTTTTCTTTGAAAATACCGAACCAGGCAAGAAAAGAGAATTTGCTCAGTTTCTCCAAGAATGTTTGAATATTCCCTTTACGAAAATTATTTTATCTCTGCGAGAAGATTATATTCATCATTTATTAGAACTTAATCGCTTGGGGAATTTCGATACTATCAACAATGATATTTTAAGTAAAAATATTCTCTATTACTTGGGAAATTTTTCCCAGGAACAAGCAAAATTAGTAATTAAAGAATTAACTGCAAATTCTCAATTTCAAATAGATTCAGAACTCACAGAAAAGTTGGTTGCAGACTTAGCTAAAGAGTCAGGAGAAATTCGCCCCATTGAGTTGCAGATTGTGGGGGCACAACTACAAACAGAGAATATTACTACTCTCGGAAAATATCAAGAATTAGGAGAGCATCCTAAAGCAGAATTGGTAGAGCGATATTTAGCAGAAGTGGTGAACAATTGCGGAGGAGAAAATGAAAAATTGGCTTGGTTAGTGTTGCTATTATTAACAGATGAAAATAATACTCGTCCACAAAAAACCAAGGCTGAGTTGGTGAAAGAAACTGTAGATTTTAATGTAGAAAATTTGGAGCTAGTATTAAAGATTTTTGTTAACTCTGGCTTAGTATTTTTGTTGCCAGAAAATCCAACAAACCGCTATCAGTTGGTACATGATTATTTAGTTGCATTTATTCGACAAAGAGAAAGTAGACAGTCAAAAGGAAAAACTATTATTATCGATCTAGCAAATGAGGCCAAAAATCTCTCTATGTTAGATAAGCAATGGGATGGGTTGATGACTGCCATGAAAGCAAGACAAAAACTCATAGATGCTAAACTTGAAGCAATGGACGAAGCTATTGAGGTGACAACTGCTCTAGGAGCAGTAATTTATAAACATGACAAAGATGAATTTATTGAATTTAACCGTCTCCAGGCACATGAAGATAGAGTCTACGGTGTAGCATTTAGCCCTGATGGGAAGACTATTGCCTCTGCTAGTGATGACAAAACGGTGAAATTATGGAACTATCGGGGGCAGTTGCTACAGACTCTTGTGGGACATGAGGAGAGAGTTTACAGTGTAGCATTTAGTCCTGATGGAGAGACCATTGCCTCTGCTAGTCGTGACAAAACAGTGAAATTGTGGAATCGTCAGGGGCAATTGTTGCAGACTCTTGTTGGACACCAGGAGACTGTCTATAATGTAGCGTTTAGCCCTGATGGGGAAACCATTGTTTCTGCTAGTCGTGACAAAACGGTGAAATTATGGAACTATCGAGGGCAGTTGCTGCAGACTTTGAGCGAACATCAAGATGAGGTCAACAGTGTAGCATTTAACCCTGATGGAAAGACCATTGCTTCTGCTAGTGATGACAAAACGGTTAAATTGTGGAACCGTCAGGGGCAATTGTTGCAAACTTTTGGGGGGCATCACGATAAGGTCATATTTGTAGCATTTAGCCCTGATGGAAAAACTATTGCTTCTGCTAGTTATGACAACACTGTGAAATTATGGAACTGCCAAGGGAAATTATTGCATACCCTCGAAGATCATCACAAAAAGCTTTACAGTGTAGCATTTAGCTCTGATGGGAAGACCATTGCCTCTGCTAGTGCTGACAACACCGTGAAATTATGGAACTACCAAGGGAAATTATTGCAGACTTTGGTGGGGCATGAAAATCAGGTCAACAGTGTAGTATTTAGCTCTGATGGAAAGACTGTTGCTTCTGCTAGTTATGACAAAACAGTGAAATTGTGGCATCGTCATGGGCAATTATTGCAAACTTTTGAGGGGCATGAAAATCGAGTCTACGGTGTAGCATTTAGCCTTGATGGAAAAAATATTGCTTCTGCTAGTGCTGACAATACTGTGAAATTATGGCATTGTCAGGGTCAATTATTGCAAACTTTTGAGGGGCATCAAGAATGGGTAAGGGGTGTAGCATTTAGCCCTGATGGAAAGATTGTTGCTTCTGCTAGTGATGATAAAACGGTAAAATTGTGGAACTGTCAGGGGCAATTATTGCAGACTTTTGAGGGGCATCAGGATAAAGTCTATGGTGTAGCATTTAGCTGTGATGGAGAGATTATTGCTTCTGCTAGTTATGACAGTACCGTGAAATTATGGAACTGCCAGGGAACATTATTGTATACTTTAGTGGGACATGAAAATAGAGTTTATGGTGTAGCATTTAGCCCAGATGGAGAAACTATTGCTTCTGCTAGTGCTGACAATACTATGAAATTATGGAACTGCCAGGGAAAATTATTGCAGACTTTTGAGGGGCATCAGGATAAAGTTTATGGTGTAGCATTTAGTCCTGATGGAGAGACTATTGCTTCTGCTAGTGATGACAAGACTGTGAAATTATGGAACTGTCAAGGACAATTACTGCAGACTTTTAACGGGCATCAGGACAGAGTTATAGATGTAGCTTTTTGTCCTCATGGAGAGACGATCGCTTCTGCTAGTGCCGACAAGACCGTAAAATTATGGCATTGTCAGGGACAATTATTGCAGACTTTTGAGGGACATGAAAATCTGTTCATAGGTGTAGCTTTTAGTCCTGATGGAGAGACTATTGCTTCTGCTAGTGATGACAAGACTGTAAAGTTGTGGAGATATTTACCCATAGAAGATTTAACTAACTATGGTTGCGAGTGGTTAAATGATTACCTAATTTCCCACCCCCAGGAGTTGGAGGAACTCAAGATTTGCCAAACTGACTCTCGCTTGAAAAAGGCTGCTAGTAGTTGGATAATAGAAGGAGAGAAACTGGCAAGGGAGGGAAAAATTAAAGAGGCAGTTGCCATATTTGAGAAAGCACTTCGATGGAATTCTGACCTTAACCTCAACCCAATAAAAAGAGCAGAATCATTAGCTGAGGCAGAAAAGCTAATAGAGGAAGGTTTCAAATTAGCAAGAGAAGGAGAAATTGAGGTAGCAGTGGAAAAGTATAAAAAAGCAAAAGAACTCGATCGCCTAGCACTCATTCCTACTTGGCAAAATATTGATCCAGAGGCTAAAGCCAAAAATGAAGCTTCATCTTTAGAGTAATATTATGTTCGGATAATCAGCGATCAAAAAACTTGTTCCTCCTGATATAATAGTTTTCATAAGGCGTGAAGTACATCAATGATCCCCCGCGCATCCCTCTTAAAAAGGGGGACTTCCAGTTCCCCCCTTTTCAAGGGGGGTTAGGGGGGATCTCCTGATATCATGTCCGGTTGAATAATTAGACTTTGGTGGAAGGAAGGCAGGAGGCAGGAGGCAGGAGGCAGAAGGTTTTCTCCCATTTTTACCTTAATTTTATACACAAACGGTGCTACCGGACATGATATGACTCCTCTCTCGTTAATTTATAACTATTCAACCTGACATCGTATAATATCATGTCCTGATAATCAGTGATAAAAAAACCTTTTCCCTTCCAATCTTTTCTTTCCTTCTGCCTTCTGCCTTCTGCCTTCTGCCTTCCTTAATCAAGCTGCTAATATTTGCTCTACAGTTAATGTTAACTCTGGAAAAGTTCGGGATACTATTTTATCTTTGCCTTGATATAAATTAGTTTGATAAACTCCATTTTCATCGAGTAAACAAACCATAATACTCGGCTGTTTTGGGTTGCCTAAAATATCGCGACTACCCACGGCTAAATAATCGACAATCCAATATTCAAGAATTCCCAAACGTTGATATTCATCTTGTTTATCAATATAGTCATCTTCCCAATTTGTAGAGACAATTTCTACAGCCAACTGAAGCGGTTCGGTAAGTGCAGAATAAGCCCTTGGATTAGCTAACCAAATTGTTTTATCAACCACACTTACATCAGGATAACGACCTTGCTCTTTGCCATCTTTGCGAAAAGTTCTAATCATTATTCTGCCAGAAACAAAATAATTGAGATTAAGGCGCTTTACTTCATTCTTCATCAAGTCAGTAATCAACTCAGCGATAGTTTCATGTCTTCTGGTTGGTAATATTCTCGTTATTTCTCCATTAACAAACTCATAACGTCCTTCTGCATCGGGGAGATTTTCTAGGAATTGTTCAAAAGTAAGTTGTGGTTTTATTGGTGTTGTAGTCATGGTTAGTTATAGCGCTGTGCGCAGGCAACAGGCAACGGGCAACAGGCAACAGTGCATATAGATGTAGGTTGGGTTGAGGAACGTTAGCGGAGCTTATCCGTAGGATAAACCCAACAAGAATGTTGCTCCCCTACTCCCCTACTACTGAATTGACAGACCTTAAATGAAATGGTGCAATAGATGTAGGTTTGGTTGAGGAACACTATTAGCGGAGCTTATCCGTTAGGATCAACCTAACAATAGTAAGCTTTTGTTGGGTTTCACTCCGTTCAACCCAACCTACAGTTTTATAAACTAATGACAAGAATCAAATCTTCTTTTTCTCTGCATTCTGCTTATTTCTGTGACTAGCAATACGAGCTGCTCCGCTATCCACAGGACCACCAGCAATAGGAATAACCTGATATTTGCGCTCTTCCTCTAAATTTTTTAGTTTGGTATAATCAACCCAGTGAATACAATTTACAGGACAAGTATCGATCGCTTCTTGGATTAATTCTTCAGAGTCACCATCTTGCTGAAAAACCCGCGCTCGCCCATGATCTGGTTCTATATAAAAAGTATTATGGGCAACATGAGCGCAATGTTTACAACCGATACAGGTAATTTCATCAACGTAAACTCCCTTTTGTCGCAACATTCCACCAAGTTCCGGTTCAAAACCTGAACGTTCGGGAGTATTGCGTAACACTCCACCAAGTTCCGGTTCAAAACCTGAACGTTCTGTGTTAGACTCAGGAGATGATGGAGAAAAATCTAGCATTAGACCTCTTGCAATAATAAATGGCGTTACTGAATCAGGAACCTGTAGGGGCGATTCGCGAATCGCCCCTACAATAGTCAGGAGGAAAGAAATAAGAATAGACATCTCCAGAAAGCAGAAAACTCAGACAACACCAGATTTTTCCTTCTGCCTTCTGCCTTCTGCCTTCTTCCTTCTTCCTTCTTCCCTCTTCCTTCTTCCTTCTGCTATAGTAATTAAGCGCTCCAACGTTGAACAACTAGACGAATAGATCCATCTTTGTTTTTTTGCTGTTCGGTAACTTGAAATCCTTGTTTAGCAGTTTCATTGACTACAGTGCTGTAAGCATAACGCTGAGTCACCATACTGATAAACCGATCAACAGACCATGCTTGTTGCCAAAATTGTAGATCCGCTACCAATTCATATTCATTACCATTCCAGGTAAACCCTAAGTCATATCCATTATTTTGTTCTACACCCACTCGAGCAGTGCTAGTTTGTCCACGATAACCACGAACTTCTGTAGGACCAGATTTC
>NZ_JAAHHG010000539.1 GCF_010692555.1 Okeania sp. SIO3B5 | reverse complement strand
TGATTACCTTTAAGTTTTAATGCTTGAGCCGGGTAACTAACTGTAGCCATTCCTCCTTTTTTTCTGTATTTAGGAATCCTTGGTCTTTCTGAGATTTTTCCTGAACTATAGGCAATAATAAGACCATCCTGAAGACCTAAATGATTCAGTTACAGTTCTCAATATTTGTTGTGCTGAAGAGCGAATATAAAACTTTATAGTGATTGTTCTTTTTGTAGACCAATTCCTGCGTCAAACTTGCCGAGAGTTTTGTGAGACTTAAAAATAATTGCCGACCATAATATATTCCCATGTTAGTGAGCTTGTGAGACTGTTCACACAAGAATGTTAAAATAGCAATTAATTCGGGATTTTTACCTACTAAAACTTGCTGACAACAGTACATTTGAAACGAGGGTTGGATGGCTTACCCCTGAGTAATAATAGCACAGGACTACTTTAGTTGTCTAGTCTAAACGACTCGGTTGTTTTCATCCCCGGTTCAAACACGGGGGCCTTCAACGTAGCTTTTCGGTCAAATAAAATACATCGGATTAAAATCCGACTCCTCCCCTTTCATCCATCGCTTAAAAGACGATGGCTTTCATGCTCCCGTGTTATTTAGGTAAAATTTAACTCATCAAGGGATTGTTTGATGTATTTAGTTAAAAAAATGTAACAAAAATAAATAAAGATATAATTAAAATCAATAAATTTACTTAGACTTGCCACTAGCAAAATTATTAGTATAGACAATTTTCAAATTTTTTTTCGATCAAAACTATCCCTTGTGTCCAACTATATAAATATGCTACTCTGTTAATATCTTGAGGTGAGTTAGGTAAGTTAATAACCCAAATCTCAAAACTCAGGAGTTCAGAAAAAAGCGATTATGAATTGCCTTTTTGCTGTAAGCATTCAGCATTCAGCAGTCAGCTATAAGTTATTAAGTCACTATCACACTAGAGGAGGAATTACTCTCTAAAGAGAATTAAAACTTATGAATAAAAAAGCTATGAGCTAACTTTAGTAAGTCCTGTACCTTTAAAAGCTGTTTGCGCAGCATTCCGCAGGAAATGCTAACTGCTAATAGCTGAATGCTTACTTTTTGCTTTAACTACTACTATATCTATTAGCACTAACAGAGTACTTAATAATGCAATTGTGTTTAATAGTTTCTTAACGTTATTACTGAAAAATTGTGGTATGAACCCTTCCCTTTTGAGGAGATAAAAAGTAGTCTAGGGATGGCGAGGTCTCCTAGCCATATCCAATCAACCAAGAGAAAGAGAATATTCCCGATCTCAATCTCAATATTTTAGCGAGAGGTAGTGTTAACGTTTGCGTAGCATGACTTAGGAAAGTTCCGACCATAGGAAGCTAACTGAAGTCTGCAGTTACGATCATAGGAGGCTAACTGTTAGCGTAGCTCCGACTACAGGAGGAACACTGAAATGACCTCTTTATATAATAAAAATTAACTCCAATAATTTAACACCACTTTACATAAAGTAATTGTTTGAAATGATTGTCAGTTAAAGTTTTCAGCCAAAGGCATCCTGATTTTTGACTTTCTTGAGTGCGTCTTAGTATTATGTTTGTGTAGCGTTTCCCCAAAACATAGAAATCTCATGATTACCCATTCGATGTATGAGTTCCCTAAAACCTAGAAATAACAAACCACATATATAAAACATATTGAAAATTTATGAAGTACATACTTATCCAATAATGATCGATCAGTAAATCAAAATTGTTGTTTTGTAGGTTTATCTCACTTACTTTAAAAGTCCTGTATATACCGATAGTTTAAATTCTGAGTCAAAATCAAGTGAAATCTAAATTAGAGTTTGACCAAGGTTGCGTGGGAAAGAAAAAGCTATTAACCAAGAGTAATATTTTTGATATTTGTAGAACTAACAACCATTAAATAATTACAACTTACCCTAACAAAATATATGCTAACTTATCAACGCAAACCCGTAAGTCTGTCATTAATATCAACAGATCTGCCCATTTGGTCGATAGTTGAAACAGCGGCTACTCTATATCATAAAGACCGCGATCAATTTCATATATTATTACATGAACCTGCAATTACGGACAAAGAAACATCATGTACAAATATACATAACCCATCAATATTGCCAACTGTCTTAAAGCCAAGACTTTTATGGTTAGAAGTTGCCCCTTCCCGAGTTATTATGACTATGCAAGGAAGCGGTAAATATTGTTACCGTCATATCTGGGAAAGAGGAGTATATGGCATCTGTCGTTATTGGCTCCAAGATGAGTCATTCAATTTACATTATCAGCTACGAATGCGTAACTTTACCCGTAACCTAGTAGTTCAGGGAAAACCAGTTCCAGATTATCTGCGCTTAGAGTATGAACTATGGTCTCAGCAGTTACGCATGGGACATTATGTACTAGAGCTAGAAATTCATCATTAAACTTATTTATCTTGACAATAAGTAACCAGCTTATCTAGCAAAATATCTTTTTGTGTAGCAACCTTATTCGCCTGCTGGCCTGCTTGAGTAAGTTGATTTTTAGCCTGATTAAATTTTTTTCTACCTTCTAATGAAGCTTCAACTTGTGTGCTAGTTTTAAGAGCTAAACTCATCTGAACAAAAGCTTGAGAAAGTTCTTTAAATGTTTGAGTTAGGTCTTTTTGAAACTGCTGAAGAGTTTCATCCTCAAGTTTGAGAGCTTCTAACTCCTGAGAAATTGCTTCTAAATCTCCTCCTAGCTGATTAGTTGTCGCAGCATCAAAGGAATTTTCAGCATTGACAAGAGTATTTCCCTTGTTAATAGTAACAATCAATTCATTACACTGAGAAACTTTGCTAGGGCCACAACCACTGATGGATAAATAGATTAGAATAGTGCCGCCAATAATTTTTAATTTACGAAACATTGTTTAAAATCTTGCAAACTTCATGGAGATATACTTTATAAAAACATAGTTATATCATGTCCGGTTAAATACTTTTAACGAAAGTTATTTTTGTCACAGGAATTTTGACCAAACCTCTAAAAATATTTGGCCTTAAAACCCACATTCCGCACCACAAAATGTAGTATTAAAATAAAAGTCAAAAGTCAAAAGTCAAAAGTCAAAAGTAAGAAGTCAATTATAGTGGTCAATAGGAGTCAAGGATTCAGTAAGTATTTATGCTTAATATTTCACTGAGAATTTGACTCTCGATTGAGGTAAATGAAGATAATTTATATAGTATAAATACTTAAGTTTGCTTACGGATTTTATACTAATTTTCATGTTACAAATTGAAGTGCGGAATGTGGGTTTAAACCTTAATTAGGGTTTGCTGATTAAATCTAAAAGCATTGGCATATAAAGACTTTAGCCTTTTTTGGTCTGAAATACCTTGGTTTTCAGCTCTTCATGCTCATGCATGGAGCGTATTTTAGGGGCATAGTTGGGCATAAAAATCAAGGTGCAATTCTTTCTCCTACCTCTTCGCTCATTCCCATTTCTCCTGTCTCCCCCTCCTGGGAGGGGTTAGGGGTGGGTTGTCTCCTGTCTGCTGTCTCCTACCCCAGCAAAAAGATTTTCCATACGCAAACCCTAATTATTCGGTAAAATCAATCTGAAAGATGTGCATCAAATACCTAGTATTCGATGGGTTAGGCGACAGCATGAAATATTTTGTTTTTTTTGAAATTGGTAGTCCTGCATGGTAATGGTAGAAGATATATATTTTTTAATTTCTCCCAATCCCCCAATCTCCCAATCTCCCACACTCCCAATCTCCCAATCTCCCACACTCCCAATCTCCCAATCTCCCCATCTCCCCATCTCCCCATCTCCCCATCCCCCCATCTCCCCATCCCCCCACACTCTCTCTACCATTACTATGCACCACCACCTTGAAATTATTGCCACCTTTTTATGTCGGCGACAGCCATTTTGCGGAAGTTCTGCGTTACAAAACCCACCCTACATCAAGGCTTAATTTTTTACTTTATAGATACACTCTTAATTATTGACAAAAATTTATCCCAACTACACCATTATTTATTAAAAATCCGCTAAAAGTCTCGACAAATTGTGTCTATATTTAGCTATATTAACAGTAAATGTTGGTGATAACTTATAAGTATAAAAGTTGGCTCAAGAACATTAAAATGCCAGAACAACCAAGAAACCTTAACAAGAATAATAAATCCACAAATAATTTTCCCATTGTAATTTCTTTGGGATTAGCATTGCTAACGCTAGGTTTATCCTGGCGTATATTCACAGTCATTACTATTGCTTCTGGAGTTACCTGGTTCGTCAAACGTTATCAGGAAAAACAAAAACAACAAAAAGATTATTTGAATATTATATTTTATCAGTTAATTCAGGAAAATAATGGATATATTACAGCCTTAGATTTAGCCATAAATTCCCAACTATCGGGAAAAATAGTCCAAGAGTTTCTTGATGAACAAGCCAAAGAATTTGGTGCTGAATTAGAAATTACACAAGAGGGGGGTTTATTATATTATTTTCCTACTGCTGTATCTCTAGTTGGAAAAACAACGGATAAAACTTTAGAAAACAATACTCAATTAATCTCGAAGGTTTCAAATTATGAGGCTCAACTTCCAAATAATTCCCAACTAAATTATCATCTAAAAGATATTCCAGAAGATATTTCAGAAAATTCCCAACTTCAATCTGCTACTGAAATAGTTTCTCCTCTTACCCAAAAAGAATTAGCAATTAGACTCAATGTTCATGCTAGTACTATCAGTAAACGGAAAACAAAACCTGATTTTGGAGAATGGAGTAGTCAAAAAGATCCGGAATCAATTGCATGGAAATATTTTAAAGAACAAGCACAATTTTTACCTATAATTCCTAGATTTTAAGCACAAAGTTTTATAGCAGAAGAAGGAAGAAGGAAGAAGGAAGAAGGAAGAAGGAAGAAGGAAGAAGGAAGGAGGAAGAAGGAAAAGTACTTACGTTGTCTGAATTTTACAGCGCTTTTTAAGTTGATGAAGCACATCTTCACAAGCAAAACGTTGTGGGGACGTTTCATGGAACGTCCCTACTGTAGTCTAGCCAAATGAACACCCTCTTGAAATTATCCAAAACATAAGCTGGAGTTTCAATCCAAGGTGATAGCTGACATCTAGTTAGGGCTTACTGATTAAAGTATGAGCTTTTCAGCAAGTAATGGTGAAAAAAGTGAGGATTTTCACGCCCTGCACGCAGCCGAAAAATAACTCTTACTATTGTTTTGGCCACTGATTCTGTAATTCCCATTTATTCTACGTCTTAACTACTCCCTACTCCCTACTCCCTACTCCCTACAAAAAGATTGCGTTACTTGACAAAAAGGTAAAATTATGTTATAGAAAGATAGAACAATAACATAAGGATAAGCTATGTATTAAAAAATAAATATAACATTGAATGAGAAAATGTTAGAAAAAACTTAAAAATCTTAATTAAACATTACAATAAAAAAAATTATAGGTAAGTGTAGCAAATGATGCCCAGAATACTTGTCATTGACGACGATCCTGCGATCGCAGAACTCGTTGCTGTTAATCTAGAAATGGCTGGCTATGAAGTTAGCCAAGCAGAAGATGGCATAAAAGGGCAAGCTCTAGCCCTGCAACTACTACCAGACCTGATAGTATTAGATTTAATGCTGCCAAAGGTTGATGGGTTTACAATTTGTCAACGTCTGCGTCGTGATGAACGGACAGCCGATATTCCAGTACTGATGTTAACTGCTTTAAGTCAAACCCAAAATAAAGTAGAAGGCTTCAATGCTGGAGCAGATGATTATCTGACAAAACCCTTTGAAGTAGAAGAAATGCTGGCACGAGTGCGTGCCCTGCTGCGACGCACAGATCGAATCCCACAAGCAGCAAAACATAGCGAAATTCTGAATTATGGTCCTCTGACTCTTGTTCCTGAAAGGTTCGAGGCTATTTGGTTTGAGCAGACAGTCAAACTAACTCATTTAGAATTTGAGTTACTCCATTGTCTACTGCAACGACATGGCCAGACAGTATCCCCGAGTGAAATTCTTAAGGAAGTCTGGGGTTACGATCCAGATGATGATATTGAGACGATCCGAGTCCACATTAGACATCTGAGAACAAAGATGGAACCAGATCCTCGCCATCCTCGTTATATTAAAACAGTATACGGTGCTGGTTATTGCTTAGAGTTACCTAGTAATAGCTCTAGTGCTAATAATGTGGAAACATCTAATTGGGCAAAACCAAATCAGGAATGGGTTCGAGAACCTTAAACCTACATTCCGCACGACAAAACGTAGCATGAAAAATTAGGAGTCAGAATCCAGAATTCAGAATTCAGGAGAAAATAATAACGTAGAAATTGAGTATTTATGCTTAATATTTTCCCAAAAATTTGACTCTTAAGAAAGGTTAATGAAGATAATTCATACAGTATAAATACTGAGCAAAGCCGTGATTTTTATACTAATTTTTATGTTACAAATTGAAGTGCGGAATGTGGATTAAAATAATGGTAGTCCTGCATGGTAATGGTGAAGATATATATTTTTTAATTTCTCCCACACTCCCCATCTCCCCATCCCCCCATCTCCCCATCTCCCCATCCACCCATCTCCCCATCCCCCCATCTCCCCATCTCCCCATCTCCCCATCTCCCCATCTCCCCATCTCCCCATCTCCCCATCCCCCCATCTCCCCATCCCCCCATCTCC
>NZ_JAAHHG010000538.1 GCF_010692555.1 Okeania sp. SIO3B5 | reverse complement strand
CCTCAAACCAATATAAGTCAATACTTTGAGATGGAATCAGCAAACTCTAACTATTGTCCAATAAATAAATCAAACATCAATAATCGCGAAACAGAGGGATATAGCTGATATTTCCAGACTTAAAATTCCTCAAACCAATATAAGTCAATACTTTGAGATGGAATCAGCAAACTCTAACTATTGTCCAATAAATAAATCAAACATCAATAATCGCGAAACACAGTGATATAGCTAATAGTTTTTCCAGAATTAAAATTGCTCAAACCAATATAAGTCAATACTTTGAGATGGAATCAGCAAACTCTAACTATTGTCCAATAGATAAATCAAACATCAATCTATGGAAAGAGAATGAACCTCATTTTTTTATTACCGAAAAATTGTGGTTTAAAGCCTCCCCTTTTAAGGGGATAATAAAGAAAAATTTTCATGATTAGTCAATCCTCTTCTTTTCAAGGAGAGGTAATTATTCATTATTCATTATTCATTATTCATTATTCATTGTTGAAGATCGCTCAATTAAAATCATATTAATAAAAATGTTGGGTAGGGATGATTCTTCCTCCTACCTCTTCTGTAATTCCTAATTTCTCCTTATATCATGTTCGGATAAACACATACTATAGAACCCCTAAGCGCATCTCTAAAAATTTAGGTGCTCGCTCCTATTACTTAACTTAAGCATATATCTTTTCGGAGAAAGATATTTCCAATCATCAAAAATAAAATCAATTATTGTAGAGCGTGTCATCAATTATTTCCCCCCTACTCCCTACTCCCTACTCCCTACTCCCTCTTTTCTGGAGAGAGCTAAAAGATACCAAATGGGTTCTATAAAGTCATTGCGACTGTAACGTAGTGGAAGGAAGCAATCTCAGGGATTTGGGATATCTCTTCCATCTATATCCTAATCATAACTATTCAAACAAACATGATATTACTTCTTCCTTCTTCCTTCTTCCTTCTTCCTTCTTAAACTAATCTTTTTAAAGTTTCTAATAGAACTTCTCGATCGAAACTATCTTTAGTAATGTAAGCACTAGCGCCTACTTCTGCACCTTTTTGCTTATCTTCGTGGGATGCTAAGGAGGTTACCAAAATAATAGGCAATTCAGTGTAATTTTGGTTTTCTCTAATTTTAGCAGTTAAAGTCAAGCCATCCATATTAGGCATTTGAATATCAGAAATTACAGCATCAAAAGAGCGAGTTTTTAGTTTATTAAAAGCATCTATTCCATCAACGGCAGTAATAACTTCATAACCTGCACTTTCAAGAATTCTTTTTTCTTGGGTTCGTGTAGCAATTGAATCTTCTGCTAATAAAATTACAGATTTTTTATTAACTTTTTCAACTTCTAATTGCTGAACAAATTTTGAAGTGGAAAAAGATGTCGATAATTTCTTTGCAGATTTCATTAAATCTTGAGGATTTAAAACCATACATACATCACCAGTACCAAGAATAGTTGCACCGGAAACATTTATTACCCGTTTCAATAATTTACTTTGAGGTTTAAGCATAACGTTTTGTACATCTATTAAAGCATCAACAAAAAGTGCTAATTTTTCATTTCCTATTTTTAAAATAATACAATTATGCTCCTGACTGTCATTTATTTGTTCTTGATTAATAGCTGAAATTTGCAGTAAATCTGAAAGTTGAAAAACTGATACAGGCTCATTATCAAAAATAATAGTATCTCTACTTTCAATGGTAAAAATAGATTCTATAGATACCAATAAAGTTGTTTGAACGCATTCAATAGGCAAAGCATAATAAATATTTGCAACAGCTACTATTAATACATTAATTGTGGCGATAGAAGTGCTGAGTATCACTCTGATTAAACATCCTTTTCCTGGTTGAGATTCTATGTGAATATTTCCTTTAAGTTCTTCTACATTTGCTTTTACTACATCTAAACCAATACCTCTACCTGAAATTTCAGTAACAAATTTTTTTGTAGAAAATCCAGGGGTGAAAATCATGGATTGAATTTCTGTTTGTGTCATTGAGGCTAATTCGGTTTGACTACAAATTTTTTGTTTTACCGCTGTTTGTTTGATTTTTTCAATATCTAGCCCGCGCCCATCATCTATAACTTCAATTATTACCTGACTAGCAGTATTCTCAGCTCTTAATTTAATTGTAGCAACAGGATTTTTTCCTAAATTTTTGCGTTCTGTAGGTGTTTCAATACCATGATCTATGGCATTACGAATTAGATGAATTAAAGGATCTTTCATCTGTTCAATAATTCGCTTATCTGCTTTGCTTTCACTGCCTTCGATGATTAGTTTAACTTCTTTATATTCTTGTCTTGCTAAATCTCTAACAACACGAGGAAAAATATTAAAAATAGTAGATAAAGGCAGCATTCGCAGAGTACGAACTCCACTTCCTATTTGACTGCTAATTAAGTCAAGTTTAGCAATATCTTCATGGATAGAATTTCTCAAATTATTAATTAACAGTCCTAAGTTTTCTAATCGTTCCTCAGAACGAATATGATAATTTTTAAATTGCTGGAGAGAATTATTAGTAGTAGTGTTACCGCTAACATTTATATCATGGACAAAAAAACGATTATTAAGGATATCTCTACTCCATTCTTCCCACAATTTTGTGATTTTTTCTATTTCTGATAGTCGTTGAAAAAGTCTAATTTGAGTTACAGTTAATTCTCCAGTTTGTGTCATTAAAGAATCTAGATTTCGGGTAGATACACGAACTGTTTCAATATGATAAGAGGTTGATGAATTATCTGGAAGTTTACTGGTTACAAAATTTTCATCTGGCTCAGTTTTGGTGGAACTAGATTCATTAATGTTAGCTACTTCTTCTGGCTGTTGAATATTGGGTGAGGGAGTATTTTTGGCAACTTTTTGCTCTTTTACAGAAGTACTAATAGCAATAGCTTCTTCAGATGTTGAATATGTTTTATCTTGGTCTTGTAATGATGTATTAATATTATTTCCTCCCATCAAAGTAGCTAGTACATGAACAGTATTTATACCTGATGGTTCTCCTGTAACTGCCTCTTGTACAAGTTTATAAATAGCATCTAATCCGAGTGAGAGGCGATCGCTAGTTTCTGGAGATATAATTTGCTCGTCCCGAATAATTTCTCCTAATAAATGTTCCAACTGATGAGCAAGTTGAGATACATTTTTAATTCCTAACATTGCAGCATCACCTTTTAAGCTGTGAATTTCTCGTAATAACTCTTCTAATTTTGTTAAGTCGTGTGGATATTGTTCTAAATATAAAAATCCTTCATCAAGTTTTTGGAGATGTTCTTCACTAGCAGTTTTAAATACTTCCCGAAGTTCAGTATCTTCAATCATAAATTACACAAATTTGATAAATGTTTACTATAAATAGCTAGGGTATTTCTTAGGAGTCAGGAGTCAGGAGTCAGAAGTCAGAATGAATAGTTTTGATGCTATTTATTAGGCCATAATTTATCTTTTTAGTTCAAGAGACATCTTCTGCACTTTTGTAAGCATTCAGCCATTAATTTTGGGTAAGGTAAAAGCAACCTTTGAAGTTGAGAAAGAATAAAAAGTTACTACCAAAGTCCCCAGACTAAACCTGAGAAGTAATTATTTATTACGTAAGCATTCAGCTGTCAGCTATCAGCCATCAGCCATCAGCTATTGCTTTTAGTTTGAGATAAAAGCTTTACTAATTGACTCATAATTTATACTTACGCTCTCTAGCTGGCTGAAACAGTCTATATATTAAAACCCCCTTCTTTTGCTGAGAGCTGACTGCTAATAGCTGAATGCTTACTTCATTACTAATTGCTGAATGCTAGTGCGTTCCAAAGGAATAGCTGACTGCTAATAGCTGAATGCTTACTAATCATGCTTATTATTCGTAATATTCTTTTTTCACACTTGATATTACACCTTGAAAAATTATTAATATATAAAAAAATTGGGCGTTGGTAATTTGAGGTATGATATCGTTTCCGGATAAGAGCGCGATAGAACTCCGTTCCGCTTATACGTTAACGTAGTTGTGCGCCAGCAAATAAAAAAACTTTCTCCTTCTATTCCTCTTTCTTCTTCTTTCTTCCCTCCTAACTCCTTACTCCTAACTCCTAAGTAATTAAGATTAATATCATACACTAATTCAGCAACGTCAAAATTTGAATTAATATAGTTATTTAAACGTAATACCATTTCTTTGTAACAATGCACTTAATAATTCTTGCCCAGACTGGAATTTTACTGATAGCTGTTATCTTTTACTAGACATCTCCAAAAATCAAAAATAAAATCAATTATCGTACAGAAACTATCAGTTCTTTCCCCCTCCATACCTATTCCCTATTCCCTCTTTTGGAGGAGATGTCTATTAAGCGCAACTTCATAGAGAAATGGTAT
The DNA here is from genome assembly GCF_010692555.1 of Okeania sp. SIO3B5. GTDB lineage: Bacteria > Cyanobacteriota > Cyanobacteriia > Cyanobacteriales > Microcoleaceae > Okeania. The sequence goes on along the minus strand of NZ_JAAHHG010000538.1, from coordinate 2,309 downwards.
AAGCATTTCCTCCGGAATACTGCGCAAACAGCCATCAGCTATTAGCTAGCCTCCTATCGGAAGAACTGCGGACTTCAGCTATTAATTTTGGATCTGCTTAAAAGCAACCTTTGAAATTGAAAAAGAATAAAAAGTTACTACCATGTTCCTCCAGAGGAGGCTAGCTGACTGCTGATAGCTGAATGCTTACTAAACTATTTTCTTAAGCTTAAGCGCTGCTTCATAAAGTTCTTGAGTGCTAGTTGTAACTTGAGAAATACTCTTAGCTGTTTCACCAGTACTGAAATTGAGATTATTCATAGATTCAATTATCCTTTGAATAGCATCTGCTTGTTGTTCAGTATTGTGATAAATTTGCTGATTACTAGCAAATAAATGAGAAACTACTTCTGTTAAATTTTGGAAAGTATTGGCAGTTTCTTCCGCCGTTTTGACACCAGAATTCACTATTTTTTTTCCCTCATTTGTCACCTTGAGAGTAGAATTAATTGCTGTTTTAATTTCTGGCACAATTACATTAATTCTTTTAGCAGCTTCAGAGCTTTGATCCGCTAATTTCCGAATTTCTCTAGCTACAACAGCAAACCCACTGCCTTGTTCGCCAGCTCGTACTGCTTCTACTGCGGCATTAAGGGCTAAAATATTAGTCTGCATTGCTAAAGAACTTACTAAATTTGCCAAGCTAGAAATATTTCCAATTTGAGTGTTTTTTTCACCAAGATCTTGATTTTTTCTACTAATATTATCAACTGTTTCTCTCAAACTCTGCATTTGTTCAAAAGTTTTATCTACCATTTTACTTCCATCTTCCGCTAATGTTAAAACTTTACTTGCTGCAACTGCAACTGATTCTGCTTGTTGAGATATTTCTTGAGAAGTTTGACCTAAAGTAGTCATATTATTATTAGTTTCATTAGCAGCTAATAATTGCTCTGATGCAATCTTTTCCTGCTGACTCATTGTCGCCAAGATATTATGAGAAACAGAAGAAACATTATTAATTGTATTTTTGACGATTTGAACTATATTCATTATAGTCAACCATCCAATAGACAAAAAAATTATCAAAGACAAACATATAATTACCAAAGCTAAAATTTTAAAATTGTTGGCTTGAGCAAATACAATTTTTTTAGGTAAATCATAGACAACTACTAGAAATTTATTGGTATTTTTTTTCTGTAAAAAAATAGTGTTGTAAGTAATCACACTATCTACACCATTAACAATATCACTTTGACCGCCAGATAAAATTTGATTACTCACTTTTGCTGAATAATATTTTTGAATTTTTTCATCTGTATTTAGTTCAAAACCCCACTCTTTTTGTTCGTTTTGGTCGTATAAATAGTAGCCATCTTGATTAAGAATAAAAGCTGTACCAATCGGATTTTGATTGTTTTGTTTTAACTTTTGAAACATCCGGTCAACTAGCAGATTGGCAATGATAATTCCTTGACGTTTTCCATCTGCTGAAAATATAGGAGTTGCATATCTAATTGTTGGTTTATAAGGGATTTCAATTTTTCCCTGTTCTCGATTAAGATTTATGGGTGAGACATAAATTTCACCTAAATCTAGGGTCATAGTTTCTGTAAAATATTCTCTCTTTGCTTTATTTTGTAACTGTTCTTCGGGAATATTTTTAACTATTAATCCATCTGAATTTACACGCACCATTTCATTTCCACTTTCATCCAAATAACGTAATTGCATATAGTATGGTTTTGTTTGCATAAATTCTATAAATATGATGCTTAGTCTTTCTCGCCAAACATCATAACTAGAATTACCTTTTGGATCGATTCCATTGTTATTTCTAGCTCTGACAATTCCTTGAATAGGTGGAACTTTACTCAGAAATAAAATATCGTAACCAATATTTTCTAAGTTATTAATTATATTTTCTGAACTATCGTTAATTTTTTTTTGCAGGTTAGCTAAAGCTAAATATTGCAAAGAATTAGTAGCAGTAATTATGCCATAATAACCTACTATTGAAACAGGAGTAATTGTGCTAAAAATCAGAACAATTAGCATTTTGTGTTGTATTTTTTTGAAGATATTATCAAACATTTTTCATCTTTTATAAATAACTACTACTTTCAATAATTAATAATTAGGGTTTGCGTACGGAAAGTCTTTTTGCTCTTTGTAGAGACCCACCCCTAATACCAATTTGAAAAAAGAATGTTACGAATAGTAAGAGCGATAAAAAGACTTTACATGAGATGTCCCTTTGACAAAAAAGATAATTTACGCCCTAAAAAATGGTATTAAAGCCATCCATTCTGACTCCTGACTCCTGA
>NZ_JAAHHG010000537.1 GCF_010692555.1 Okeania sp. SIO3B5 | reverse complement strand
ATATCAAATCCGGTTAAACAGCCATAGAATGGTTAAGTCTTTAGAATTCAGCAATTCTGCAATTCAGAATTCAGGAGAAGAAAGATAAGACAAGATGAGCGTAGTTATGACAATTGGATAATTTTTTTATGTCCAATTAAGCGGATTTGATATGATATAAGAATTGTAAGAACGATTTTTCTGCCCAACTATGCGCCTAAAATACTAACTTTTTGAGCGTGAAGAGCTGAAAACCAAGGTATTTCATATCATGTCCGATTGAATAATTAGACTTTGGAGGTCTGAAGGCAGAAGGCAGGAGGCAGGAGGCAGAAGGTTTTCTCAAGAGTGTCACCTTAATTTTATACACGCTCCGATGCTACCGGACATGATATCAGACCCTAAAAGGCTAAAGTCTTTATATTTCAATGCTTTTAGATTTAATCAGCAAGCCCTAATTATTCTGATGTTTACTTCTCCCTGTAGGGACGTTGCATGCAACGTCCCTACCTACTCCCTTATATCATGTTCGGATGATTAGTTATAAAAACTTCTTCACTTCAAACTTTGCTCTCTTCTTTCTGCCTTCTGCCTTCTGCCATTAATGAATCCCCTACTCAACAATTAAGCAGCAGCTATCAAACCACTATGTCTCAACAAAGGTTCAGTATTCGGTTCGCGACCTCGGAAAGATTTAAACACCTCCATAGGATGCAAACTACCACCTAATGCTAATACTGTATCTCGAAAACGTTTACCACAAGTGGCGATCGCTACTTCATCTTCTAAACCAGCCTCTTCAAAGGCAGCAAAAGCATCAGCACTCAATACTTCTGCCCACTTATAACTATAATAACCAGCAGCATAACCGCCAGCAAAAATATGTCCAAAGGCACATAAAAATGAATCTTCTGGCAATGGAGCTAACACAGTAGTAGTTTTAGCAATGCGGTTACGCACATTTACAACTGTTTCCTCACCACCTGGTTGATAACGGTGATGTAGCTCAATATCAACTAAGGCAAAGTGCAACTGACGCAACATCCCACTGCCACTCATATAATTTCTGGCAGCCAAAAGTTTCTGATAGTAATGTTCTGGTAGAGTTTCCCCTGTTTCATAATGTTTTGCCATTCCAAATAATGTTGAGCTGTCGTAACACCAGTTTTCCATAAACTGACTGGGTAACTCCACTGCATCCCACTCTACATTATTAATACCAGCAGCTCCTGCATAGTCAACCGTTGTCAACATATGTTGTAAACCATGACCGAACTCATGGAAAAGAGTTTCTACCTCACGAAAAGTCATCAAACTAGGTTTACCATCTACAGGTGGTGTTTGGTTACATTGCAAATAAGCTACTGGTAAACGCAAAGTAGTTTGACCATTTTCCACAAGTTTCGCGCGAGTTATACATTCATCCATCCATGCACCACCCCGTTTTTCCGCCGGGCGACTGTAAGCATCAAGATAGAAATAAGCAATGGGTGTATTGTTTTCATCACTAACTTGGAAATAACGCACATCTTGATGCCAGACTGGTGCTTCCCCATCAGCAGCAGTAATATTAATACCAAATATCCGTTTGACCAAAGCAAATAAACCATCAAGAACTTGAGGTAGTGGAAAATATGGTCGTAACTCTTCGGCAGTAAAAGCAAACTTTTCTTCCCGCAGTCTTTCCGCCCAAAAACTGGTATCCCAATGTTTCAGATCATTTGCCTCTGGTGCATTTTTACTAGCAGCAAATTTTTTCAATTCTTCCAAGTCTGTAACTGCAGCATCATAACTTACACTGCGTAGCTCTTCTAATAACTTTTCCACTGCTGCGACACCAGGTGCCATTTTACTAGCAAGACTCAGTTCTGCATAACTATTAAAGCCTAGAATTTCTGTTTTTTGTTGACGTAGCTCTAAAATACGTTTAATTAGAGGATAGTTGTTTAACTCTCCACTAGAAGCACGACTAATAAAAGCTTTATACAGTTGTTCTCGTAACTCCCGTCGTTTGCTGTGCTGCATAAAGGGCATAAAACTGGGATAGTCGAGAGTGATGCGCCATGGTCCTTTTTCTGGTGTTGCGTTTTCTGCTCCAGCATCTCTTGCACCTTGAGCTGCTAAACTTAATAGACTGGGAGGTAAACCATCAACTTCTTCTTTGTTTGTCAATGTGAGACTAAAAGCTTTTGTGGCATCGAGGACGTTATTGGAAAACTTTGTAGAAAGTTCTGCTAATTCTAGTTGAATAGTGTTGAAATGTTCTCGCTGTTCACCTTCTAGAGCTACTCCCGAAAGTTCTGCATCTCTGATAGCAGCTTCAACTATGCGTTTTTGTCCTGAATCTAGATTTTGCCAACTATCACTATTGTGTAATTTTTTGAAGGCTTGATAAAGAGGTTGACTTTGGTTGAGTTTATTAGAAAATTCTACTACTTTTGGTTGTACTTCATCATAAGCTTTTCTTAGTTCAGGACTATTTTTTACTGCCATTAAATGCCCTACTATTCCCCAACTCCAACTTAAACGATCTACTAATTTTTGTAGGGGTTCTACCAGGTCATTCCAAGTAGGCTTAATTGTGGTTTCTAAGTTTGTTAATTCTTGCTCTAATTCTTCCAGAAGTTCTGTCATTGTAGGTACTACATCTTCTGGTTTAATCGATTCAAAAGGAGGTAATCCTTTACCATTTAATAATGCTTTATTTGTAACTGTAGCTTGAGCATTCATACGCAGTTTTTTTTGAGTTCCCAATTATCTTGATTTTTGGTGTTATACTATTGTAGCTTAACTGAGCAAAAAATCAAATTTTATTTCAGGTCATCTTCTGATAATTAGCAATAGACATCTCCAGAAAAGAGGAAACAAGGAACAGGGAACAGGGAAAAGGGAATAATAATTGATGATTTATGGATAATAATTGATTTTATTTTAAATTTTTAGAGATTTATAATAATATTCAAGTGAATTGACTATTAATCAATATAGTAGTAAGGAAGGAGTGAAGTTGAAATAAGCTTTATTTTGAATATTCCATTTTTTGAGGTAAGCTATCAGCTGACGACTGATAGCTATTAGTTGACGGCTGTTTGCGCAACATTCCGCAGAAAGTACTTACAAAATCGTTATTTGTTCAAAAATTCATGCGGAATAATTTGTTCGGGAAAATTGGGGAACTCTGCCTGCTTCCAAATAGAAGATTTTTTCCAAATATAAGAGAAAAGTTCTTTATCAGTTTTAAGATCTATTTGTTGATAGGAAATATAACCATTTTCGCGGTCTTCATTGATTAGCATTCTAGTCGTAAAGGAATTTCTTTCAACCAACGAGTTTTCATAAATCATCACATTAGTATTATGCAAATCGTGATTATCAACATTTTTGGCATTAGTACAACAAATATATCGTACTTCTACTCCAACTTCTGCTTGTTCTCTAAGTACTTGTAGATGTACTTGTGTAGGAGATTCAGGAAGTATAAAAACTCTTTTTATGAGAATACCTTTTTGAAGTATTTTTTTAGTTACTTCCCAAAAATACATACCCAAATCACTATGCCACCATGTAGGAGTAGTCATGCTGTGAACTGCCAATAACCGACATCCACTTTTTTGGATATCAATTTGTTCTAATAATTGAACCACTTTATCTATGCGTGAGCGTCCACTAAGGGCAATTTTGATTTCAGGCATAATGGTATTAGTCAAAATTGTACCCTCAAAGAGAGTTTGGTTATTTTTGTCTAACTCAACTCCAGTCAAATTTGCGTTACTCAAGTTGGCTTGACTCAAATTTGCGTTACTTAAATTGGCTCTGGTTAAATCAGTTTTCGTGAGATTTGCGCCTGAAAGATTAGCGTTACTAAAATTGCATCCTATCAAAATGGACTCCGATAGATTAGCTTCATTATCACTTAAATCTACTTTGCTGAAATTTAACTTACGAAAGTCTCTCATTCCTATTTTATATAGACTCATCAGTTCCTTTTCTTCATAAATATCTTGAGGATATTCATTAGGAGCGTAAACGGCAATAATTGCTTTAACATAAGCAAATAGATAGGCTTTGATGATATTTTCATGGCTATAAATTCTGATAACTTCTTCCTCACCATATCTTACGACAACCATAGCAGTTACCGCTCCTTCTTTACCAGGCGTTAAATTAGCTATGTAGATAGATTTGAGTTCATGTTCGATCTCAACTATATGAGATAAAGCTTTATCAAAAGCAGTAAAAAGCGCATTAATTGAACCTCTTTTGAACCCAGATTCTGTATGATATTTTTTTCCAAATTTATCTTGTAAAATAACTGTAGCAGAAGTTAGATCCTTTTTGGTGCAGAGAACTTCAAATTTTTTAATTTTCCAGCCTTGAAAAAGGAGTAATTTATCCTCAAAAGAAATATTATTTTTCAGAGGTTCTTCCTTCCAATTGATGGATAATTTTTCTCTCTTTTGATCTATAAATTTTTGAGCTAGTTCTTCTTTGAAAAATTCCGGTGATAAATCAGAATATTCAGACTCTACATACTCTAAGAATAATGCTGGTGAATAAACATAAGGCCAACCACTACTTACAAAATCCCTATCCCTTAAGGTGATAATGCCATCCAAATTATACTTTTTGGCACACTCAACTTGAATAACAGTTGGTATGTTGACAGTGGGATATTTTTCCATATCGATCTCTTGCAAGTCAATATCACAAACCTGAAATTGACTAAGAATTTCTATAATAAGACGGTTAGCATATTCTTGTCCTCTCAAATTTTTAACCCTTGACCAAAGATTTTCTACTCCATTTTTACCCACATAAGGATTAATCTTTTCGGATAAAACCCATTCAACTACTTTAGTTACATCTTGATTCATAGTAGTTTTATTTCTTAACAAAAATTCTTCAAGTATGTTAGAATCAATCAGAATTTTAGGACCTTGAAACACTTTTTTATTAGTTTGGAATACTGATAAATTTTCGAGAAACATATCAATTCCTACACTAGAATGATTCGTCACTTTGTGAAGACTAAGTTTAACTTCGTATTGAACAAAAGGATCTTCATTTTCCATGTTATTTCTTAAATCCCAGAGGAGTTTAATTACTTCTGGTTCAATACGTTCACCTAATGCCCTAATCCAATTAGCACGTTCCTCTACATCGCGTTCTTGTTGTAATTTTGCGATTAACTCAGAAGTCTCAATTAGAGTATATTTGGATTTGATTTGATTAGATGATTCTCTTGTCATGACTTTATTCACCTTTTGTAGTATTTGAATTTTTGAAAATGCTAAAATTAGCGTTGCTGAATGGTAATGATTTTCAGATTCAGTATTAACGTAAAACATAAGTTTTTCAATTTTACATTTCAGCAACGCCCGAAAATTAGTTAGTGGGCGCAGTCACTATCATCTTGAACATTTTTCTCAACTTTTGAATCTTTTTCAATTTCTGAGTTTTCCTTTAGACGGTTGGATAAAATATTAATCAAATTGTCGTCATTATTCTGATAAAAATATTTTTGGTCTAAGGAAAAAAGAGTTCTTCTTAAAGAAGTGATACCGAAACGTTTATTATCTAATTGAATATCAAAGTAGTAAATTTTGAAATGTTCACTTACTTGTTTGCTAAAATCAGATTTTATATGACGAGGATTGTGCTGAGTTATTTTAGCCACATCTTCTATTTCAAACAAACCTGTCAATGCTAAGTAAATCATAATTTTATACTTTTCAGAAATAGAACTTTGCAAAAATTCCTCTATTTCATCTAATAAATTATCAACTTCTGGAACGTTGACATTTTGATGGCTTGCTAGTTTTTTCACTTCATCAATAGAGAAGAGAGGATTAAAGTCTTTTCGGGGCATATAACCTCACTTTATGTCAGAGTTTAGATGGCGTAACATTGAGAATAACATATTTTTGTTATCTAAATTACTTATTATCAATTAATGAGCTAATTATGCCATTTAAAAAAAATTGTAACAGTATCTCCCAAAAAGAAAACCTACAATTGTTGTACCAAACTCCAATTAGATAAATATACATATATTTACCTAATTTAACACTGTGCTATTTCCGAAGTATATTTTGACAAAACAAGCTGACTACAAGCTACCCTATCAGACAAAATCATTGTAGATATTTCAGAAGTATAAATCTCCAGATAAGCATCTTCATGGGTTTCAAATAGATATTCTTTTCCTGCTTCAACAACACGCTCAAGCCACTGCCCCATGAAGTCAATTTTTAAGATAGCTATTCTTTCCGTACAGTTAATATACAGGCACTTAATAGTTTTGAATTCTTCAGTTTTTTTAGCCATACTATTATCCTCCATGTCAGAATTTAGTATGTAAATCATTTAAGTAAGATAAAGCATATTTATTTGTTTGAAAACCAACAAATGTTGTCAGGAAAGCATTTAGCTGTCAGCTGTCAGCTGTCAGCTATCAGCAATCAGCTATAACAATATGATTTTAGTTGTGAGATATTGAAGATTTTTAGGCAACAGGCAACAGGGAAGAAGAAAAAAAACGGTAAACATTCAGCCGTCAGCTATCAGCTATTTCTTTTAGTAGGCGATCAAAGTTTTATTAATTGAGAAAGGCTTTGTTGCATGAAAGTATATAGCTGTCGCACTTGCTCCACATATGTATTTCATAGAGAGCTGAAACTGCTGTAACTATTGGACAATAGATAAATAGGGCTTGCTGATTAAATA
>NZ_JAAHHG010000536.1 GCF_010692555.1 Okeania sp. SIO3B5 | reverse complement strand
CATGTCCGGTTGAATACTTACACTTTGGAGGAGGTAAGGCAGCTATGCTGGAGGCAGGAGGCAGAAGGAAAGAAAAGATTAGAAAGGAAAAGGTTTTTTTATCACTGATTATCCGGACATGATATTAGAGGAATTTAGAGTAAGTAGGAGTAAGAATTGTCCTTTAATTTTTCTGCCCAACTATGCGCCTAAAATACGCTCCTTTTTGAGCGTGAAGAGCTGAAAACCAAGGTATTTCAGACCCAAAAAAGCTAAAATCTTTAATATGTCAATGCTTTTAGATTTAATCAGCAAGCCCTAATTATTACCTCTCCTTGATCAGTGAATAATATCATGTCCGGTAGCATCGGAGCGTGTATAAAATTAAGGTGACACTCTTGAGAAAACCTTCTGCCTCCTGCCTTCCCCTCCTGGGAGGGGTTAGGGGTGGGTTGCCTCCTGCCTTCGGACAACCATTGTCTAATTATTCAACCGGACATGATATAACAAGTCAACCGTTTTCAGATTTATTCAGCAAACCCTAATTAACTTCTCTTGTTGGGGGAGTTTGCGATCGCAACATTCATGCAACAAAGCCGCCCATAAACAGAGTTTGGGATTTGTTTGGGCTTGAAATTTGCTAAAGTCTCGTTATCGACTCCGTAAGCTGTACCAGTTACAACTACTAAGCTGCCCAGTCTGTTCACCGATAAATGCTCTCACGATTTGAGGTGGTTAACATTCCATCTATCACACGTAAATAATAAGAACTGGAAGAATGTTCATGGACTAAATCGTCTAATCCTGATTTAATTTCTGTTTTGAACCACCTTAATAGTTCTTGATAAGTCGATTTTCCAGCTTGGTTATGGCCGTATTGAGAAAAAGCTAACTCCCACTTATGACTAAATTCTTCTGCTTTGCCAAGGAGATTTGTCCAGTGCTGTTTAGACATCAAGTTTTGAGCCTCTTGGCAAATAGATTCCAGCATTGACTCTATTTCCTGAGTCGCTAAAACTTCAAAACGGTAAGGCTCTATAGGAATTATGACTTTTTCCTCTGGTACATAGGGAATATACTGAGAACTAAAACTTGAATTCTGCTGGAGCATTTTGTTTAATATTTCAGAACCTTTGGTATCAATCACAAGGTGAATGCGCTCTTGTTCTGTGGAATTAACCACTCCATGAGGTAGGGAACCATCAAAAGTCCACGCTTCACCAACTCCCATGTGAACGCTTTTACCATTACAATTAAATTTGATAGCAGGGTGGGTAACTACAGGTATATGAATACGGATGCGCCGATACCAATGATATCTTGCATCCAAATGATTTCCTATTTTTGCACCAGGAGCAATGCGCATCAAACGAGTGCGAGAAATCGGTGCTGCAATTGCTTTCAATACCTGTTGTAAATAAGGACAACGCAAGAGAAAATTTGTCGGCTGCATTTGTCCAGAAATGGCAAATTCATCGTTGATTTCTCCTTTGACTGAAACCAGTATCAGCGCAGAGTTACCGACTACGCCACTGGGATTAGTAGTCCAGTCTGATGGAGAAAACTGAGAAATTTCTTCTACGAGTCGCCTACTATCGAATCTTAGGGGTAGCTTCACTAATTCTGAAAGTAACTTCATTTAATTTTTCTCAAGGTAATACTAAATCCGGTTCTCATATTATATCCGGTTGAATACTAATAAATAATTGGGCAGGGGGAGTTGCACATTATGGAATGATACTGCCAAAAATTGCTTTGGATTTTGACTTAAAAAAACCTAATACTGATTTTTAGCAATTCCCCAATCCAAAATTCAAAATCCAGAATCATATCATGTCCGGTTGAATAATTAGACTTTGGTGGAAGGAAGGCAGGAGGCAACCCACCCCTAACCCCTCCCAGGAGGGGAAGGCAGGAGGCAGAAGGTTTTCTCAAGAGTGTCACCTTAATTTTATACACGCTCCGATGCTACCGGACATGATATCATTCGTCACTTTATTATACCCGGAGAGTGACAGAAAAGGGGTATCATGTTTTAATTGTAAATATTCAAAATTTTAGATTTTTTTTGAGTTTTCTAAGTCCCTAGGGATATTTTTGAAACTAGATAGTTGTTTGACTAGAAGCTGCTTGAAGTTGTTGATACAAGTTTTGTGAATCTGCCACTTCTGCTTCATACTTATCTTTTAGATTGTCTAGTGAATGGAAAGCTTCAGATTTCAATGCTGCCGGAGAAAATTTTTCCATAAAGTTGGCTTGATACAGTTTAATCCCAAAATTTGAATAAATTTTTTCTAGTATCATATAGGGATTTTTAATAATAGTATCAATATCATAAATTAAACATCTATTTTTATTTTTATTCACAAAGGAAAGGATTTCTTGATTGTAAATTTTCCATGTTTTTAAACCAATAATAGGTTCACGTAAAATAGGACTATCTGTGCCTCTTCGTAGCAAAGAATCTACTACTAATAAAGGCTGTCTATATAAAAATAAGTAGTAAGCATTTTTGATTTTTTTTTGCCAAAAATCTAAAAATAAAACTGTATGAGGATCTTTCCATCCCCACTGAGGTAAATGACGTTTAAAAGCTAGTAATTCAAAAGCTTGTTTTTCTTCCTCATGAGTAATTTTAATCAATAGTTTCGACTCATCAGTTGGGAAACGATAAACTTTTTCATGTGCTAGTTCTCTTTTCAGAATTTGACAGTGAAACTCAGAAAAATCTCTGTCTTCATGATGACCATTATACGCACTCATAGGACTAATTGAATTACATTCTATTAAATCATCACCTATATGCAGACCACAGTGATGTAGGTATTCAGACACTAGAGAGGTGCCACTGCGATGCATCCCTGTGATAATTAAAACTTTATTAAGCATGAAAGTTGTCGATGGAAATAATGATATTCGTTTACCAGATCAAAGATATCTTAACGTAGATAGGCATGAAAAAAACTAATACCGTTTCACGGAAGTCAAAATTCAAAATTCAAAAGTCAAAATTCAAAAGTTAAAAGTAAGTTTTGAGCCGATCAAAACCTCGAATATACAGTAATATCATGTCCGGTTGAATACTTATACTTTGGAGAAGGTAAGGCAGCTATGCTGGAGGCAGGAGGCAGGAGGAAAGAAAAAGTTAGAAGGGAAAAGGTTTTTTTATCACGCTATTATCCGGACATGATATAATTGACCGAAATTATTTCACATTTAATAAAGTTTGAAACTATTTTTGACATCTTTAAAGTGAATTGGTATAACTATATAACAAAAAGTCAAGTAGCTCTTAAACCTCCTCCCTTCTGCCTCTCATATAGAATCCGGTTATACAGTGTATGTTTATAACTCTGATAATTACTTCAATCTCCCCATCTCTCTCAACTTTATAATAACTATTCAACTAGATTTGATATGAGTTGGTATACTCTTAAAAAATTTCCACAGCCTTAATTCTTATATCATGTCCGGATAAGAGCGTGATAAAAAAAACTTTCTCCTTCTTCTTCTTTCTTCCCTCCTGACTCCTGACTCCTGACTCCTGACTCCTTCATTGTTTATTTATAACTGTTCAACCAGACATGATATTACTTTTGACTTTTGACTTTTGACTTTTGACTTTCCTTGTCACTAGGATAATTAATTATCCGGATTCTATATCACCCCTTTCAAGGGGCTGCTCAATAATGTACCTTGAAATTTTTAAATATGAAAATACTTCATGTTATTCAGTCTGTAAGTATTGGGGGAGCATCAAGAGCAATGATTGTCTTGGCAAAAGCTCTCTTACAATATAAGCAGATTCAACAATCTGTTATTTCTCTGTTACCAGCTCAGGCATTAGGAATTAATTTAGCCCATAAAGCAGGATTAGTTGATATCATTGAATCTCCAACCCCAGAGCAATCTGAGGAAGCAGTTAGACAAGCAGATTTGATTCAGGTTCACTTTTGGAATAATCCCGATATTTATCGTTTCTTAACTTTGGATTTGCCACCTAGTAGAATATTAATTTGGTGTCATATTTCTGGAGTTCAACTTCCACATATTATTAGCAAATCTTTAATTGATTTTGCTGATATTTTAGTAGCAACTAGCCCATATACTGTTGAAAAATTACACGAAATTAAAGAACTGGAAAAATATTTCCAAAAAAATCAAGTTCAATCCATTTATTCTGTCACAGATTGGGAACGAATTCAAGGCTTAAAAAAAATCTCTCATCATACATTTAATGTAGGCTACATTGGCACAACAACGCCGACAAAAATGCATCCAAATTATATTCAAATCTGTGCGGGTATTCAGATTCCTAATTTGAAATTTATTGTTTGTGGGAATGAGCAAGGATTTTCTACTCTTAAAAAACAGGCAGATAAATTGAAGATTAGGGAAAAGTTTGATTTTCGAGGCTATGTAGAAGATATTAAATCAGTCTTGGGGATATTAGATGTTTTTGGTTATCCACTTTGTCCAAATAATTATTCTACTGCGGAACTGGTGTTGCAAGAAGCGATGTTAGCAGGAATACCCCCGGTAATTTTTCCCTATGGAGGAGCACAAAAAACAGTCATCCATCAAGAAACTGGATTAATTGTTGATAGTGAACAAGGGTATCAAAGAGCTATTGAATTTCTCTATCATCATCCTGAAGAAAGAGAGCGTTTAGGAAATAATGCGCAGAAATATGCCCAAGAAAATTTTAATCCTGATAAGTTAGCACAGAAGTTTGTGGATTTATACCAAGAATTGTGCAATTATCCTAAGATTGAACATCAGTTATATACCCAAAAAAAGCTTTCAGGAGCAGAAATTTTTATTCAATCACTAGGCCATCAAGGAGAACATTTTAAACAAAGTTTACACTCAGAAAATTTAGAAGAGTTATTGTTGAGCGATCGCAAAATTGCCACTTCATCACCAGTTGTATGTCACCCTAAGGCAGGAGGAATTTATCACTATCAAGAATTTTATCCAGATGATTCTTTTTTGCAGTTTTGGGCAGGATTAACTAGGCAAAATCAGGGAGATAATATCAAAGCAATATCTTTATTTACAAGAGCGATTGAACTGGGGTTTTCCCATTGGCGAATTTATTGGTATTTGCTTCAGGTTGCTGAAAAAGTTAATAATCAAACTTTAGTGAATCAATGTGTGAATCAATTAAAACAGCAAGAAAAGCTGCATTCTGAAATTCACAGACTAATCGAATCTTACTCTAAATCTTCAGGATAAGCAACTTTCCCAAAATAACCCATATAGTCTACTGCCCAAATTATGGTTTTTACCGTATTATTTATATTGATATTCTTTTTAGTCAATCCTCTTCTTTATAAGAAGAGGTAATGATTAATTATATCATGTCCGGATAATTAATTATAAAAAAACTTTCTCTTTTTTCTTCTTTCTACCCTCCTGACTCCTGTCTCCTGACTCCTGACTCCTTAGTCATTTATTTATAACTGTTCAACCGGACGTGATATTATTAATTATTAATTATTAATTATTAATTGTTGAATGATATGCTCTGCAAGCATCCAAGCATTGGTCAAATTTATATATCATTGTTTGTGGATCATATGAAGATATTTTAACATTTGGCTCTTTAATTGCAATCAATCCATAATCAATTTTTCGGACAACATTAAATAGATGCTCGCGACACCATGAGCGAAAAGGTGGTGGGAGCAAATTGAAAGCGCCAATGTAGTGAAAACGATGGAACGATTTTTCAAAAAAAATTTTATTATTTTTATCTCCGTTTAGTGTCTTTTGTGGATCAAAAAAATCAAAAGAATATTCGTTAAAATTATGAAGATGATATGGATTTACTAAATGATATTTAGTTAGAGTTACGTAAGGTAGTCCTAATAGAAACAAACTACCATGCTTAAGAATTCGATGAATCTCAGACAGTGCAAAAAGATAGTCAGAAGAATGTTCTAAGGCATGGTAAGAGAAAATAAAATCGACACTATTATCTTCAAAAGGAAGTTTATCTTTACCGAGTTCTAATTGAAGATCTGCTTGAGAAGAGTGGCTAATGTTGGTAAATTCAGGAATGTAAGTTTGTCCTGTGCCAATATTTAGTCTAACCTGATTGTCTTGATTCATAGTGGTAAAAATTGAGGTGTAATAGGATGTCCGGTTGAATAGTTATAAATAACGAGAGAGGAGTCATATCATGTCCGGTTGAATAATTATATCATGTCCGGATGATTAGTGATAAAAAAAACTTTCTCCTTCTTTTCTTCTTTCTTCCTTTCTGAATTGCAGAATTGCTGAATTCTGAGTAGTTTATTTATAACTGTTTAACCGGAGATGATATAAGACTTTTTCAGCAAACCCTAATTACTTAAATATTTAATCTCCCCCACTCCCCTACTCCCCTACTCCCCTACTCCCAACTATACAATAACTATTCAACCGGACATGGTATTAGACTTTGGTGTACAGAAGGCAGGAGGCAGGAGGCAGGAGGCAGAAGGTTTTCTTTCATTGTCACCTTAATTTTATACACGCTCCGATGCTACCGGACATGATATCAGGAGATCCCCCCTAACCCCCCTTGAAAAGGGGGGAACTGGAAGTCCCCCTTTTTAAGCTATCCATTATAAGCAAAATTCTTTACAAAAGTGGATAATGCCTATTATCAAAAGCTTACGAGCATTTTGTTGGTTTTACTGATTTGACAAATTGACTAACTTGTGTACTCCTAAAAGTTGTTTTTTGTCGTTG
>NZ_JAAHHG010000535.1 GCF_010692555.1 Okeania sp. SIO3B5 | reverse complement strand
TCTCCCCATCTCCCCATCTCCCCCTCTCCCCATCTCCCCATCTCCCCATCTCCTCATCTCCCCATCTCCCCATCTCCCCATCTCCCCATCTCCCCAAACTCCTGACTCCTGACTCCTGACTCCTGACTCCTGACTCCTGACTTCTAAGAGTGAAAACTGCTATAACAATTAAAAATATCGCTGAGAAAATTGTTGATTCTATGACTGCTATTGAAGGATTATGGCCTCATAATATTAGCCCCAACCGACTCGCTGTGCTAGAAAGAAAATTGGTGCTTTGGTTGCGATCGCAAAAATTTAACTCTAATTTAACTTCTGAGTCGCTGCAATACAAATCTTCAGAGGAATTACAAACTTTGATATTGTCTGCAACTACTGCAGGTTGTGATTTTTCAGGGTTTAGAATAATAATCAAGAGTGTGGTTGAAGCTGATACAGAAAATTTACTGGAGTTAGCAAATATCGCTGGTATAAATCCTGCTTTAGATTTTGCAGGAGCTAAGTTATTAGGGGTTAATTTATGTGGTGTTGATTTGAGTGGTGCAAACTTGTATGGAGCTTATCTACGGGGTGCAGATTTAAGTGATGCAGATTTGAGTGAAGCTAATCTTGGAAAAGTAAATTTAGGTGGAGCAGATTTGAGTGGGGCATTGTTAAGTAATGCCGATCTAAGTGAGGCAAACTTGCACCGTGTTAGTCTAGCTTTATCAAATTTGAGTGGGGCCAATTTGAGTGGGGCCAATTTGAGTGAGGCCAATTTGAGTAATGCCAATTTAAGTGATGCAAATTTGAGTAATACTAATTTAACTAATGCCGATCTAAGTCAAGCTGGATTAGCGTTAACAAACTTAAAAGGAGCTAATTTTCAAAATACAAAAGTAGAGAATGCTAGGTTATGGCATGATTCTGGTTTATCTGATGAAATGAAGCAAGATTTAATTAGTCGTGGAGCGTTCTTTGAAGATAATTAGGGCTTGCTGAATAAGTCTTTTTGCGTTCGACAGGGAGTAGGGAGTAGGGAGTAGGGAGTAGGGAGTAGTGAAGAGTCAAGAGGAATCAGGGGTTGTAGAAGACATACAAAGGAAAAATTATCCCAGGCCCAAGTCTACCCTATTCTTACCCAAATACTCAATTTTTGAGCATTCTTAGGGGAGTTCAGGGGGACTTTTTCACTACCTCAAAAGCCTAAAACCAATATCAGTAAAGACTTTTATATTTAATCAGCAAACCCTAATTAGAATCAGAGAAAAAATCATCGGCGTTGCTGAAGCGCCTGTATGATATTAATCTTAATTATTTAGAAGTCAGGAGACAGGAATCAGGAGGCAGGAATCAGGAGGGAAGAGAAAAGAAGAAAGAGGAGTAGAAGGAGAAATTTTTTTGTTTGCTGGCGTACAACTTTCCTGTGGGAATACTACCGCAAGCGTTAACGCAAAGCGTTGCGTCAGCATTATAGCGGAGCGCGGAACAGAGTTCTATAGCGCTCTTATCCGGACACGATATGATGCCTCAAATCAGCAACGCCAAATCATCTAAATTAATAATTATCAATCTTATTGATTTTGTCTCCCACACTCCGCACTTCAATTTGTATCATTAAAAGTAGTATATAAATCTGTAGTGTAGTAAGTATTTATACTATGCAAATCATCTCAATTACTTTTTTCGTTCATCAAATTCCGAGTAAAAAATTTACGCATAAATACTTGCTATACATGATTACTCAATCACGGCAGCTATGATTTTCTTCTAAAATTCTGTCTCTTGTCTTCCCCTCCTGGGAGGGGCTAGGGGTGGGTTGTCTCCAGACTCCTCCTTCGGTTGCTACATTTTGTGCTGCGGAATGTGGGTTGTATTCTTTCTGAGATGCTTCTGTTTATCCTAGCATATCATTGTTTTATTGACTACTCCCCGGAGGTCAGTCACGGGGATTCTAAGCAGATACTACGCAACAGGATAAATCCGTGTTGCTCCGTTTCTTCTCATTCGTACAAATACCCACAGCTAAACTTAAGCAACGAGTTAAACAACTGTGTGAGGAAAACAACATTAAATTTGTGGAAACAGAAGAGTCATATACCAGTAAAGCTAGTTTTATAGATGGGGATTTTCTGCCTACTTTCGGTCAATAGATTATAATTTTATTAGTCAAGGTGTAATTATTCAGAATTATACTTGACTAAATTAACTCCAGCGATCGCCTTTAAATAACATCCTATTGATAGTGTTAAAGAATAACTTTAATATGGCTAATCAAAAATCCCTTGATAAACTACAGAAACTAATTCATGATACTGGTCAAACTAGCAATCAAAAATTGACTAACAATTTTACTGGTATAACTCTTAAGTTTGCTGACCTGAGTCTTTGCGATTTAAATGATATTAATTTCACTGAAGCTATTCTCAAGGATGCTTATCTACTTTGTGCCAACCTGAAAAGAACTAATTTTAGTAATAGCGATCTGAGTCATGCTAATCTGAGTGGGGCAATCATGTGGTTTGCCAACCTTAATCATGTTAATTTAAAGAGCGCAGACTTAAGAGGGGTAAGTTTGATAAGTGCTAACCTCAAGGGTGCCAACCTAGAAAATGCTAATCTTTGGCGCAGTGAAATTACAGATGCACAGTTAATGCAAGCCAATTTTACTAAGGCTAATTTAAATCGTGCTAATCTCAGAAATACTAACCTCACAGATGCTAATTTTAGTTATGCTCAACTTGATGAAGCAAACATCAGCGAAGCTAATCTTACAAATGCTAATTTTAGTTATGCTAATTTGACAGATGTTAACCTTAAAGATTCTAATTTAGAAGGTGCTAATTTATTTAAAATTAATCTTGTCAGAGGTAAATTGAATCGAGCTAATTTAGAAGGTGCTAATCTAGAAGGTGCTAATCTAGAAGGTGCTAATTTAAGTGATACTAATCTTAATGACGCAAAATTAATGAATGCTAACTTAAATCATGTTAATTTTAGGGGAGTAAAAATTAATTATGCAACAAAATTAGATGATAAATGGTATCTTGTTTGGGATATTGTGAATCATGGCGCTTATGGTAGAAATTTAAATGGTGTTGACCTTGAATATGCCGATCTTAAAGGCGCTAATATGGGAAATGCTAATTTAGCAGATGCTAACTTCAGATATACTAATTTCAGATATGCTAACTTCAGCAATGCTAATCTCACCAATAGTAATTTAACTAATACTAATCTTACAGATGTTAATTTGATCAAAGCCAATTTGTCTAATTCTAATATGCAAGGTACTAACTTGAGCAACACTTTATTATTCAATGCTGTCTTAACAGGTGCTTTGTTAAATGAAGCTAAGTTGCTAAAAGCTCAATTATGTGATGCAGAATTATTAAATGCAAAATTAAAAATGGCAAATCTGATGGATGCTAACTTGAAAAATGCTAAGTTATTGAAAGCTGATTTAAGAGAAACTAATTTAGAAGGTGCAGAGTTAGAAGGGGCTATATTTGGTGAAAATTTAGGAATTACTGAAGAAATGAAGCAGGAGTTAATTAAACGTGGAGCTATTTTTGCGGATGAATATTAAAGTATAATTAGGGTTTGCTGAAAAAGTCTTATGGGTGAGGGTAGGAGACAGGAGACAACCCACCCCTAGCCCCTCCCAGGAGGGGGAGACAGGAGAAATGGGTACTTATAGAAGGTAGGAGTAAGAATTGTAAGAATTATTTTTCTGCCTAACTATGAGCCTAAAATACTAATTTTTTGAGGGTTTTATATCATGTCCGGATAATTAGTGATAAAAAAACTTTCTCCTTCAACTCCAGTTCTTCTTCTTTCTTTCCTCTTTCCTCTTTCCTCTTTCCTCCTGACTCCTGACTCCTCCGTAGTTATTTATTTATCACTGTTCAACCGGACATGATATTAGACATGATACCAGGCACTTTTTTAGACCCCAAAAAGGCTAAAATCTTTATCTGTAAATACTTTTAGATTTAATCAGCAAGCCCTAATTATCCGGACATGATATTACAAATTATCAGATGAACCCGCCCCTAGCCCCTACCCCATGTTCGGACTACATCCTCTATAATTCCTCCTGATACCAAATCCGGTTTAGATAAGATGGAAAGTACAAGCATTGAAATTTGTTGATTATAAAAAAAACTTACAACTTCATCAAAACTTCTGATTTCTGACTTCAAACTTCTGATTCCTAACGCAACTCCTCCAACACCTCTTTTGTAAACGGATTTTCTCCTTTTTTCAAAGCATCAACCCAGCCTTGACGTTGTACTTTATTCTCATCTTTTTTCGTCCATTTAATATACGCTTCAAAGTCTTTAATAGCTCCCGAAAAATCTCCTGTTAATGCCCGCGTCAAACCTCGACTATCTTTAAGCAACCCATCATCTGGAGCGAGTTGAACTGCTTTTTCACAGACAAAGATTACTTCTTTTGCTTGATTATATAAACTACCATACCAACAAATTTTATCCCAATCACGAGCAGTTATTTCTAACTCTGAATCTAATTTTTCTGCTTCATTGAAAAGATTAATTGCCTCATCTATTTTTCCCTGTCTTGCTAATTTTGTTCCCCTTTGTACTTTACCCGGAGCAGCTAATTTTTTCGCCACTGCTTCTGCATCTGTTTCTACTTCCTTTGTGTCTGAATTTAGGTCAATATCAGAGTGCAACTTTTTAGCTTCCTTAAACTTATTTGTTGCGTCCTCAATTTTCCCCTCTTTTGCCAACCCCACTGCCTCTTCCACCTTCCCTTCTGCTTGAAACTGACGCACTACTAATACTGGGTCTTGATCTTTAACTTCTGTTTTCGGCAACAAGTCAATATTGTCATTAAGCTCGACAAATGCCTCCAATAACTTCTCGGCTTCTTTTACCTTATCCTCCTGTGCTAACTCCTTTGCTATTGCTGAATCAAAGGGAAAATCAGAATCAAGTTTAACTGCTTGTTGAAACTTAGAAATAGCCGATTCAACTTTTCCCTCTGCTGCTAACTTCTCACCCTGCAAAAACAAAGCTGTTGCTGAAACTTTTATTCTACAGAGACGACGCTCCTCTTCAGTGACATTAGGGTTATTTTTCAGGTAGTTACTCATCCACTTGCAAGCATGAGCCATCAAGCCATCTCGGTTTAAATTCCATAGTTTGGCCGTGTGATCCATACTCCCCGAAGCAATCAATTTCCCATCCGGGCTGAATGCTACAGCATAAACATAGTCTGTGTGCCCCGATAAAGTCTCAACTAAAGTGCCATCTGTGTTCCAGAGTTTAACCGTGTTATCCCTACTCCCCGAAACAATCAATTTCCCATCCGGGCTGAATGCTACAGCATTAACATAATCTGTGTGCCCCGATAAAGTCTCAACTAAAGTGCCATCTGTATTCCAGAGTTTGACTGTCTTATCGCTACTTCCCGAAGCAATCAATTTCCCATCCGGGCTGAATGCTACAGCATTGACAGAACTATTGTGCCTCATCGATAAAGTCTCAACTAAAGTGCCATCTGTGTTCCAGAGTTTGACTGTCTTATCGCTACTTCCCGAAACAATCAATTTCCCATCCGGGCTGAATGCTACAGCATTGACAGAACTATTGTGCCTCATCGATAAAGTCTCAACTAAAGTGCCATTTGTATTCCAGAGTTTGACTGTCTTATCGCTACCTCCCGAAGCAATCAATTTCCCATCCGGGCTGAATGCTACAGCATTGACAGAACTATTGTGCCTCATCGATAAAGTCTCAACTAAAGTGCCATTTATGTTCCAGAGTTTGACTGTCTTATCGCTACCTCCCGAAGCAATCAATTTCCCATCCGGGCTAAATGCTACAGCCAAGACATCACTTTTGTGCCCCGATAAAGTCTCAACTAGACTGCCATCTGTTTTCCAGAGTTGGACTATGGAAGAACTCCCCAAAGCAATCAATTTCCCATCCGGGCTGAATCCTACAGCATAGCCATGGCCTGTATGCCTCGATAAAGTCTCAACTAAACTGCTGTCTGTGTTCCAGAGTTTGACTGTCTTATCCCTACTTCCCGAAGCAATCAATTTCCCATCCGGGCTGAATGCTACAGCATAGACAGAACTATTGTGCCCCGATAAAGTCTCAACTAAACGGCCATCTGTGTTCCATCGTTTGAAAGTGTTCCAGAGTTTGACTGTCTTATCGCTACCTCCCGAAGCAATCAATTTCCCATCCGGGCTGAATGCTACAGCATAGACATCACTGTCCCCCCATAAAGTCTCAACTAAGCTGCCATCTATGTTCCAGAGTTTGACCGTGTTATCCCTACTCCCCGAAGCAATCAATTTCCCATCCGGGCTGAATGCTACAGCATAGACAGAACTATTGTGCCCCGATAAAGTCTCAACTAAACTACCATCTGTGTTCCAGAGTTTGACCGTTTTATCCCTACTTCCCGAAGCAATCAATTTCCCATCCGGGCTGAATGCTACAGCATAGACAGAACTATTGTGCCCCGATAAAGTCTCAACTAAACTACCATCTATGTTCCAGAGTTTGACCGTTTTATCCCTACTTCCCGAAGCAATCAATTTCCCATCCGGGCTGAATGCTACAGCAGAAACATCACTCCTGTGTCCCGATAAAGTCTCAACTAAAGTGCCATCTATGTTCCAGAGTTTGACCGTGTTATCCCTACTCCCCGAAGCAATCAATTTCCCATCCGGACTGAATGCTACAGCAGAAACATCACTCCTGTGCCA
>NZ_JAAHHG010000534.1 GCF_010692555.1 Okeania sp. SIO3B5 | reverse complement strand
TTTCTACCCCTCGAAATGCCGAAAATCTTAGATTTTTGAACCATTACCACCTAAAAGCTGGTACTCCCTTAGTACCTGAAAAGGGTAAAACCAATACAAGTCAAGACGCGTGATATTTAATCAGCAATCCCTAATTAATAATTACCTCTTCTTGAAAAGAAGAGGTAAAACGCTTAAGAAAAAAAATACTTTGATCCAATCCTATTATTTATAAGAAGAGGTATTTCTAAATTCTAAATTCTAAATTCTAAATTCTAAATTCTAAATTCTAAATTCTAAATTCTAAATTCTTTTATCTATTGAGATTATTTTTTTCCTCCAGTTCTTTCACTTCTTTTTCTAGAAAAAAGTTGAGAAAAGTTCTAATTCCAGCAATTGCTGCTAATCTTCCAATATCGCTCCAAGTTGGAGAGATGGCAGTTCCTACTATATCAGCAGCTAACAAAAATTCTAAAGCTAAAACTAGGGAGATACCTAAGTCGAGCCTGATTCTTCCCTCTTGTGCAAAAAGCTGATTATTTTTCCGTCTGCGCCACATTTGTGCTAGTGCTTTTAGTACTGCAAAGGCAATAATAAAAACAGCAACTGCCTCAATAAAAATCTTCAGAATAAGCACAAACTCATCTAAAAAATTTTCAGCTAATTCTATTATGTTTATAGCTAGAGTCAGGGAATAGGGAATAGGGAATAGGGAATAGTGAGATAAAATTATTGATTTCATATCTTGAATTAATTTAATTAAAACTTTTGAGGATGGTGAGGTACAGTTGAAGATTAATCTCTATCTTTGCAGTTCAGGCTTCTAGCCTGTAACAAGTAGCCTGTAACAAGCAGGATGCTTGTGTTAGTAAAGCTTATAGCCTATAACAAGCAGGATGCTTGTGTTACCAAAATTACTAAATAAAATTTTGTAATTCAAACTTTTGAGAGTCAGAGAATAGGGAATAGGGAATAAGGAATAGGGAGATAAAATTATTGATTTCATATCTTGAATTAATCAGGACTTACGCAAAAAAGGAAATTTTACCGAAGAATTAATAATTAATAATTAATAATTAAATAATTCTGGTTTAAAGTCTCCCTTTTTAAGGAGAAAAAAGCGGTCTCCGGATGGCGAGGTCCCCTCGCCATATCCAATCAACCAAGAGAAGAAATAATATTTCCTTATATTCAATTCCGTAACGGTTTTAACCAGAGGTAATTATCAATTATCCACGATCAATTATCAATTAATGAAAGTACCGACAGTACCAAAGAAATACTGAAATTATCAATACTATTCTCCAATATTTCCTCTTTTCCTCCTTTCTTCCCTACTGACTCCTGACTCCTGACTCCTGACTCCTAAATAATAATGAAAGTACCGACAGTACCAAAGAAATACTGAAATTATCAATACTATTCTCCAATATTTCCTCTTTTCCTCCTTTCTTCCCTACTGACTCCTGACTCCTGACTCCTGACTCCTAAATAATTAAGACTAATATCATACACGCGCTTCAGCAACGCCTAAAATCCAATATCATCCAGAGCAACCTGAGCTGCTTCATATAATTCTTCATCAGACACATATCGCCAGTCTGTATCTCCAATTTCCTGATAAAAAGTCTGGTCATAAGCACGAGTTTGAATAACTACTGGCATCGGTACCGCATGACCTAATACCAAAGCTTGTTGTTTAGAATCCAATTTTGCCAACACAGACCGTAAATTATGACCGCCAGAAACTCCTGTAAAAATAGAATCTATATCCTTATCATCATTTAATAAAGCGGTAATTCTTGTACCAATTTGAGACATAACTTCCGCATCTATCCCGGAAGGCCGCTGGTCTACTACCAATAAAGTCACAAAATATTTCCGCATTTCTCTAGCTATTGTTCCAAAAATAGTTGAACGTACTATGGCAGGGTCGAGAAAACGGTGAGCTTCTTCAATAGTTATGACTAATGGTTGAGGGCGATCGCTCGGATTTTTAGAACTTAAAAATTTATCAGCTTTCCGTACATAACTATTATGAATTCTGCGAGTAATCATATTAGCAGCTAACATATAAGAAAGCATATTCGACTGGGAACCAAATTCAATAATAACGTGTTTCCCAGCATCCAAAGATTCTAAAATTTCTTCAATATAATTATTAGTATTTTTTGTCTGCATATATTTCAGATTATCCAGTCGCAATAACTTTCTTTGTAAAGACATTATTGACCCTTTGTGACCCCTTTTTTCATCACAAAATGTTTGGATATCTTCATTAGTCATCTCCAGTAATTGAGCAATCCAAGATTTACCAAATTCACTTCTCAGAATATTTGCACTATCAATACTTGCCTCCGATAAATTTAATTCCCGTTGCACCAACCCAATATCTTCTACCTCAATTTGGTTATAACTTAAATACAATTCTCGTGCATCTCGCACCCCTCTACGTTTAGTAGCTTCTGGATCTAGAGTCCAAAGTTCCACTCGTTCTGGAAACAATTGTTTTAAACCTTTTACCGTATTAACTTGTTTTCCTTCCGCCATTGCTTCCCAACCATATTCAGAGTGCATATCAAAAATTAAATTTACAGCAGCTCCTTTACGAATAATCCCAGATAAAAGTAAACGAGTCAGAAAAGACTTACCTGTTCCTGACTTGCCAAAAATGCCATTACTCCGTTCTACAAATCTATCTAAATCTAAACAAACAGGTACATCCATATCAATAGGTTTACCTACAGCAAAATTGCGCCTACTCTGGTCATCTTCCCTACCAAAAACCAGACTAAAATCTCTCTCACTTGCTTCAAATACTTGGGAAAAATGACTCGGAATAGTTTTCACTGGCATTAATTTAATTTCAGCACTGGTTTGAGCTTCAAAAGATGCTAAATTTTCTATAGATTGAGATTTTTTTTTCTTGCCATTATCGTTATTAGCATTGAAATATACTGGAGATTTTTCTGAAGAAATAACTAACATCAACATTGGTGCAAGTTCGATAGTGCCGTAAGTACTACCTCCAGCTAAAACAGATTGTAAAAAATCATCTGTAGGTAAAGGAGGATTAATCATTATTCGTTCGCTGGATGTTCCTAATAAAACATCGGTTAGCATACAAAAAAAGTGGGTTTGTACTCCTTTTACTACCAAAAATTTACCTACCCGCATATCTTCTACTGATATGTCTGGATGTAGTCGTACTTCTAATCCTTGACTGAGAGAACCTTGAATTACTGAACCTAATGGTTGTTCTAAATCCATATGAATTACTTGATTACTTTATAATGCTATAGCAGGGAACAGGGAACAGGGAACAGGGAACAGTAGGAAAAACATTTCCCTGTCTAAGGTTTATCATCCGCATAAGTCAAACACCAACTCGTTCTTTACTATATATCAAGTTATATCAAATCCGTTGAATTTGGTATAAAAAAAGATTCCATCTTCACCTAGAGTGGAAAGAATTCTGAGTTCTCTTCCCTTCTGAATTCTGGATTCTGGATTCTGAATTCTGGATTCTGAATTCACTATCTTATTACACCGATGCTACCGGATTTGATATTATACCATTTTTATTAACTAATGAAAGTAGGGAAAGGAAAAGGTAATATCATGTCCGGTTGAATAATTAGACTTTGGTGTACAGAAGGCAGGAGGCAGGAGGCAGGAGGCAGAAGGTTTTCTCAAGAGTGTCACCTTTATTTTATACACGCTCCGATGCTACCGGACATGATATAAGAGGGAAGAGGGAAGAAGGTTTAAAAGTATGAAAAAAAAACTTAAGTTTTCTGTAGATATTCACGCTTAGGTTTACACAAAAAATATAGCGCGGATATGATACAGCGTATTCCACTTTGATAAGGTAAACCTACGCGAGCAAGATGCTTCCTCGCGAGCAAGATGCTCGGACTGGGAAGATTTAATTAGGGTTTGCTGAAAAAGTCTTATGGGTGAGGGTAGGAGTCAGGAGACAGGAGACAGGAGACAGGAGGAGTAAGGAATAAGCGAGGAGGCAGGAGGAAGAATTATCCCAAGATTGTTCTGCCTCGCGTCAACCCAAAATCCTAACTTTTTGAGCTTTAAGGAGCAAAAACCTTGTACTTTTTCAAGACCTAAAACGGTTAAAACCTTTATCTGTAAAAGCTTTGATATTTAATCAGCAAGCCCTAATTATTAATATCTGTACTTCATATACTTGGAATTTGTTGTATCAAATCTCTAAACAGTTAAGAACTTAACTTTTTGAAATAATTGAAAATTCCAAGTTAGCAGTGTAGCGAGTTTATCTAAGGAAGGCAGAAGGCAGGAGGTTTTCTCAAGAGTATCACCTTAATTTTATACACAAATGATGCTACCGGACATGATATAACCCACATTCCGCACGTCAATTTGTAACATTAAAAGTAGTATGAACATCCTGGTTTTGGTAAGTATTTATATGATATAAATTATTTTTATTGACCTTTCTCAAGAGTCAAATTATCAGCATAAATACTTACTAAATTGTTAACTCCTATTGACAACTATAATTTTCTTCTTACTTCTTACTTTTAACTTTTAACTTTTAACTTCTTACTTCTTACTTTTAACTTTTGACTTTTGACTTTTGACTTCTTACTTCTTCCTTCTTCAAGAAGTTGATAACACTAATTTGTCTAACTCTTGCTGCATTTCGGTCAGAACTCGCTCATAACAAGCATCAACATAATCGCGATCGCTAGCTGCTTCACGTCCATAACGCTCAAAGACAATGGGAGAACAAACTCGGGTATGAATTTTTACTGGCAAAGGAAAATTAGGTAAAGGCCCAATAGCCAATCCCCAGGGTAATCCAATATAGATAGGAAACACTTCTGGATCGAGACCAAATAACCAAGGCAAACCCAATTCATGGAGCTGTTTCACTTGTTCATAAATATCTGCCAGTACTATTAAAGTATCGTGAGCGCCATTAGAAATCATTGGCACAATAGGTACTTCTTCACGCAAAGCCAACTTAATAAAGCCTTTACGTCCAGCAAAATAGATTTTATCTCGCATAGAATGAGGACGGAAGACATCCGGGCCACCACCAGGATAAACAGCCACAGAGGCATTTCTTTGGAAAGCAGCGATCGCCATTTTCGGATGCGCTCTAACTGCTCCACATTGTACTGCTAAGGGAGTGGTAGGAAAAACTGACCAGGCATTCTGGTGCATAAGTCCATAAACCAAACGCTCTGTACCAAATCTTTTAAACCAGTCATACATACACATATGCATATCTGGAGCGGGTAAACCACCATTATGAGATCCAACTATCAGGATTTTTTCATCTCTAGGAATATGATGCCAACCGTCGGTTTGAACTTGAAAATAATAACGATAAAACCATTCCCATAATGGCATTAAAGATTCAATTACTTTTGGATCGCGGTCATCTAAAGACCAACCATCATAAGCTTGACGGGAGTTTTTTTTATTGACAGTAAACACTGGCATCTATAAAATTTATTATTTTGCTAGTAATTTTAATAATTATATCTTAGAATTAGAAAAATGTAATAAAGTTGCACTATTTTTTCAATATTCTACTAACATTTCAATCCTCAATTATTATGGTGCTGTGGCTTTTAGTGAACATAATAGTCGAAGTTAATCAAAAAATTTTTTGGAGGTATTGAATGAGTATTTCAACACCCCGAGCTAATGAGCGCGTTAAAAAGAAATACAAGAATATACTTTCAGTGTTGAGCTATCTGTGAAATAATCCAAGATTAATCTCTACCAAAAACTAAGGCACTGTTTCGCGATTTTCAACTTCATCACTACCATTTATAATTCATCAGATGGTTGAAATTAACTGTATCAATTCCCAGGCTTTGTAAATAATTTGCTAATTTGAAATCGTCAGTTAATACTAAATATTTTCCTTGTACTAGCCCAATAATACCAATTTGAAAAAAGAATGTTACAAATAATAAGCATTATTAAAATAATTTGTAGGAAATATATATTGGATTAAAAAGATAAATTACTATATAAAAAATGGTATCAAACCTATTCCCATACGACTCCTGACTCCTGTCTCCTGACTCAATCGCAGTAACCTAAATATTTGTAGCAAAGATTTATCAAACTGGTATAATTCCACTGTCAGTCAAACCAAATTTAGTAAATTTTTTGACTTTAGTTACAGCCCTACTTTCAAGATAAAATTCATCCAGCTTAGTAATTTATGCTGCTAAAATGCTCAGGCATTTCGAGGGTTATGGTTCACCTAATTGATTAATTAAACTATTAATTTCTGTCAGAATATTAGGGGTTGTGACAATTTTGGCAAACTTTAATAGTCTGTCTAATAATTGATAATGTTCTGGCAAAAATTTTTCAGTTCGATTAAATTGAGAAATACGCTTTTCATTAACTTTACCAACAAACCATAAAAGCAAAATATTTGTATCAACTAAAATACCTTTGCTTCGATACTTTTTAAACAGTTGTTGAGTCTCAATTATCATAATTCGCGGATTTTCATAGATTCGACTTCACCTGTTTCGGCATTCACTGTAAAAATTTTATAATCTCGTTCGATGCCAAAAAATTCAGGAGATAAATCATTAGCATCTACTTCTAGAGGAAGGGCAATATCTTTTTTTCGATTATATCCGAGTGTAATTAACCAAAATTTGGTGGTGGTGCATAGTAATGGTAGAGAGAGTGTGGGGGGATGGGGAGATGGGGGGATGGGGAGATGGGGAGAGGGGGAGATGGGGAGATGGGGAGAGGGGGAGAGGGGGAGATGGGGAG
>NZ_JAAHHG010000533.1 GCF_010692555.1 Okeania sp. SIO3B5 | reverse complement strand
TTCTCTCAGAGCTTAAAGACGCGTACTTTGCTGAAAAATCGGCAAATTTTGGTTAATTTCACTGTTCCACTATCTTCTCATCTCTCGTTATCCCTAAATCGTTAACTTACGGGACTTTAAAACAGCCCTGCCTCCCAGGAGGGGACGGGAAGACAGGAGACAGGAGACAGGAGAAATGGGAATTTAGAGGAAGTAAAAGTAAGAATTGTAAGAGTGATTTTTCTGCCCAACTATGTGCCTAAAATACTAACTTTTTGAGCGTGAAGAGCTGAAAACCAGGTACTTTTTAAAGGCAAAAAAAAGGCTAAAACCTTTATCTGTAAATACTTTTATATTTAATCAGCAAGCCCTAATTAAATTCCAAACATAATTTCTCTGCTACAAAGTCTTTTTTTTACTTCTTCATCATGGAAAATACCGATTACACCACACCCATTAATTAGGCGTTTTTCTAAAAGTTCAATTACTACTTGACGATTGACAGAATCTAGAGCTGATGTTGGCTCATCTAATAATAAAATTGGATAATCAACTGTTAGACATCTAGCTAGATTAATTCGTTGTTTCTCACCTCCAGAAAAAGTAGTAGGAGAAAGATGCCAAAGACGTTTTGGCAAATTCAATATCTCGAATAATTCTGCCACTTTTTCATAGGCAACTTTTGGCTGAATTCCTAATTCTAATAAAGGTTCTGCTGCTACTTCTAAAGCTGGCACGCGAGGAATTACTCGTAAAAATTGACTGACATAACCAATAGTATTTTTTCGTACTTCTAATATTTGATGGGATGCTAATTTAGGAATATCAACCCAGGTAGATTTATGTTTGACCAAAACCGAACCTCGATCTACTCGATAATTACCGTAAAGGCAGCGCATAAATGTAGATTTTCCCGAACCAGACTTACCGGATAAAGCAATACATTCTCCTGGTGTTAAACTGAGAGAAATATTTTTTAAGACTGATAATTTTACTCCACCTTGGTTGTGTAAAGTAAAGCTTTTTTCTAATGCTTCTGCTTTTAATAATAAAGAGTTTTCTGGGAAAGTATTTTCTAGTTGATGATTTGTTGTTAGTAGTTGAGTAGTCATTTCAGTTATCAGTTATCAGTTATCAGTTATCAGTACCTCTCCAATAAGGAGGCTATTTCAGTTATCAGTTATCAGTTATCAGTTATCAGTTATCAATTATCAGTACCTGTCCAATAAGAAGGCTATTTCAGCTATCAATTATCAGTACCTGTCCAATAAGAAGGCTTGAAATACTAAAATTAACTTTAATTTTTTTCATTACCTTAAAATTAGGAGGCTATTAAAGCGTGAATATATACATACAGGAAATTTAAGTTTTTTTCTTGCTCTTAACCCTTCCTGCCTCTTCTCTCTTTTTTCTTCCTTGCATTTTTTGGCAGAAGTCAGGAATAGGCAAAAGAAAATTTGTGTCAACCCAAGGGTGAATATATACAGAAAATTTAAGTTTTTTTCTTACTCTTAACTCTTTCTGCCTCTTCCCTCTTCCTTCTTCCCTCTTCCTTCTTCCCTCTTCCTTCTTCCTTCTTCCTTCTCATGGAATTAATGTTGAACTAACTAATTTTTGAGTATAAGAATGTTGAGGGTCATCTAATACTTGGTCAGTCAAACCAGACTCAACAATTTGCCCATTTTTCATTACTAATAAACGGTGAGCAAGTAATCTAATTACCCCTAAATCATGGGTAACTAAAATTACACTTAAACTGAGAGTTCGTACCAGAGAACGAATTAAATCTAATAAACGAGCTTGTACCGAAACATCTAAACCTCCAGTAGGTTCATCCATTAATATTAATCTCGGTTTAGTGACTAAAACACGAGCTAATTGTAAACGTTGTTGCATCCCTCCAGAAAACATTTTTGGTAAGTCATCTATTCTATTAGTATCTATTTCTACTTGGCTTAACCAATAAGCTGCTTCTTCCCGAATTTTTCCATAATTTTTTACTCCTATATTCATTAAACGTTCGCCAATATTTGCTCCGGCAGTTACGTTCATCCGCAAACCATCACGAGGATTTTGTTGAACAAAACCCCATTCATTTCGCATTAATAAACGACGACGGGTTTCTGATAATTTTGGGAGTGTTAATACTTCTCCAGTAGAGGTAGTATAAGTGATATTTCCGCCTTCAATTGGTATGTTTCCTCCAATAGCATTTAATAAAGTAGATTTACCTGAACCTGATTCTCCTACTATTCCTAAAACTTGGGCAGGATAGAGATTGAAAGAAACACGGTTACAAGCTTTTATATTCCTATAATACTTACTCAAATTTTCAACATTTAATAATGGTTCCATAATCCACCGTTATTTAGTTTTAATTTAGCTTTTATACTTTTTTTTTATCTGGAATTTTGGGTTTAATACCCCGCCGTTTACATGGTGCTTACCGAGTAATTAATAATTAATAATTAATAATTAATAATTAATAATTAATAATTGTTAATTAAATAACTCAGCTTTATTAGCCTCCCCTTTCAAGGCTATCCCTTATAAGGAACTCCTCAGACACGAGGACACGGAGACGCACCAGACACGGGGACACGGAGAGAAGGGGAGAAGGGGAGCAGGGGAGAAGGGAGAAATAGTCATAGTATTTAAATAAAAATACTTAATTTGTCAAAATTAATGTACTTTTAAATACATTTTCTCTCTAGAAAAAGGCTTTTAAAGTCTCCAACATAATTTGTCTATAATGTCTGCGTTTTATGTTAAGAAAGATGTTTATAAAGCATAGCCTTTCAAGGGGAGGCTATTGACCTTATTTTTTGGTCAAAGACTATCCCCATCCACTTTTTCCTTCTTCCTTCTTCCTTCTTCCTTCTTCAACACGAAGTGGCGTGTCAAAGACTATCCCCATCCACTTTTTCCTTCTTCCTTCTTCCTTCTTCCTTCTTCCTTCTTCCTTCTTTCTTCTTCAAGTTTTATTTGCTGTTGATGACAATAATCTGTGTCAGAACAAACCCACATTTTCTTCCCTCGATCGTCTATCAAAATCTCATCCAAAAAACTTTCTTTAGAACCGCACAACTCACAAGCTTTATTCCATTTTTCCACAGTAAAAGGATAGTCTTCAAAATCTAAACTTTTCACCTGAGTATAAGGAGGTATTGCATAAATTCGCTTCTCTCTTCCCGCACCAAAAAGTTGTAAAGCAGGTAAATAATTCATTTTAGGATTATCAAATCGTGGGATAGGAGTGGGACTCATTAAGTAACGATCATTTACCATTACTGGATAATCATGGGTCGTAGCAAAATCTCCTAATCTCGTAATATCCTCATATAATTTGACATACATTGCTCCATAATCTTCTAAAGCGTGCATTTTTCTAGTTTCTTTTTCAGAGGGTTCTAACCATCTCAAAGGTTCCGGAATAGGCACTTGATAAACAATAATTTGACCTTCTTGAAGTGGAGTTTCTGGAATCCGATGGCGGGTTTGAATAATTGTTGCTTCTGTGGTTTTTTCTGTTGTTTCTATTCCACAAACTTTCACAAAAAAACGACGAATATTTACTGCATTTGTTGTATCATCCGCTCCTTGGTCAATTACTTTTAAAATGTCTTTTTTTCCAATGATTGAAGCTGTAACTTGAATGCCACCCGTACCCCATCCATAGGACATTGGCATTTCTCTGGAACCGAAAGGTATTTGATGACCAGGAATAGCGACTGCTTTGAGTAAAGCACGACGAATAGAACGTTTTGTTTGTTCGTCTAAATAGGAAAAGTTAAAACCATTTTCTGGTGATTTATTTACTTTGCCATTTGAGATTTCTAGATTTTGGTTATTTGACATATACAGAATTTACATTAATAGGAAATAGTTCAATAATTGATAATGGATAATTGATAATTGATAATTACATCTCCCTAAAAGGAAGAGGATTGAATAAAAGGAAAAATTGGGTGCATCTCATTATTTGCAAAAATACTTTTTTCCTATATATTCCTTGTTCCCTGTTCCCAGCTCCGGTGTTCCCTAAAAGCGATAAATTTTTGGCTTTATTCACGCATTGAGATGCACCCGAAAAATTTTTCTTGTTTCTCCTTTAAAGGAGAGGCTTTAAACCTTAATTATTCGGGAATAGAAATTCGTAGCAAACATTTATCAAACTGTTACTAGGACTCATAAGTCAGGAGTCAGAATAAATAATTTAAATATCAGGTGGTGGTGCATTTTAATCCTACATTCCGCACGTCAAAATGTAGTATTTCAGGATAGCCGTCGAAAACCTTGTCTGGCAATAACCATAAAGTTTATAAGTAAAAATACATATTACATAAACTATTGACAGTTATTATTAATAACAGAGGCTGTAATCCACCTTCTTCGTAAAAAATACTGTTGTAGTATGCTTGTCGTGCGGAACGTGGGTTTAATGGTCGTGCATTGTGATTATTTGTGTTACGAGAACAGTGGGAGCATCTTGCTCTTGTATCAAGTATTCCTTGGGTGCATCTCAGATATGCAATTAAGTAGAAATACTTAATCAAATAATATCAAGCATGACAGAAAGCAGGCTGTTCTGTCAAGTCAGAGGCAGCAGTTACCGGGAGCGCGGTTACCAGGCAATGCCCCTAATTTTCTCAAACATCATTGTGCCAGTCTCAATACTTCTCTGAGTATTTTTACTTATTATATAATTAAGATGCACCCTATTCCTTTCTGTAGCAATTAATTATTAATTATTAATTATTAATTATTAATTATTAATTATTAAATGTGTTCCTTCCGCAGCTTTCTAATTAAATTTATTTCTGCTTGAAAATCAATATAGTGAGGTAATTTTGAATGCTGTACAAACCCTTGAGCTTGAACATTATCTGAGTGATACAAAACAAACTCTGGGTCTTGAGCAGGTCCTTGTATTTCCTCCCCCAATTCTTTAGCTTGCATAGCACGGTCCACTAACGCCATTGACATTGCTTTACGTTCGTTATAGCCAAAAGTTAAACCATAACCACGGGTAAGTTGTGGTGCTGCTTCTTTACTACCTGTAAACATATTTACATTTTCAGCTTCAGTAATAGTAATCTCAGCGATCGCTATTTCAAAACCCAATTCTTCTGGACAAATAAAAACTTCTACTTCCCCCATTTTAATTTCTCCAGCGAAGGGATGAGTACGACCATAACCCCTTTGAGTTGAATATCCTAAACTAAGTAAAAAACCCTCATCTGCACGAGCTAAATTTTGTAATCTCGCATCTCTTTCAGCAGGTAATTTTAGAGGTTTTCTTGTTAAGTCATAAGGTTGTTTTTCATCCTCTGTTTTTTCCTCATAAACTAATCCTTCTTTTTCTAAAATATTCATTACCCTGGGAAGATTTTCATCTAAGTTTAAATTTTGACTTTGAGGTGCAGTATAGTTATTTCCTTCCGCAGCTAATTTAAAGTCTAATAGTCGATGAATATAATCAAAAGTTGGTCCTAAATATTGACCTCCAGGAATATCTTTAAATATTGCAGAAATTCGCCGTCGAATCTTCATTTTGCTAGTATCCAATGGTTGACTATAGTAAAGTCTTGGTAAAGTTGTTCGATATGCTCTTAATAAAAATATTGCTTCAACTAAATCACCCCATGATTGTTTAATTGCTAAAGCAGCTAAGTCTGCATCGTACAGGGAGCCTTCACACATTACTCTATCTACTGCGAGGGTAAGTTGTTGTTTAATTTGCTCTAAACTTAGTTCAGAAATATTGGGGTCTCCCCGCCGCAAAGCTTGCAATAGTGCTTCGGCATTTTTGATTGCTTCTTCTCCGCCTTTTACAGCTACATAAGCCATGTTTTTTTACCTCAATTTTTGTCAGCATTCAACCGTCAGCTATCAGCTATCAGCTATCAGCTTTATTACCTTTAATGAATAACTAAAGCTCGTCGTTTTTGTGCTTCAATTTTCTGGTTGAAAATGTAGTAGAACTTAAGAGGTTGTCTGAGAAGTCCCATTTGCTACATCCAAGCCCCCGCGCATCCCCCTTTCAACAAACAGCGAAGCAACATCTGGCTTCCCATCGTTCAAAAGCGAAGCATCCTCTGGCTTCCCCCTTTCTAAGGAAGGGTCTATTTATTGTCACGAGAGAAAAAAGAAGTAGGGGAGTGGGGGAGTGGGGGAGTAAGGTCAATTTATCGTCAAGAGAGAAAAATTGTATCCTTTGAAATTTTGAAATTTTGTACATCTTGCTAGAGTGAGTTAACCAAAAATATACAGTTGTAAATATTCTAGGCGCGACAATGAATTAGCCCTGCCTTAAAAAGGGGGGAACTTCAAAGTCCCCCTTTTCAAGCTATCCCTTATAAGGAACTCCTGAAAACCTTGTGTGGAGTAGGGGAGTAGGGGAGTAGGGAGCAGGGGAGAAGGGAGAAAGAATCATATGTAGATAGGAAAAACTACTTAAGTTATCAAAAAAAATCTATTTTTTAATACACTTTTTCTCTGGCAAAAATCTTTGAAAGGCTAGTACATAACTTGTCTATTTTGTCAAGCTTTATGTTAAGAAAAATGTTTATAAAGTATAGCTTTTCAAGGGAGATGCGCGGGGGATCGTTAGGTGTAATTGCTATAGTAAAGTTGAATATCCTCTGCTCAAAATTAAGGTTTAATTCTATTCTTTTCAGAATAACGATATTTACTAATCATACCTAATATCATGTCCGGTTGAACAGTGATAAATAAATAACTACGGAGGAGTCAGGAGTCAGGAGTCAGGAGTCAGGAGTAAAGAGGGAAGAAAGAAGAAGAACTGGAGTTGAAGGAGAAAGTTTTTTTATA
>NZ_JAAHHG010000532.1 GCF_010692555.1 Okeania sp. SIO3B5 | reverse complement strand
CATCTGCTGGTCTATCGCTGCCAGAAAATTATGGAGCAGCAGGAATTTGTTCAGGGTTTAACCTGTTTTCACGCTGTGGCCTCAAACTAGAAATGCTTAATCATCACTAATCATCCGGACATGATATTATACCCAATTATTTTGATAAATTTGATGATTGGGAGTATGCTGAGGCCAAGATTTCAGTGTAGACTGTTTTATATTTTGCGGAACAAAATGCCCCTGTTCCCGACTCCTGACTTCTGACTCCTATTACCAGTGCAGAATGGCGGAAATAACTGACCAGTTACAAAATCCTAAAAGCCTTACCAATCAATACTTCTGACTTCCGCGTAGCGACACTAGGGTGTCTTCTGTGATTCTGGTCTTTCTTCAGGCAAAATTGCTCCTTCTACAGGACAAACACTTAGACAAATTCCGCAGTCAATACAGGTATCAAAATCTATCCAATACCAATCGGTTCCCTTAGTATTTTTACCAGGTCCTTCGTGGATGCAAGCGACAGGACAAGCTCCAACACAGTCAGCAACACCTTCGCAAATATCAGTAACAATTGTATGTGGCATTTTAATTATTTTATAAACTCAAAACTAAAAATTTCTAGAGGATATTTCCCTCCTTGAAGAGGAGAGTTAGGTCAATGTTTTTTCTGTAGCAGAGAAAGATTTGATTAGTACATAAACTTATGATGAATATTGGACAGGGAAATGTTTTTCCCCTGTTCCCTATTCCCTATTCCCTACTATAGAAAATATAAACTTTCTCCACCAATAACAGGTTAATTTAACTTTTCCAAAAATGCTTCATAAGTTTGAGATTTGGAGCCAAAAACATAATTAGGAGAAGAAACTGTCAGATCTGTACCGCCTACTTTTCTGAGATGATTAATTGCTGGTAATAACATTTCTTGTTTTACTACAATTGTCGCAGCATACCAGTCATTTTTCTTCCCAGAATATACTTTAGCAATAGTCGGTCCTTGTAAACCAGTAATGCCACTTAACCCACTTTTATTCATTAACAAATCACCTATTTCATCTGCCGACTTTCCATTCACATTTGCTGTTATCGACACATATTTTTTTGACTCCATCTGAGCTTCAATTAACTCTAAAAATACCTTAGTTGTTTCCAACTTAGCTTCACTTTCTTGTAATAAACGTTTATTACCAATTAAACAAGCTTGAGACTTAAGAAGTGTGCCTCCTTCAATTCGCTTTAAACGATTTTCTCTCAGAGTTGTGCCAGTGCTAGTTACATCAGCAATCATATCAGCATATCCCATACTTGGTGCGGCTTCCATGGCACCTTGTACTGCTACTAAGGAAAAATGTACAATTAACTTTTCATACAACCATTTTCGAGTCAGGTTATTATACTTTGTGGCAATTCTGAGATTTTTACCTTTCTCTTTAAATAATAGAGTTAACTCTGCTAAATCTTCTATGGAAGACACATCTACCCAACTCTCAGGAACAGCTAAAACAACTTCACATTTACCATAACCTAATTTATCCCAAATAACTATTACATCATCATCGGATTGACTTTCTTCAGAAACTACGTCATAACCTGTAATTCCTAAATCGACACTTCCTTCTTCTACTTTTGTAAATATATCCGCTGCTCTTTGAAATAATACTTTTACTTGTGGCAAGGCAGGAATATAACCAAAATATTGTCTTTCATTGGGTCTAGATACAGTTAAACCACAAGCTGATAATAAGTTCATGGCTCCTTTTTCTAATGCACCTTTACTCGGTAAGGCTATTTTTAAAATTTGATCTGCGGTCATTTGATTTAAGGGTATTAATTTTTCATTCAGCAATTAACAATTAATCATTAGGGTTTGCTGAAAAAGTCTTTTTGTCAGGGGAGAATCCAGAATTTCCTACGGAATGCTCCGCAAACAGCAATCCTGCAATTCAGGAGTAATGAGAATTATAGAAGAGGTAGCAAGAAAAATCTTCCCTTGATTTTCTTCCCCTCGAAATGCCCAAAATGCTAATTTTTTGAGCGATTGGAGCTGAAAACCAAGGTATTTCAGACCTAAAAAGGCACTTACCTTTATCTGTAAAAGCTTTGATATTTAATCAGCAAGCCCTAATTAATAATTATCTCTCCCTAAAAGGGAGAGAATTGACACTTAAGGAAAAAAATTTCTTTTTTTCCCTTGAAAGGAGAGGCTTTAAGAAAGTATCTGTAAAATAAATCTTAAGAGATGCTCAAAAGTTTATGTTTTACTGGGTTACGGTGAATCACAAAGCTAACTATTAACTTTAATCATGTAATCTGGGCAACCCACCCTACACGCTTGATTTAATACTTTATTTACAGATACCCTTTAAACCTAAATTATTTAATTATTAATTATTAATTATTAATTATTAATTATTTTGTGATTCAACTATTTCTAACTTTTTTTACTACTTCATTTAATTCCAAATTTTGCTTTTCTCCAGATTCCAGGTTTTGCAAAAGCACTTTACTATCTTGTTGTTCTACAGAATTTAAAATAATTAAAAATGGAATATTATGCTGAATTGCATACTCAATATTATTTTCAATATTTCTCCCGATAATATCAGTTTCTATCCGCAAACCTAGCTTTCTTAATTTTTCAGCAATTGTGACAGTATAAACATAATCATCTGAACTAATACCAACTACCAAAGCTTCGACAAATTGATAATTATTGATATTCAAATGAGATTTTTCAGCTAATACTTGTCTGAGTTCTTCCATGACATAAGAAAAACCAGTTGCAGGAGTTTCTTGTTGACCTCCTAAACTAACAACTAAATCATCATATCTACCACCACCACATAATTTTCTTTCTCCTAAGTTGCTGTCAGAAATTTCAAAAACCATACCTGTATAATATTGGAGACCCCGACTAATTCCGAGGTCAATACTAATACGATTTTTGTCTATATTAAAGGCATCCAAATTTTGAAGAATATCTTGTAATTGTTTTAAGCCATAATCATCAATACTGTAGGCTGAAAGTAATTTTTCTGTTTCCTTTAAAACAGCATTCGGCTCTCCTTTTAGTTGACTCAACTCAGTCATAAAATCTAATGCTTGATTGAGCTGTTTAGTTTGGTTTTGATGTTTGATTTTCACTAACAAACGATCGACTATTTCTTCAGGTTCGCGAGTGCTTGAGAGTTCGATATTCATACTTTCGAGAAACTCAAAAATGGCTGTTCTAGCCTCCTCTTCTTCTAAATTTTGTAGGAGGTCTGTAATTTTTTTTGTCGTAATATTTTTATCTGGTTGTTGTTGAGTAGAAATATTTTTTTGAAACGCAGGATAAATTTCAGAGAGTAAATTTTCTACTGTTTGTTTACCTTCTTTTCTCAAAGTTTCCATTTGAGTAAGTAGAAAACTATGAAGACGAGTATCTAACTCAAGATAGTCGAGGAATTTGTTAATAACTCCAACATGACCAATAAACATTTGATATTCAGTTAAACCTAAACGGTCTAAACCTTGACAGGCCATAGAAATAACTTCCGCATCAGCGATCGCCCCTTTAGCCCCAATTAACTCTATCCCCATTTGGGTAAATTGACGATATCTCTCTTTCTGGGGCTTTTCATAGCGAAATACTGGCCCTGTATAATAAAGTCTTACTGGCAGAGGTATTTCTTGGAAGTTGTCCAAATAAGCGCGGACCACTGAAGCAGTAAATTCTGGCCTAAGACAGAGGCGACGGTTACGATAAATAAAGTCGTAGAGGCGAGAAACTATGTCCTCGCCAGATTTTTTCAGATAGAGTTCGGTATATTCTATGAGTGGCACATCTATGGGTCGATAGCCATAGGATTCAAAATTGCCACTAAGTGTACTTTTGATTTGTTTATCAATCTTATAGGTGTTTGGTAGAATGTCCCTGACACCTCTGACTCGTTCTACTTTTGTGGTTTGCATAAAAAAACTTGAGAAGGTTATTCTGAGTTTTCATTCCTAATATAATAGGAATTTATACGCAGTCATTCTGTGACGTTATCCCATCGTTAACCACCAGCGGTATAACGGGGGTTTCTCTTCGCAGATGAAGTTTCCTGTTTCCCAGGCAGACTAACGTCTTACGCCTCCACAGGCAGACAAGATGAGACCCACCTCGTTTAATGCTTTACTTAAATATGTTGATTGCAGCATTTGCCTCCTGCGGAGGAGCTACGCTTACATCTGTGTCCATCACTAAATTACACTTCGGACAAGAATGAGTTCTAACTGACAATGTTTTTGATACTTTCTGACCGCAATTACTGCAATTAGTCGATGTATGATGAGGACTTACTTTGATAACATAACAACCGCGTTTCACCGCTACTGCTGCAAGTTTTTCCAGAAAAACTCCCCAAGCAACATCATATATTGATTTTGATAGTTTAGTGTTTCTAGCTAAACCTTTTAATATTACAGCGGTTTTCATTTCGATAGACCACAGTAGGGGCGTTAACGGCCGTTTGCTTCGCATAACTATCGTTAACGCCCCTACAAGGTTTTGGCTATGGGTTCATCCATCTCAAAAGCCCTGTAAAGTCTGCCTTCGGCACGTCGCTCTGCGTCTACAACAGCAATTAAGTCAGTCATTTGAGTAAATTTATAGCTAATCTCAAAACCTTTTCGAGTCAGTTAATCAGGAGAGATTTTAAGGATTATTTAGCAAGATTTTATCGGAAACCTGTACTGTGGACTGGTTCTGATCATGACTTACGCAAATGTACTATATATAGATATCAAAACTATTGGACAATAGTAAAAAACGCTATATGTAGATCCTATGCGTAATTTCTACTTATTTTGTTGTTAGTTGCGGAGGCGTAACATTGAACAACTTTAGGACTTACGCATGAACGCTATTTGTATGGGATTTTAGCGGTAATTTAACGAAAAACAACGCTATATATAGTACTTTTTGTGATTCCTGAACTTAAAAAATATTAGGACTTACGCAGATACGCTATATATAGCGCTCAAAACTATTGTCCAATAGTCTTTGGACTCTATAAATAGTGCCTTTGCGTAAGTCCTGAAATATGTTAAGCATCAAATAACTCCAACGCTAATTAATTAGTAGATTGGCAACTTCCCTCCCGTTAAATTGAAGATTATAACGGCAGACCCCTTGCCGAATAAGTTGGCAAGCCATGGCTATCCTATAGCACTACCAAATTACACACTCACTTTTGACTTATGCGTAGTTATACTAATAGCTAATTTTTGTCTACCTTTAACAACAAATAATTATGTATTCAAACCTGCCCAATAGTTGGTTTCGTGTTGCCAGAAGTGAAGATTTATCTGCCAAAGGAGTCATACCGCTTCATTATTTCGGAAAAGATTTTGTACTATTTCGTACAGAAGATGGCAAACCTCATATTTTTGATGCTCACTGTCCTCACTTAGGCGCTCATCTTGCTCATGGAGGTAGAATACAAGGCCAAACTCTGAGATGTCCTTACCACGGTTGGCTCTGGGATACAAATGGACAATGTGCTGCTATTCCTTATCCAGATAAACCCAAACCCAAAGCAAAAATACAGAGCTGGCCTGTACTTGAGGTTAATGGTCTCATAATGATGTACCATCACCATCAAGGAAAACTGCCAGACTGGGAAATACCTCAAATACCAGAACTAATTTCTCAAGAATGGACTCCTCTACGTTTAGTCCGTCAGTGGAAAGTCCGCACTACCCTTCAAGATTATATGGATAACAGTGTAGATGTCTCTCACCTATATAATTTGCACAGCCGTACCTTTAAAAGCGCTCATAGTCATGGGGTACAAATTGACGGACCAATTTTAACTCATAGAATGTCTCAGAAATATAATTTATCTTCTTTAGCAGCAGGAAAATTAGTATTAGAAGATGGCTCAGTTACTACTATTTATTACGGACCTGCTTATGATGTGAGTTTTTACTGGACAGAAGGAAAATTAAAGCTAGGTTTGTTGACTATTTTTACAGGAACACCCATAGATAATGATTATCTTGATATTGCCATATTTTATAGTGTAAAAAAAGTTTTACCTTTTCCTTTAAGCTTAATTTTAAATAAGATGTTAAAACAGGATGTTTTAGAAACTTTTGAACAAGATGTTAGTATTTTAGAGAATAAAAAAGATATTCGTAATCCACCTTTATATCAAGATGATGGTCCTGTGCGTCAGTCTCGAAGTTGGGCGAGTCAATTCTACTC
The DNA here is from genome assembly GCF_010692555.1 of Okeania sp. SIO3B5. Classification (GTDB taxonomy): domain Bacteria; phylum Cyanobacteriota; class Cyanobacteriia; order Cyanobacteriales; family Microcoleaceae; genus Okeania. Next base: position 601 of record NZ_JAAHHG010000532.1, on the reverse strand, counting down.
TTGAAGAAGGAAGAAGGAAAAGGGAATTATTTGACATCCTCACCCGGCCTAAAGGCACGGGGATTCCTACCGAGCCATAGCTCCTCGGCGGGTTGACGTTTTGCTGGCGCAAAGCTCCGCTAACACAGGCTGCTGCTACCTTGACGGTAGTCTTACGCTTGCCTCCGCGTCCGTTTAATGTCTCGGACTGCCCGCCCGCGACTAATATATTTATCGCTGCGTTGGTATCGCGATCATGTTTTGTACCACAGTTAAGGCATTCCCACTCTCGTACTTGAAGGTCTAATTTGCCTCCAGGAAAACCACAGCAACTGCATTTTTGGCTGGTTGGCTCCCAACGATTAATTACTCTGAAATCGCGACCGTATTTTTCTGCTTTACCTTCTAGAAGTGTTCGGAATTTCCGCCAACCTAAATCTGATATTGATCTGGATAATTTACGGTTTTTGACCATTCCGGAGACATTGTCATACCTCTAAAACAATTGTTTGGTTTTCACGAATTATTTCAGTGGATAATTTATGCAGAAAATCTGTCCTAGTATCTTTGAGTTTGGCATGAAGTTTAGCTACTCTCAATCTAGCTTTTTCATATCGTTTAG
>NZ_JAAHHG010000531.1 GCF_010692555.1 Okeania sp. SIO3B5 | reverse complement strand
ACCCTCCGGGAGATTTTGCCTCACTAAATCAGCCGTAATAAAGGAATAAGGGAACGAGGAAACCTCTCTAAGACACCTAAGAATATAGGTCGAGAACTTAGGAAGCCATTCAAGGTCAATCTGCACAAAAGTTGCAGGTTTTAGGGAGAGTAGGATTGGGTAAGAAGCATTAATTTGCAGACGTATCTACTGTTAGACGTAATGTAAGGCAATGAATAGTAATGAATAAAGCTCAGACACTGAAAAGAAAGTTAGGGAATCCTAAAGCATTTTTAAGCGTAGCAAGGGATACAGAGGATATACCCTCACAAATTTCAATCAATCCTAACCTTAAATGGAAGGATATTAATTGGAAGAAGGTAGAGAAATCTGTATTTCGATTACAAAAATTGATATACATTGCATCCAGCCGTGGCGAACTCCGCAAGATGCACAGATACCAAAAACTTCTTTTAAAGAGTTACTACGCAAGGTTGCTAGCTGTTAGACGCGTGACACAGGATAACCAGGGAAAGAAAACTGCAGGAATAGATGGAATCAAAAACCTGACACCCATACAGAGATTTAACTTGGTGAACCTACTTTCATCACGCCATCTTAAAGCAAGCCCCACCCGCAGAGTCTGGATACCAAAACCGGGAAAGGATGAAAAGAGACCTCTTGGAATCCCTACTATGTACGACAGAGCGTTACAAGCCTTGGTTAAGTTAGGTATGGAACCAGAGTGGGAAGCGCGCTTTGAACCTAATAGTTATGGTTTTAGACCAGGACGGTCAACACATGATGCTATAGGAGCCATCTATGCCAGCATCAACAAAAAGCCTAAATATGTGCTAGATGCTGACATATCCAAATGTTTTGACCGAATTAACCATGATGCACTTCTAGGAAAGATTGGAAAATCCCCATATAGACGATTAATCAAACAATGGTTAAAGTCTGGGGTATTTGACAATAATCAATTCCTAGAATCTGTGGAAGGTACACCACAGGGAGGGGTAATAAGTCCCCAAAAGCGCAAACATCGCCTTACACGGTATGGAAGAAAGACTTAATGAATTTGCCAAGACCTTAGATATGAGGAATCGTAAAGGACAGCAAATAGGCTGGGAAAACAAAGTACGAAGTCTTTCCCTGATACGCTATGAGTCTCGACTTCGTAATCCTACACGAAGATATCAAAGTAGTGCTACAAGCAAAAGCCGTAATACAAGAATGGTTAAACCAGGTAGGATTAGAACTAAAACCAGAAAAAACTAAAATTGCCCACACCTTGGAAGAGTACGAGGGTAATAAACCCGGATTTGACTTTCTGGGATTCACAATCAGGCAATGGAAGATAAAGTCAACCAAACGGGGGTATAAAACGCTGATTAAACCATCTTCCAAAAGTATCAAAACTCATTATCGGAAGCTGGCGGATATATGTGATTCTCATAAAACCGTCCCTATTAAAGCTTTAATAGCCAAACTAAATCCGGTGATTAGAGGATGGGCTAACTACTTCTCGATTGTAGTCAGTAAGGAGATATACAGCAAAGTTGATGATCTCTTATGGAAAAGACTATGGAGATGGGCAAGCAGAAGGCACCCAAATAAGTCGGCCAAATGGGTAAAGAAAAAGTATTTCTCTCGCTACAAAGGAACCCGAAACTGGGAATTTAACGACGGCGAATATATACTAAACCTGCACTCGGATGTCCCCATTATAAGGCACGTCAAAGTAAAAGGTAATAAATCACCCTATGACGGCGACTGGACTTATTGGAGTAATAGAATCGGTAAATACCCAGGCGTAAGGAAAGAAGTCACAACGCTGTTGAAACGGCAAAAGAATAAATGCGCATCTTGTGGACTAACCTTTAGACCAACTGACCTAATGGAAGTTGACCATATAACACCAAGGTCTAAAGGTGGTGACAACACATATAATAACAAACAATTGTTGCACCGACATTGCCACGATACTAAAACTGCCTTAGATAAAAAGACATACACACAACCGAAGTTACAGGACTTGCCTGAAGGTTATTTATGGGTGGATGATATGTTGATATTAAGGAAGGGATGTACCCATGACAAGGGACGTTTAAGAGAGGAGCCGGATGAGGTGAAAGTCTCACGTCCGGTTCTGAAGACGAGTCGGGTAGGGTAACTTATATGGCTTAGTTTAACAAAAATTTACAGGAGCTAATCGATAATTTAATTGCCACAATAATTGAAACAAATGGTGTGGGAATTGCTGCTCCACAAGTTTCAAGTAGCGATCGCCTGTTTATAGTTGCATCGAGGCCCAATCTCAGATATCCGAATGCCCCAAAAATGGAGCCAGTGGCAATGATTAACCCTCAAATAATTTCTCATTCAGAAGATATGGTTAAGGGTTGGGAAGGTTGTTTAAGTGTGCCAGGAATTAGAGGTTTAGTGCCAAGATATAGAGTAGTAGAAGTTGAGTATATTAATCGAGAAGGACAACTAAAAAGACAAGAATTTACAGATTTTGTTGCTAGAATCTTCCAACATGAATACGATCATCTAGAAGGTATAGTATTTTTAGATCGTGTGGGGAGTACCCAGGATTTAATGACAGAAGATGAGTATCAGAAACAAATTTTGAATCAGTTGTCAACAGGGGTATAATTCATCTATTAATTTAGAGGATTTTTATCTGGGTCTTCAATAATTGATAATTGATAATGGATAATTGATAATTACCTCTCCCTAAAAGTAAACAGGATAAGCATTCAGCTATTAGCTGTCAGCTATCAGCAACAAGATTCTCTTCTTAAAGATAGTGTTTGAATTAATATAGACTTTAATGGCAAAGGAGCAAACTTTTGTAGTAAGAGAATTAATAAAGCTTTTATCTTAAACTAAAAGCAATAGCTGAAGTTCGCAGTTCCTCCGGAGGAGGCTAGCTGATTGCTGATGGCTGAATGCTTACGAAAGAGGATTGAATAAAAGGAAAATATTTTCTGGTTTCTTCTTTAAAGGAGAGGCTTTAAACCTTAATTATTCGGTAAATATAAACAGTTAACAAAAAGGAACATGGAGCACAGATTTTTTTGTCAAAAGCAAGAAAATATTATAGATTTACAAATCATTTGAAAAGACTATATAAACAAGATTTTTTTTATGAGAGAATCTGGAGAAGTTTAGTCATATTCAAAATATAGTTTTTCAAGTTTTTCGTAATTATAACTGTGCTAGTTGTAGTAAAAAATAGTAAATCAATTGAGTAAATAGTATGAGTATTAATCTCAGCAAAGGCGAAAGAATTAGTCTATCTAAAGAAGCGCCTGGAATGAAAACAGCCATAGCAGGTTTAGGATGGGATGTAAATGTTTCAGATACAGGTTCAGATTTTGACCTTGATGTTTCTGTATTTATGTTAGGAGCAAATGGTAAAATTCCTCAAGAGAAATATTTTGTCTTTTACAATAGCCTCAAATCTGCTGATGGTGCAGTTGAATCGATGGGAGATAGTCGTACAGGAAAAGGAGAAGGAGATGATGAGACTATCACTGTAGATTTATCAAAAGTTGATTCTGCCATTGAAGAAATTGTTTTTGTTGTGACTATATATGAAGCAGATAAAAGAAGACAAAACTTCGGACAAGTAAGAAATTCTTATATCAGAATTTATGATGGAGAAACTCAACAGGAAATAACTAAATATGAATTGGAAGAAGATTTTTCGAGGGAAACAGCTATAGAGTTTGGTAAATTGTATAAAAAAAGTGGTGAATGGAAATTTCAAGCTGTTGGAGAAGGCTATAACTCTGGTTTAGAAAGCTTTGTACAGAAATATGCTAATTGATTAAGTAATAAACTGTTTAGCAATTAATAATTCCTTAAAAGGAAGAAGATTTACTAAAAAGATTTTTTCTTTTTTTTCTCCTTGTTCGGGAAAAGCTTTAAAGCTTAATTATTCGATATAGCATTAGAAGGAAAAGGCGCGGACATATCAAAAACTTAACACTCAGACAAAGCAAGATTTTTTGCTTATTCGCTCCTTGCTTCTTCTTTCTTTATTGTGCGATGACAGTAAATTTTGAATTAGTATTTTGGCTTAGAGAGTAATTTTTCTGTAATCCAAAATCTCCAATCTGTAGTTTATTCTTGGAGAAGTTATTAATGGGTCAATAAATATTCTGCTTCTATAAAATTCGGTTAAGAATATAGTTGTAATTCTAGGCAGTAAAATTTGCTCAAACAATTGGGAAGCAAATCAATAAAAACTTCTCTAAATCAACTCAAAAAATCATCAAAGTTACAGATTGAGAGTAGGAGTCAGGAGGTAGAATAAATAAATGATATATCTTGACTTTCTGTCGCAGAAATTAGAGATACTAGATTAATTTATGTTGCTTTTCTAATTTTCATGTTGTTTTCTTAACTGTACATCTATCAATTATTCTGACCCTGAAAAATATTAATTATCACCTTAAAGAATTTTTGAAACTGTTTAGTCTATTTGTAAGCATTTCGCCATTAGCTGTTAGCTCTCAGCAATAAGACTATCCACTTAAGGAGAGTGTTTAAATTAATATAAGCTTTAAGGTTAAGGGAGCCAACTTTCATATTAAGGTTTAATTATAGCTCAATTAATTAACCTTTTATTGCACACCAAAAACAATAACTGATGGCTAATAGCTGAATGCTGAATGCTTACGTCTGTTTAGTTATATAAAGAGGGAAATAAATGTCTGTTAAACTTAGCAAAGGTCACAGAATTAATCTTTCTAAAGATGCGCCAGGTCTAGCAAAAGTAGGTATTGGTTTAGGTTGGGATGTTAATCCTACTGATACAGGTGTAGAATTTGACTTAGATGCTTCTGTATTTATGTTAGGAGATAATGGAAAAATTCCAGAGGATGAATACTTTGTTTTCTACAATAATTTAAAATCTCCAGATAGTTCTGTAAAGCATTGGGGAGATAACAGAACTGGAGAAGGGGAAGGGGATGATGAAACAATAGAAGTAGATTTAACTAATGTTAATTCTAGTATTCAAGAATTACTTTTTGTTGTGACTATCCACGATGCAGAAAAAAGAAGACAAAACTTTGGGCAAGTTAAAAATTCGTTTATTAGAATTTACAATTTGGAAACTCAAGAAGAAATAACTAAATATGAATTAGAAGAAGAATTTTCGAGAGAAACTGCAATAGAATTTGGTCGTCTCTATAAAAAAAATGATGAATGGAAATTTCAAGCTGTGGGAACAGGATATAACGCAGGTTTACAAACTTTTGTCGAGAAATATGTTTACTAATAACTATAGAGATTATGTTCAATTTTGGTTTAGCTATAGCTAAAATCCAAAACTTGGAAAATTAAAGTTTAAATAGCTGAGAGCTGACTACTAATAGCTGAATGCTTACGACCAGATTAACTAAATTGAAAATTTTCAGACTTTATAAAGGGTACGAAATACATGACTATTAACTTGGAAAAAGGACAAAGAATTGTACTTGATAAAAGTGAATACGATCTATCACGACTAACAATGGGTCTAGGATGGGATGTTGCTAAATCTGTAAGTGGTTTAGCTGGTTTATTCGGTAATAGACCTGATTTTGACCTTGATGCTTATGCAATTTTATTAGGAGAAAATGGCAAGGTAAAAAACTATAAAGAAGATGTAATTTATTATGGTCATTTAGAATCTAAAGATAAGACAGTAATTCATTCAGGAGATAATCTGACTGGAGAAGGGGATGGAGATGATGAACAAATAATTTTGAAACTTAATTCTATTGCTGAAAAATACCAAAAAATTATCCTAGCGGTAAGCATTTATCAAGCTAAAGAAAGAAAACAACAATTTGGGATGGTAGAAAATGCTTTTGTTCGAGCTGTTGATAATAAAGGAATAGAAATAGCAAAACACACATTATCTGGTAATGGCACTTATCAGGGCAAAATATCAATGTTAATGGGAGCAATTTACCGAGATAATGGACTTTGGAAATTTAGTGCTTTGGGCGATCCTCTCGATAGTGATATGAATGGTGTAGTCTCTTCATTTATGACATAATTTTTGCCATACTTACCCAATTTTAAAATAAACGAAGGCAGAGGGCAGAGAGCAGAAGGAATAATTAGGGTTTGCTGAAAAAGTCTTTTTCAGGAGTAGGGGAGTAGGGGAGTAGGGGAGTGAGGGAGATTAGAATAGTTAGGAGAAACAAGGAATGATAGAAAAGATAGCCGGAAAAATTGTTGATCGTGATTTTTCTGCTATTCCCCCTGTCTTTTATGCTAAGTTTTTGAGGGTTTTCAACATAAAACCAGGCACTTTTTTCGCTCTTTTAAAGGCTGAATCCTTTATCTGTCAATACTTTGATATTTAATCAGCAAGCCCTAATTAATTGGGGTATAATACCAAACAATTGTAGGCACTATGTAGACGGTGGTGTTTTATACCCTTTTTCTCTTCGGTCATGGGCAGCTATGCAGGAGTCAGAATTACCTTCTGTCTTCTGATTCCTGCCCTCTGCCTTTCCTGATAAAAAACCAGTATTTTTGAGAAGCTCAAATACTGGTTTTTTCAATAGGGTTTTAATATTAATCCGATTTCCGCAAATTATAGTAATTTCAAATAATAATCAAACACTTAGGCAAAAACCCTTGTCTCAATCTCAACTGAAATGACTAAATAGGGTTTGCGCTCAAAAGTCTTTTTGCGCTCGACAGGGAGTAGGGACCCACCCCTCGCCCCTCCCAGGAGGGGAGTAGGGAGTAGTGAAAACTCAAGAGGAATCAGAGGTTGTAGAAGACATACAAAGGAAAAATTATCCCAGGCCCAAGTCTACCCAATTCTTACCCAAATACTCAATT
>NZ_JAAHHG010000530.1:5042-6874 GCF_010692555.1 Okeania sp. SIO3B5 | reverse complement strand
GCCTCTTAGTGCGGTCGCGATCGCCTCCACAACCAAATACACAAATCATCCGACCGGGAATAAAAGGTCGTGCTGCTTTTAATAAATTCTCTAAACTATCGGGAGTATGAGCATAGTCAACTATGACACTGACATCTTGCTCATTACTAACCTGTACCTTTTCCATCCTACCAGGAACCCCAGGAAATTCTGATAACTGAGCAACCACCATCGCCAAATCTAAACCTAAATGTAAAGCTGTTCCCACTGCTGCCAACATATTAGATAAATTATACTGCCCTACCAAGGGCAAACTAAAAGGAATTTCACCTTGAGGAGTATGCAGAATTCCTTTAACTCCAGTGGGTTGATATTCCAAATTTGAAGCCCATAAATCGGCAGAAGTATTGCTAGTGCTATAACTCCAAACTTGATCCGGTTTCATTCTGGCAATTAACTTTTGGCCGTAGGGATCGTCAGCATTAACTATAGCGCGACCTTTGAGATAGTCTGAGCTAAACAACAACGCTTTTGCTTCAAAGTAATCATCCATATCTTTGTGATAGTCGAGATGATCTTGAGTCAAATTGGTAAATACTGCCACCTCAAAACTACAACCCCAAACTCGCTTTTGATGTAGAGAGTGGGAACTAACTTCCATAACTCCATATTTGCTACCTGCTGCTACTGCTTGCGCCAGTTGTTTTTGCAGTTTCACCGGAAAAGGTGTGGTATAAGCTGCTGTTTCCTCAAAACCAGGCCAACGAGCGTAGAGGGTGCCGAATAAAGCAGTTGGTAATTGAGCCTTATTGAGGAGAAATTCTACTAAGTGGGTGGTGGTTGTTTTGCCGTTAGTGCCAGTAATACCTACCATCTTCATTTTTTGCCCTGGATAGTCATAGAATGCTGTAGCAACTTCCGGACAAGTTTGAGTCATGTCGGCAACTGGGATAACACATTCATTTTTGGCCTGATGTTTTTGAGCTGCTTGTTGAGATACTAGAGCTGCTACTGCACCATTAGCGATCGCGCTTTCCCAAAATTCTCCTCCATCGACACGGGTACCTGGCATTCCTAAAAATAAATCCCCTGTTTGGCAAGCATGAGAATTTGTGGCTAAACCTGTAATTTCTGTCTCTAATGCAGGATGATTATTGGCAAGGGAAATACTGGGAACTTTTGCTAATAATTCTCTCAATTTCATGTTAGGAATTCCTATAGTTTTTTGCTAAGATTTAGGTTCTTTTACCAACAGGATTTTTTGGTTATCTATATCACAAGTTTACAGAATAATTAAGGTATAAAGCCTCTCATTTCAAGGAGAAAAAATCTTCCTTTTAGTCAGTCCTCTTCTTTTCAATGAGAGGTAATTATTAATTATTAATTATTCATTATTCATTGTTGAAAGATATTTTTGTAACATTTGCTGCAATTTTCTCACTGACATTCTGGGAGAGGGACGTGGTATGAATTGTTCATTTGTGGTATCCGCTTCGCAGACGGAAAGCACGGGTACTTCATATTGATAAGCCGCAAACCAATCATCCCGGGTGGTAATGTCTCTAATCTCTAAGTCGAATTTACAGGGGTTTTCAGAGTCTTTCAGTATTTCTTCGAGTTTTTCTTGGAGTCCTTCGCAAAGATGGCAACCTGGTTTACTGTATAAAATTAGGTTCATAGTTTAAATTAAATTCTTTGGTTTATATCAAATCTGCTTGAATACTTATTATATAGTTGGGAGTAGGGGAGTAAAGCTTTAAACTCAGACAAAACAAGATTTTTCCTTCTTCCCTCTTCCCTCTTCCTTCTTCCTTCTTCCCTCTTCCTTTTATATAGTTGGGAGTAGGGGAGTA
>NZ_JAAHHG010000530.1:0-5032 GCF_010692555.1 Okeania sp. SIO3B5 | reverse complement strand
TTATATAGTTGGGAGTAGGGGAGTAAAGCTTTAAACTCAGACAAAACAAGATTTTTCCTTCTTCCCTCTTCCCTCTTCCTTCTTCCTTCTTCCCTCTTCCTTTTATATAGTTGGGAGTAGGGGAGTAAAGCTTTAAACTCAGACAAAACAAGATTTTTCCTTCTTCCCTCTTCCCTCTTCCTTCTTCCTTCTTCAATGGATTTAATTTTGCTCTTATTCACACAAATGCTGCAAAATATTGCTACGAAAAGCTTGCAATTCTTTAGAAGGTTTCTTAATTTTAAATACTTCTGATAAAGCGTCAGACCATAAATTACGTTCAGCAAAAAATTGAAATCTAGCTAGAGCGATATCTTCTTTTTTTGTAGATCCTTGTTTGTTTAAATCTAGATCGAGTTTAGCTAAATCTTGAGTAATAGCTTCATGTTTTTCTACATCCATAATTTCAAAAGTTCTTTGTTGCATACCAGCAATAGAATTTGTACTGTCAAATATTCTCCAACGATAAGTATTACCAGGTTCTAATTTTTCCCCAGTATAATCAACTATTTCTTCATCATCTTGAATATCAAAAGTCCACAAAACCTCCCCGCTATTAGAGGGGTGAATCTCAATTCTGTTTAATTTTCCTTGCCAAATAAATATAGGGCGAGTATTCCATATTTTTCCTTCTCCTTCTATTAAACCAGGAGAAACTAAACATAATTCAAGACCTCTAGAAGTACCCTCCTTGTGTTTTACTGGTGGTTCTTCAGATTTATTAAAAAAATCTTCAAAAGCTTTTTCCCAATTATTATTAGAATTATTTTGTACTTGAATAGTTTGTGCTATTACTCTTGGTAAATGTAAAGGTGTTATTATTGTTAATGCCAATAAAAATAACACCAGATTTAGTTTTTGATTCATAATAATTCTCGTTAATATAATTTAATGACAAATTTTATAAGTATTTGTTTCCTGATTGCACACAAATCATATAAGTAGGTAGGCGTTAAAATTTAAGGAGAGGTAATTCTAAATTCTAAATTCTTAATTCTAAATTCTTGAACTGTTCCCTGCTATATGTTTTACTCCAATATTATAAGCTAACTTTCCTCTAACCTTCCCATTTTGCATAAGCTATTCTTACTCAGAAATAAACTCTAATAATAAACTTTAAAATCAGGGAACTTATGACCGTTATGACTTTTGGCCATCTGATACAAGACAGCATTAGCATTGGGAGTGAATAAGATACTTACATCTCTGAGGGCCTTTCTGGAGACCAATTATTTCTGAGATTATCTCCTAATAATTCTTCTTGTCCGATAGAATCAGCATTTTTCCGCTGCAATAGTTGTATCTGCTTCTTGGGTTTTATCTATCATTTTTGCTCTTTCCTTTTTTCGATTTCAGCGATAGGTAATTTCAGTTATCAGTTATCAGTTATCAGTTATCAGTACCTCTAGCTGTTTGCGCAACATTCCGCAGGAAAGCAAGAGGCTTGAAATAAGGAATATGTTCTTTTTTTTATCCCCTTAAAAGGGGAGGCGCATACCCAAAATTTTTCGGTAAAAGTAATTCATCTTTAATTTTATTTCGCACAGAATCAGTTAAATGATAGTCACAATAGTATAGACAATATAAAAGTAAAACATTTGCGTGATAATATTCCTCTAAAAGCAAGCGATCGTGCCAATTAAATTGCCAGTCGTGACCAATTTCACGATATTCAATCATTATTTTTCTTAGCTTTTCAGCCCAATTTTTACTATTAGTTTTCCACCAAGCATCAAACAGTTCTTCTTTTTGATTTGGGTCTGGCAATTCGGATTTTAATTTCTGTAATGCTTGTTTTAACTCCAAATCAATATACTGTCCATCTCCAGTTAAATAATCAATTTGACTTGCTAAATAATTTTTAGGATCGAAGCTCGAACACCTGCCAAGTTCAAGTATATCGTATAACCTTTTATCCATTAAAAAGTCGTATAGTAGATATTCATGTATTTCATAAACTACTTTCATTTCTTCGTCAATCTTACTAACATCAGTAGAAGTAATAAAATCCCAAAATACTTCTCCAATTTCTTCTATAGAAGGGATACCAAAAAAACTAGCTAGTTCCAAAAATTCGTATTGCTCAAAAATTCCGAAACTGTACACATATTCAAGACAAAGATAAAAAGCTCTAAAATCTAATGGTGTAAAATCTGAATCTAGAAGAGTAACTTCTCTTAACCATTCTAAAAAATACTGAATTTTCTCTTCCCCGGCGAATAACTTATCAATTTCTTTCTTCATCAAAAGAAGAGTATTATCCAGAGCATCTAATCTTGTCAGAGATTCTGCTCTAATAACTGGATGTAGCCAATATTCTCCCGCTTCAAACTCTATTAAATATCGTCTTTGTAAAGATTCAATTACCTGCATAGTTTCTGATTTTTTTACATCCCAAAGTAAACAAGAAAGCCCAATTTTTTGTACTCTAGGAATCTCTCGATAAGGATAAATTCCTAAACGACAAAGAAGATTATAAGCATGACGATCATGTTCAAATAAACGGTCAAACTGACTAGCAATTAAATCCTTAATTTGCCCCTTTAATAAAAATTGTTTATTATCCAGCCAATAATCCTCTAAACTACCACCATAATATGTTTTTATTGGGTGTGTAATAACTTTCATTGCTAAAGCATTTCCCCCATAGGCTTTGTGAATTTCACCTAAAGCAAGAGTATTTATATTAATTTCAAATATGCTGAAAAATTCTTGCCATGCTAACTCGCTTAATTCTGGTAATGGATATGATTCTATAAAACTTAATTTTGCCTCATTAATTTCTTCGCGACAAGTAATTAATGTTATGGCATTAACAGTGGGATGATTTAAAACTCTTGTTATTAATTCAATATAATCACGATGCTCTTGTTTGAATTTTCCCTTTTCATCAAGAGCAGTTTCTACATTATCAATTAATATTCCTACTTTTTCTTTTTCATTCTGGAGTAAATATTTTAGTTGCTCCAGCATATCAATGAATTTTTCTTCAGCTTGCTGTTTAAATTGTTGCTTTATTTGACGTTTTCCCCAACTTTTGACAGAAGTAATATATTCAGTATCCATCCCAACATTAAGCTCTAGAATTTTGAGCTTTTGAATTTGCAAATATTCACGAGCAAGAGTTGTTTTTCCAATACCTCCCTTGCCATAAATACCAATAATTTTTGCATTTCGGCTAGTAATAAGAGTATTAAGGTGAGCGATCGCTTCTTCTCTCCCTACAAAATCTGGTTTTTTCGGAATATTTATTTCTGTAGTTAATTCTGGCGGTAAAGACTTGTTTGAAGAAAGCGAGATAGATGACTTTCCAGAGCAAGATTTTCGTCTTTCCAATGCTCCCAAAAAATTCTTCTTACTCACCTTTTCTCCCAACGCTTCTGATAGTAAATTCCAAAAAGTAGCACCTTTGTTTTTAATATGCTGCTCATCATAGTCGCTATTTTCAGCAATTTTTCCATAAGTAAGGTTTTGAAAAGCACCAATAAAAATAAGCTCTTCAATATCTTTTAGTTTTCTTCCTTCCTTTTGAAAAATTGCCTCATTAACAATTTCTAATGCTTCTTGCTCATCCATCATTCTTTGACTTATAAAACTTACTTTTTAGTTGAACCTTACTGTTTCGTACCTAGTCAGGTTACTAAACTTCTTAACTTATCTTACCGACAAATAATGAAATTGTCAGCAGAATAGTTTCATAGTAAGCATTCAGCCGTCAGCCAGCCTCCTACCGGAGGAACTGCGTTATCAGCTAGCCTCCTCCGGAGGAACTGCGTTAACAGCTATTGCTTTTAATTTAATATAAAAGCTTTATTAATTTTCTTACTACAAAAGTTGGCTCCCTTGCACTTAAAGTCAGTTGTTAATTTAAACACTGTCCTTAAGGAAATAGTCTTGTTGCTGATAGCTGAAAGCTAATAGCTGTTTGCGCAGCATTCCGCAGGAAATGCTTACGTTTCATAGCTTCAATAAATAGGAAATATCCAAATGTTTATAACTACTAACTCCCACTGGAAAAATATCGACCCTTTTAACTATCAAGAACTCATTCAAGGCAAACATCAACATCGTTACCTACTCCTAAAAACCCTCCGTCAAGCACAAGAAAAAATTATTATTGTTTGCCCTTGGCTAACTCGTTATAGCCTCGATAATAATCTGATTCAAGAATTTAAAAATACCCTTAACCGCAAAGTTAAAATACAGATTAATTGGGGATGGCAACAAGATATTGGTAATATTATTATTCCTGGTAATGGTTGTTGGGAATTTAAACCTTCTAATACTTGGAAATATGATGCTATGAGTGAATTACAAAAACTCAAACAATTCTTCCCCGAACATTTTCAACTGAAACTAATAGGCACTCACGCCAAAGTTTGGGTTTGTGATTATAAATTTGCCGTAGTTACAAGTGCAAATTTTCTCTGTTCAAAACCTGGAAATACTGATAACTGCCATGAAGAAATTGGAATTTGGACTAATAATATTAATAACATTCAAAACTTGATTAATTATTTTTCTCAAGCTCCCAACTTGGCAGCAAAAAAAATTAGCTAGGAATATATAATAATATCATGTCCGCTAGTATTGTTTGTGTAAAACCAAGGGTGAATATCTACAGGAAATTTAAGTTTTTTCAAGCTTTTAAGCCTTCTTCCCTCTTCCTTCTTCCTTCTTCCTTACTTTCGCGCTTACAATACCGATGCTACCGGACATGATATAATAGGATGCGATCGCTCCTCAAAAATAACTCAAAAAGCCATCGCATCCCATCATATTTTTTCAGAAATAATATTAATTAGGGCTTGCTGATTAAGTATTAAAGCATTTACAGATAAAGGTAAGTGCCTTTTTAGGTCTGTAATATCATGTTCGGTTGAATACTTACACTTTGGAGGAAGGAAGGCAGAAGGCAACCCACCCCTAACCCCTCCCAGGAGGGGAAGGCAGAAGGGAAGAAAGAGTTCAAAGGGATAAAGTTTTTTTATAA
>NZ_JAAHHG010000053.1 GCF_010692555.1 Okeania sp. SIO3B5 | reverse complement strand
TATTGATGCTGATGTACAGTTTATTACTGAAACTCTCAAGCTTTCAGAAAATAGTATTCGGCCAACTCTGTTCATGCTGGATGAAAGTACTATCACGAAGCGTTTGCTTGGAGAGGACAACACTGACTATCAAAAATCTCTAGCCCAATATCTACAGGTAGAAGGAGAAGATTTAGTTTTATTAGAAGGACCAAGTAATTTAAATGAGGGTAATCTATTTGAATTATCCTTAGTACAAGTTGCGGAAATTCTTAATGCTGCCGTAATTTTGGTGACTCGTCCAAATTCAGGTTCTTATATAGACTCTTTACTCTCAGCTAAACAACGTTTGGGTAGTTCCCTGTTGGGTGTGGTTATTAATGATGTACCACTAGCAGCACAAGAAACAGTGACTACTTTAGTGAAACCTTTTCTAGAGTCTAGGAACATTCCTGTATTAGGAATATTGCCGAGAAGCAGTCTCTTACGCAGTGTCACAGTGGCAGAATTAGTGAAGCAATTAAACGCCCAGGTACTTTGTCGTCCTGATCGCCTAGATTTAATGGTAGAAAGCTTGACAATTGGTGCAATGAGTGTTAGTGCAGCTATTAAATATTTCCGTAAAGCTACAAATATGGCAGTAGTTACCGGAGGCGATCGCACAGACATTCAACTAGCAGCTTTAGAAACTTCTACCCATTGTCTAATCTTAACTGGGCAACTGCCTCCGGATGAGTTAGTGCTGCGTCGTGCGGAGTATGTGGAAGTACCTGTTTTGTCAGTGGACTATGATACTTTATCTACTGTGGAAATTATAGATAGAACTTTTGGTAGTGTCCGTCTAAACGAACCTGTGAAAGTAGAGTGTGTCAATAGACTAATGGCACAAGAGTTCGACTTTGACAGCTTACTCAATCATTTTCAGCTAGGAGCAAGTTAAATAATTAATAATTAGTAATTAATAATTACCGAATCATTAATAATTAAATAATTCTGGTTTAAAGCCTCCCCTTTTAAGGGAAAAAAAGTGCTAGGATATTTCCTTATCTTCAATCCTCTCGGTTTTAACCAGAGGTAATTATCAATTATCCATTATCAATTATCAATTAATGAACTCTCCTTTAAAACGGAATTGATTGACCAAGAGAAGAGAATATTCCTTATATTAAGCCTCTTGCTTGACCTTTGTCATGCTGCGCAAACAGCAAGAGGTACACTGATAACTGATAACTGATAACTGATAACTGTTAACTGATAACTGTTAACTGAAATGACTCCAGGTACCGTGGAAACCCATTGGTATAACTTCTGGTAAGGCTAACCGACAAACAGGTTCGGTATCTAAGTTAGAAGCATCAAATATCCAGACCTCACTACAGTTGCGCTCACCGTCAAAAATAACAGTTAATATCCATCCTTTCTCAGAATCTTCAGCATCAGGGGCATAGATAGGTTCCATAGGATAGCAATTTGGCCTTAAATTGGTGGTAGTGAGGATATTTTTTTGATGGTCAAAACAGGCGATCGCCCCAAACATTTCTTGAGTAATATCTATTCCTGGTTTATGAACTAATAAATAAGTAAAGCGAAATGGTTTTCCGACCTCAGCAGGAGCAACCGTAGGCAACTCACAGGGAATATCCAATAATTTATAACTGTCAATGATACGACCAGATTTAGGATCTAGGCGTATCTGCCAGAATATCCCATTAGCAGGAGTATGAGTTTGGCCAGTAGGTACTTCTTGGAGGTACTTATTTGTTTGATCAAAATCTGTATAGCGGATTAAGTAAACTAATACTGTGCCATCTGAGTCCACATAGCTATTGCCAAAGTGCCACTGATACCAGGGTTCCGTTTCTCGACGAGTAATGAGTTGTAGAGATGAGCGATCGACTACTAAAATCTGTGTTCCTAGCTCTGGTTGCCAGGTTAAAGCTTCACTAAAGCTTTTTATCTTTGTAAAAGCTGGCAGTAGTTGTAAACGTACTGGTGAAATAAAAAATATTAAATATGGGCCTGCTAAAACAAAATCATGAATTAGAGGGACGCCAGATATAGGAATCAGACCTTTTTGCTGAATTGTTCCACTACTATTACTGCGGTAGATATTGAGGGAGCTATTTAGTCCAGGAGTAACTCCAAAGTTATAGATGTCACCTGTGGCACTATCTATTTTAGGGTGTGCTGAATAGCTTTGATAATTTTCTAAGCCTCCTAAATCTTCTAGTCCCAAAGTTGCCAAAGTTTCCAAATTGAGAGTGTGGGGATGTCCACCTTCCCATAGCGCTAAAAGACGGTCTGGCAAAGCCAAAACTGAGGTATTAGCAGCATTTTTTATTGGTTGAGTAAGCTTATCCCACAGATTTCCTGGAGGGTTCATTCCATAGCCACCAAAAATAAATTTTCCTTTTTCTGTCTCCACCTGATACCCTGCTGTTTGAACATAACGATAAGTAGCCCAAGGTTCTTGATTTTCCAGAAAAGAAGAATTAAAATGCACTGCTAGAATTGCACCATCTCCATCAAACCAATGTCCTACTTGTTGTTGATTCCGCGATAATCTAGCAGGACCATTTCTATATAAACAACCTCTCAGTCCAGAGGGGACAATACCAGAAATAATTTTTAAAGGAGTAGGTGGGAATTCTTGAGCTGGTTGAGCAAAAGCCTTTGCCCATGCTGGAGTTTTGAGCGATTGATTTTTAACGATCAATTGTTATTTTTCCTACAAATATAGATGTACAAAAATATATTTAATTGTTATAATCCTCTAGGCAATTTTATTACAGTAGATAAAATCTTTGAGTCAATCAATTGATATTCCCAAGGTAGATGACTTTTTAGAGGAACTTTTAGCAATCCAACAAACAGGTTCTAAACGAATTGCTATTTTGGGTTCTCGTCATGTTCCTATTACTCATCAACAATTAATTGAGTTGTTAAGTTATGCCTTGGTTTTAGGATCGAATCATGTTATTACATCAGGTGCAACAGGTACTAATTTAGCAGTAGTTCGGGGGGCAATGAGAGCCGATCCTAACTTAGTTACTGTTATTTTACCTCAAAGTATGAAACGGCAACCAAGAGAATCTCGCCAACAATTGGATAAGGTTATTCATTTAGTGGAAAATCCTAAAAATGACCAATTATCTTTAGCTGAAGCAAGCTCTATTTGTAACCAGGAAATTATTTCTCGATGCCAACAGCTTATTTGCTTTGCTTTTCACGAAAGTAATACTCTGTTGAAGACTTGTCAAGATGCAGAAGATCAACGTAAAGTAGTAACTCTATTCTATCTAGATTAATATAACAAAAAAAATGAGTTTGTTGGAGTTACCAGCATCATCGATATTATTAGATTCCATAGTAATAGGAGCAGTGCTAGTCTACGCACCTTTTTTAGTGGTAGCCTACGGTCGTGTTAAAGTAGGCTATGATTTGGGTGCGCCTCGGGCGATGTTTGAACAATTACCTGATTATGCTAAGAGGGCAACCTGGGCACATCAAAATTCTTTTGAAACTTTGATTTTGTTTACAGCAGCTTCTTTGATGGCATATCTAACACAACAGGATTCTATTTTGGCAATGGGAGCGGCAGTTGCTTTTGTTGTTGGGCGATTTTTTTATTCAATATTTTATATTTTGAATGTGCCTATCGGGCGATCGCTAATGTTTGTTGTTAGCTCTTCTGGTACTACTATTTTATTTATTCTCAGTTTGATTAGTATTAATAATTTTTAATCTATTATGCTGGCTTAATTTAGAATAGTCTCTGTTTCTCAATTAAAGTTTAAATGTAATAAATGTAATACTATTTGTTGGTATTAGGAAAAAAAATTCTAATACCAAGACCTGAAATATAAACTATATAAAGAGTTTTTTTTGATCAAAAATCTCAAATTAATTCATGGTATAGCAGAAGGAACAAGGAATAAGAAAGTAAGGAAAAGTATTACCGAAAAATTCAGGTATAAAGCCTCTCCATTCATGGAGAAAGAAGAAAAAAAAATCCTTTGATTCAATCCTCTTATTTATAAGAAAAGGTAATTCTAAATTCTAAATTCTAAATTCTTGAAGTTGTCTGAGTTTTAAACTTTTGAACTGTACTAAGCTTTTCTGCGACTGCTATATTAATGTAGTTAAATTTCTCATACTTTAGAAGTTAAACAAAAGTAATATATATTGAATAATTATGGCATCTACATCATCTTTTGATATTGTCAGCGATTTTGATAGACAAGAATTAGTTAATTCTATAGACCAAGCTGAACGAGAAATAAAGGCTCGTTATGACTTGAAGGATTCTAATACGACATTAGAATTGTCAGAAGATACAATTACTATTAATACCAGTAGTCAATTTGCTTTAGATGCAGTTCATACTGTTTTACAAACTAAAGCAGCAAAACGTAATTTATCGTTAAAGATATTTGATTTTGGTAAAGTGGAATCTGCTAGTGGCGGTAGAGTTAGGCAAGAAGTTAAACTGCAAAAAGGTCTTACTCAAGAAATTTCTAAAAAAATCACTAAGTTGATTAAAGATGAATTTAAGAAAGTACAAGCATCTATTCAGGGTGATTCTGTGAGAATTTCTGGTAAGTCTAAAGATGATTTACAAGCAGTAATGCAAAGGTTAAAGGAAGAAGATTTGCCTGTGCCATTACAATTTACAAATTATCGTTAATTAGATAGCAAAAGGAAGAAGGAAGAAGGAATAAGAAAAAGTATTACGTTGTCTGAGTTTTAAGCTTTTGATCTGTCCTAGCCTTTACTTCGACTGTTGTAACAATTTACCTTAATTGCTATGGAATATCTCGAGTAATATTCTGGTGTTGGATATTTAGCTTTGCTGATTCTGGGTATGATGCAGAGCTACCCGAGCAAGCCAAAATTGGGGGGAATAAAACTCTAAAAGTCCCCCAACGTTGGGGGATTTAGGGGGCTTTACCGAAAAATTGTGGGTATGCGCCTCTCCTTTTAAGGGGATAATAAAGAAAAATTTTCATTATTAGTCAATCCTCTTCTTTCAAGGAGAGGTAATTATTCATTATTCATTATTCATTATTCATTGTTGAACAGAGCCAAACAATCGCACATTCATACTTCAATTCAGCAACGCCGAATATTTTTGGGATAATTTTAATTGTTTTGAATTTCAAAAGAGGAAATTCTCTTGGAGCTTATGGAAATGCTTAAAATTGCTTGGGGTTTGAATCGATAAGCAATTTTTTCTTCTGCCTTTTGTCTTCTGTATTATGTCTTCTGTCTTCTTCAAAATTTGATTTATTATGTAATTTTTATTTTCTCTATTCTATACTGTCACAACTTTTCAGGCATTTATTTATCTCGTGAGACAAGAAAGTTTTGCATAAATTTCCGGATGAGCGCTGAAACAATATCAGGTAATGAATTTTCTCAGGAGATTTAATCATGTTGAACAAAACTGTTGCTGCTGTAAAAAGCGTCAAACTCACCAGAACTATTGTTTCTAGTGCCCTTGCTTTTGGTACTATCATAACTTTTAGCAATGTTCCTGCACAGGCTTTTCAAATTTTCTTTGGAGAAGACTTGAACAATAGTCGTTCTGTACCTTTGGCTTCTTTTCCCAATGCCTCTGATGCTGAATCCGATTTTCTATCTAATTTAGTTGGGGTAGGAACTGAAGATTTTGAAGGATTTGCTACAGGAACAAGTGGACCATTAGATTTAACTTTCCCTGATTCTGATATTACAGCTACTCTTTCTGGTGGGGGAGGACGAATACGCTCTGTTCCTGTTGGTAGCACGAATGGATTTGGTCGATACGGTACTTCTGGTACTAACTTCTGGCAAGTATCAGCAGGTGGATCTAATAACTTTCAGGTAGATTTTGACACAGCAGTAGGGGCTTTTGGTTTCTATGGTATTGACATTAGTGATTTTGGTGGTCAGCTTGCGATAGAGCTATCAAACGGAACAATAGAGACCTTTGCAGTTCCTAATACAGTCGGAAGCTTTGGCAGTACAGATGGTTCAGTCTTCTTTTTTGGTATAGTTGCGGAGGATCATTCTGAAAAATTTATGTCTGTTGACTTTTTGACAACTACTGGACAGGGAGATGTTTTTGCATTTGATGATTTTACAGTTGGGGATATCAAAAAAACACCTGAGCCGGCTTCAGTTTTAGGTTTATTAGCCCTAAGTGCTTTAGGCACAACTTTCCTGAAACGTAAGCAGAAAGAAAAAATGTAGGTTCACAGGTCTAATTTCTGGCAAACCTACGTCAATTTTAAAACCTAGATTCATTATATCCTTCAGATATTTGTTTGTGAGGAGATGCACCCAAAAATAATATAAAAGTATTAGGGTGTATCTCGCAATTTAGACAATTTGGGAACGGGCAAGATGCCCATTCCACAAAACTACTAACCTACATTCCGCATTTATGCAAGGCCCACATTATTTTTCCTTCTTCTTATTACCCGCGTGTCGTTATTTAACCAGCCGTTAAAACGGGCGCTGCGTACTTCCTCCCGACGCTTTTTAGGTTTTTCTTTGAACAATAACTCAACTCAATATAGGGACAACTGCAAAGTAGTTACTCCTCTATGGAAATGATTTTGATTTGATTTATTGTGTAATTTTTATTTTCTCTATTCTATACTGCTATAACGTTTCAGGCATTTCTTTATCTCGTGAGGCAAAAAATTTTTGCATAAATTTCCGGAGTAGTGGTGAAACAATATCAGGTAATGAATTTTCTCAGGAGATTTAATCATGTTGAACAAAACTGTTGCTGCTGTAAAAAGCGTCAAACTCACCAGAACTATTGTTTCTAGTGCCCTTGCTTTTGGTACTATCATAACTTTTAGCAATGTTCCTGCACAGGCTTTTCAAATTTTCTTTGGAGAAGACTTGAACAATAGTCGTTCTGTACCTTTGGCTTCTTTTCCCAATGCCTCTGATGCTGAATCCGATTTTCTATCTAATTTAGTTGGGGTAGGAACTGAAGATTTTGAAGGATTTGCTACAGGAACAAGTGGACCATTAGATTTAACTTTCCCTGATTCTGATATTACAGCTACTCTTTCTGGTGGGGGAGGACGAATACGCTCTGTTCCTGTTGGTAGCACGAATGGATTTGGTCGATACGGTACTTCTGGTACTAACTTCTGGCAAGTATCAGCAGGTGGATCTAATAACTTTCAGGTAGATTTTGACACAGCAGTAGGGGCTTTTGGTTTCTATGGTATTGACATTAGTGATTTTGGTGGTCAGCTTGCGATAGAGCTATCAAACGGAACAATAGAGACCTTTGCAGTTCCTAATACAGTCGGAAGCTTTGGCAGTACAGATGGTTCAGTCTTCTTTTTTGGTATAGTTGCGGAGGATCATTCTGAAAAATTTATGTCTGTTGACTTTTTGACAACTACTGGACAGGGAGATGTTTTTGCATTTGATGATTTTACAGTTGGGGATATCAAAAAAACACCTGAGCCGGCTTCAGTTTTAGGTTTATTAGCCCTAAGTGCTTTAGGCACAACTTTCCTGAAACGTAAGCAGAAAGAAAAAATGTAGGTTCACAGGTCTAATTTCTGGCAAACCTACGTCAATTTTAAAACCTAGATTCATTATATCCTTCAGATATTTGTTTGTGAGGAGATGCACCCAAAAATAATATAAAAGTATTAGGGTGTATCTCGCAATTTTGTTGTTGAGGCCAAAAAATCCTTGAAAAGCAATTTTCTCTTAGAGCTGATTTGTAAACTTCGCCAAAAGTCTTATATTACCTAGCTTTTAGCAATTAGGGGATTACTTGATAATAAATCATTAAACCTAGATATAGCAAGTGATTCAGCGCATTAATATTTACTTTATAAATCAGCTCTTAGAGACTGTTCTTAAAAAATTAATAATGGCCTGGTAATGACTGAAAAATATTGACAGACCATCAAGCTGAACTTGAAATACATCATCATATTCTTAATCACATTTATAAGAAAATGTCAATAAGTAAAACACCCATTGGAGGAGTTGAATGAGAGTAGGAGCTTTTGGCATTGATAGTTGAGTTGTAGTCATATTCTTATCTAGTTATCTTTTTGATTTTCTAATGACTTGAACTGTTAAGTTTTTTTTGATTTAGATAGAACTTAATAAACATTGCTAGAGCTTATTACTATGCAAAGTAAAAGAAATTAACATCGATCCCCGTAGATGTTAAATTATTGTTAACTGAAAATTAAAGAGATAAAATTACAGATAAATTTCTATGACTGCAACAACGCCAAAACCAACAACAGTTCCAGATTTTTGCGAAGGTATCCAATACTTTGGAGAAGCTTGGCCTGATTTCGAGACCCACGGTAATACTCCAGCAATAGCAGAAGGAAGTAAAGCGATCGCCTCACCAAGCGACCCTACTGGCGTATATCAAACCCTCCTCTATGCTGATGCTCTCCGTTACCTAATGCTACAAGTTACAGGCAGCAAAGCATCAGGACACCCAGGTGGTTTTGCTAGTCAAGCTGAAGCTTATGCAGCACTGGTAATGTTAGGCTACAAAAATATTATGACAGAAGTCGGACACCATGCCCCCGGCTTTTATAGTGCTGCATTTCTAGACCGCTCCCTGGAAGACATGGAAATTTCCACAGTACAGCAAATGCGCGATCGCTTCCGGGAAATGCACGGACTCCTCGGACACTTATCTGGCTACATCCCTGGTTTACTCAACCCTGCCGGGCCACTAGGCCAAGGGCAACACTTCGCCATGGCAGCAGCACTATTACACCGTGACACTCTATTTCCATTTACCATGGGAGATGGTGGTATGGGCGAACCATACCCAGTCAGCGCTATGGCACATTTTAATACTGCTTATCCTGAAGTTACCAACTTTTTACCAGTATTAGTGTGGAATGGTTACAGTCAAGAACACCATAGTATGGTATCTACCAAAACCAATGAAGAAATGATTGCTTATTGGAAAGGCAACGGTTTCGCAGAAGTAATACTGGTAGATGCTAAAGACTTCGATGACAAAAACCAAGTAGGTGATTATATAGATAGCAGTGCTTTCTCTTTTGAAAAGCGTCTAGAATTCACAAAAGCTGTATTAGAAAATGTGGATAAAGCTGCAAAATCTGCTCTCGGTGGCACACTCACCATTTTTATTATCAAACAACTTAAGGGTACGGGGGTTCATGCTAGAGGTTCAAAATCTCATAACCTCTACCCTAAAGATACTCTCGACAGTCCCCACATGATCGAAGCTCTCAAAGAACGTGCTTTACCAGTAGCAGGTTGGGAATTAGTCCGGAAAAATTGCGAACGTGCGGGTGGAGGCCCTGCTTCTAAAACAGTTGTCACTGAATTTGAATACCCATTGCCAGATTTAGGAAAACTACCTTTAGAAGAATTTCCTGTTGGTGGAGAAAAGAAAGTTGCCACAACTGCAATGGGAGCATTAATAGCTTACGTCGGGCAAAAAGACCCCAATTTCTTGCTCACAAATGCTGACGGTAATGCTGCATCGGGTATTAATAATGTCAACCAAGCGTTGAAAATTATTCACCCTACCTCTGATGACCTTTATTTCCAAGGTCCGAAGGGTCAGGTTTATGAACCTTTGAGCGAAGATGCTTGTGCTGGTATGGCTGCAGGTTTAGCATTAATGGGAGCGCGTACAGTTTGGTGTTCCTATGAATCTTTCGCTATTAACGGTGTACCTATTTGGCAGACTGTTACTCAAGCAATGGCAGAGTTACGTCACGCGACTCCTTCAACAATTACATTGTTTACTGCGGGTGCATTGGAGCAGGGACGCAACGGTTGGACTCATCAACGCCCAGAAATTGAAGCTTATTTTGCAGCAATGATGCGCAATGGTAATGTATTCGCCCTGTTTCCCCCCGATGCTAATAGTATTCAAGTTTGTTATGATTGGGCATTGACTACTAAAAATAAGGGTGTGACTATTACTGCGAGTAAGTCACCGTTACCTATTCGGACGACTTTTGAGCAGACAAGACAAGGGTTGCAGGATGGTGCTATTGTTTTGTCTGAGGTTGCCGGGAATAAAACTGTTGTGTTTGCAGTGGTGGGAGATATGCCATTAATTCCAGTATTTGAAGCTGCTGCTGCTTTGGAAACTGAAGGTGTTGGGGTGCGGATAGTTTCTGTAATCAACCCCAGGCGTTTGTATCGTCCCCAGGATACAGGTTGGGATACTTGCTCTGAAGCTGATGGCGGATTTTTAGATGATGCTGGCTTTGATAAATTATTCGGCGGTAACGCATTGATCGGGGTGACTGGTGGTGCGAGTTTGATGTTGGAGCCAATTATGTTAAGGAGTCAGGTTAAGCGGGATACCTTTGCTTGGCGTCGGGGTGAGACTGCTTCAAGTGCTGGTCATGTGATGGCTTTTAATGGTATCACGGCTGAGGGGTTGAAGGGACGAGCGATGGAATTGTTGAATTAATCTCAGTTATTTAATTTTATTCCCCTGCTTGGGTATTTCTGGGTGGGGGAGTAGGAGAATGGGAGAGTGAGGGAGTAGAGGAGATGGAAGCATTTTTCTACACTTCACCAGCACTGAGTTCTGAGGAGAGCAGCCAAAAGCAGATAAGAACGATACCATAATGGTTCTATATCGCAGCAAGCTGAGAGTACCAACTTTGACACCAAAGTAAAAGCAGGTTTGTAATGCCTGGATGTGTCAAACGAGAAATTACAGCAGTTTCCGCGCATTATCAGGTACAGAGATTAACAATTGAATGCTCCCATTGCAGGCAAGATGCCTGCTTCGGGGTGTACCTCACCCTTAGTGGAATCTGCTGTCAAATACTTCATGGTAGACATACAGACTTACCAGCAATAGCCAAAAAAATTAATTCATATAAAAGATAATTTTGATGTGAAATCAAACAACTGAAAGTTGATATGTATAGTGTAGAACCTAAAATAGGAGCTAGTGGAACTCAAATAGCTATGGCACCATCAAAACAAAGGTATATATAGCAAATATTTTGAGTTACGAAAAAAACTTGAGAAAAATCAAACAGTCTCGGTCTCGCTCTTCAATTCACCAAGCAGCTTGCTCTTACCATCCTCAGTCATGGTATACCAACAGCAGTCAATACCTCTAGGAATTTCTTTGTCATCATTTCAATACTGCTATGAGACATCTCCTCCACCCATAGGCAATAGATAACAGCGAACAGGGAACAGGGAACAGGGAGAAATAACTGATAATTTATGAATCGCAATTGATTTAATTTTTAATTCTTGGAGATTTCTCATAGAGATACTCAAACATTCTATGAGAACTAATTCACCCTTGTTAAGTTTTGAGATGTACCTGTTCTGTTGAGATTTATTCCTTGATTGAGCAACGCTATATTGACCGAGCAATTATCCAATCCAACTTGACGACTAAGTTTTAATAACTTCAACAACTAGCTATTCTTCTTCTTCAAACCGAAAGCAGAACCCACAGCTACCACACCTAAACCTAATACTGTTGCAGGTTCAGGAACTCTTTTAGTTTCTAGAGTTGCTGACCAAGAAGAACCTTGTGAAGGAGAACCAATCATTTGACTACTTAAACCACCTTCAACTTGATAAGTTGTACCCGCGTTATCTGTGATGGTTCCCATCAAGTCATACATGACGAAATCACCCATTTGACCTACAAAAGTTATAGAGTCAAGGTCAAAAGTGGAGGAATCATCATCAAAGGAGAAAAAAGAAGTAATCGAACCTCCAGGAACACCGAACATACCAGTCATAACTGAACCATCTGCATCTGTTCCAAAGGATGAGAAAACTCCAGATCCAGCGTACTCAATATCACCGTCTAAAAACTCAATTCCAGTATTACTTCCAAAAAAACCTATGTCATTAGATATATTCACAGTGCCGATAGATGCTTGAGCTTCAGTAGCAACACCAAGAGCAATACAACCAGTTCCGATAGTAGCGAGTGTAATTTGCTTGAGGTAGTTAGTAGTCATTGTTGATATCTCCTTAGTAAGTGATTAGTTGTTGTCTTAACAAGTCTTTGTTTGTTTCAACATCCTTATTATTACCGAAGACTTATGACGTTACTAGGTAGGAAATACGGAACTTTTTACTTTATATTTGCTTCATAAAAAGTGAAACTACTGATATCAAGTCTAAGTAATAGCGATTTGGAAAAAACCTATCCTCTTTTATATCCTTATAATCCCAGTTACAGTGTTCCCTACTCCCTTATTTAATAATTATTCAAGCAGACATGATATTCTCCACCCATAGAAAGTAGTAGGGACGTTGCATGCAACGTCCCTAAAGAGTAGGCAAGAATTGATAATTTTTGTGGGGTAGTTGATTTGATTTTTTATTATCGCCAGATGTCTATGAGATGATTCTCAATTTCTTTTTCCTTTGATATCAAAAATCCTGATAGTGGTTTTCAATATAGATAGACTACAGTGGCCAAACCATTCTCCTTCTCCCTCACAGGAGTGCGTTCACAGATGCGTCTATCGCACCCCGTGGGGTTGCACTGCTATTGCCTAACCCAAAAGAATTTTGTCGTCTACTTAAATGAACAGCGCTGTCAGTAAATTGGACTTAGTACCATACCTAATGTACCTATCCTGAGTAATACTGATTAGAGCCAAAATTTGGCAACACTGTTGTCAGTAAATTGTTATATGTATTTTGATTTTTCAGGACTTACGCATTTTTTCGATCAAAATATCATATATACCATAGTGCTATAGTTTTGATCTACTATATGTAGTGCTTTGGCATAAGTCCTGTTAATATTGGGTTTAAGACCCCACGCCACTCTGGAAAATTACTGGTGAATTTGATGGCGGGTTTGATCTCAAATCCGGTTGAATACTTATTATATCTGTAGAGAAATGGGGAGATAGTCCGATGTAATATTGAAGTGTGGATAGAATTATAAATATATCTGTATACTGGGATTGTAGATGACAAATCCATCATCCACCTGTTCACGCAGTTCCTTTGCAGGAGACTAATATCATGTCCGGTTGAACAGTTATAAATAAATAACGACTTAGGAGTCAGGAGTCAGGAGTCAGGAGTCAGGAGGGAAGAAAGAAGAAGGAAGAAGAATAACTGGAGTTGAAGGAGAAAGTTTTTTATCACTAATTATCCGGACATGATATAACTGATTCAAAGATGGCTGATGGCGTTGATAACAAGGGCTAATTTTCTTGCTTTGACTCTGGAGTCAAAGCAAGTTTGTAATGCCTGAATGTGTTGAGCGAGAAATTACAGCAGTTTCCGCGCGTTATGAGGTACAGAGATTAACAATTGAATCTTTGTAGTGCGGGCATCTTGCCCGCTATAGCATCTTGACCGCTATAAAATCGCCCGCTTCGGGGTGTACCTCACCCTTAGTGGAATCTGCTGTAAAATACTTCATGGTAGACAGAAAGACTTACCAGCAATAGCCAAAAAAATTAATTCATATAAAAAGCAAATAATTTTTATGTTAAATCAAACAACTGAAAGTTTATATGTATGGTGAAGAACATCAAATAGGAGCTAGTGGAATTCAAATAGCTATCGCACGCTCTCATCAAAATAAAGGGATGTATCGCAAATATTTTGAGTTACGAAAAAAACTGTAGAAAAATCAAACAGTATCGATCTCGAACTTCAATTAACCAAGCAGCTCACTCTTCCCATCCTCGGTCATGCTACACCAACAGCAGTCAATACCTCTAGGAATTTCTTTGTCATCATTTCAATACTGCTATGAGACATCTCCTCCACCCATAGGCAATAGACAACAGCCAACAGGGAACAGGGAGAAATAACTGATAATTTATGAATCGCAATTGATTTAATTTTTAATTCTTGGAGATTTCTCATAGAGATACTCAAACATTCTATGAGAACTAATTCAGGCTTGTTAAGTTTTGAGATGTGCCTGTTCCCTTGAGATTCATTCCTTGATTCAGCAAAGCTATATTGACCGAGCAATTATCAAATCCAACTTGACGACTAAGTTTTAATAACTTCAACAACTAGCTATTCTTCTTCTTCAAACCGAAAGCAGAACCAACAGCTACCACACCTAAACCTAATATTGTTGCTGGTTCAGGAACTCTTTTAGTTTCTAGACTTGCTGACCAAGAATAACCTTGTGAAGGAGAACCAATCATTTGACTGCTTAAACCACCTTCAACTTGATAAGCTGTCCCCGCGTCATCTGTGATGGTTCCCATCAAGTCATACATGACGAAATCACCCATTTGACCTGCAAAAGTTATAGAGTCAAGGTCAAAAACGAAACCAGGATTAGCATCAAAAGTGAAAAAAGAAGTAATCGGACCTCCAGGAACACCGAACGAACCAGTTATAACTGAACCATCTGCATCTGTTCCAAAGGAGGAGAAAACTCCAAATCCAGCGTACTCAATATCATTGTCTAAAAACTCAATTCCAGTATTACTTCCAAAAAAACCTATGTCATTAGATATATTCACAGTGCCGATAGATGCTTGAGCTTCAGTGGCAACACCAAGAGCAATACAACCAGTTCCGATAGTAGCGAGTGTAATTTGCTTGAGGTAGTTAGTAGTCATTTGTTTAAATCTCCTATGTAAATTATTAGTTGTTGTGTTAACAGTCTTTGTTTGTTTCAACATCCTTATTATTACCGAAGACTTATGACGTTACTAGGTAGGAAATACGGAACTTTTTACTTTATATTTGCTTCATAAAAAGTGAAACTACTGATATCAAGTCTAAGTAATAGCGATTTGGAAAAAACCTATCCTCTTTTATATCCTTATTATCCCAGTTACGGTGCTTCCTATTCCCTTATTTAATAACTATTTAAGCGGACATGATATTCTCCAAAAGAGGAAGTAGTAGGGACGTTGCATGGAACGCCCCTACAGAGTAGAGGGAAAGAATTGATAATTTTTGTACGGTAGTTGATTTGATTTTTTATTATCCGAGATATCTATTAGATTATGATAAATTTCTTTTACCTTTGATATAAAAAATCCTGATAGCAGTTTTCACATAGATAGACTACAGTGGCCAAAGCATTCTCCTGCTCCTTCTCTTGGTGCGCGTTCCTTTGTTTCTGTGGCCGTTGCGGGCAAGATGCCTGCACTTGCATTCATTTAATTGTTAATCTCTGTACTTCATATACCTGGAATCCGCTGTATTACTATACCTAATGCACCTATCCTGAATAACACTGATTGGATGAAAAATTTTGCAACACTGTTGTAAGCAAATTGTTGTGTGTGTTTTTATTTTTCAGAACTTACGCATTTTTTCGATAAAAATGTCATATTTACTATAGTGCTATAGTTTTTATCTACTATATGTAGTGCCTTTGCGTAAGTACTGGTAGCATAATTAGTAGAAGTACCGACATAAAATTTACGGCGATCGCATAATAAAGCCTAGAAACCGTGTTTGTTTGAAATATCGCGTCATACTAACATCATACTTCCCACAAACCCGGTTTCTTATAACACTCCAAAGCAAACGGATTTGATATTAGACAGAATCAGGATCTACCCCTAACTCTTTTAGTTTAGCAGCCAGACGTTCAGCACGTTGACGTTCTTGTTCAGCACGTTGACTTTCCTGTTCAGCACGTTGACGTTCTTGTTCAGCTACTTCTCCTGGCAATAATACCAAGTTTCCTTCGGAGTCATAAAATCGTAACCACACTGCCGACTCTTGCAGAATAGTTCCTTCCCAAGTACCCAACCATAACTCTAACTCCTCGCACCACAACCATCCGCGATCGTCCTGCTGTAGCTCCTGATATTTCTTATTTTGCAGACGCCATCCCTTTAATGACTTTCGATCAAATGGATTAAAAATAAAATAATTTGGAGTACGGAATGTTCGCTCGTAAATATCCTTTTTTTTGCCAATGTCTACACTAGCAGTGGAAGAAGATGTGAGTTCAACTATCATATCTGGATAACGACCTTCTTCTTCCCAAACTACCCATCCTTGACGATCTGTTTTGCCATCAACATCCAAAACCACAAAGAAATCAGGACCTTTGTAATCGCGATTTCGGGCTTGAGCGCTACTGTAATAAATAAACATATTGCCACCTGCAAAAAAATCGGTGCGATCTGACCAATGTTGATACAAGGAATCTATCAGAAGATTCATGGCAATACGGTGACGTTTGCTTTCCAAGAGTTCTCCATCATCAAAGATTAAGTCTGTAGGTGGCATTGGTGGTTCCCAGTCGGGAGTTACTTCGGTTGCTAACTCGGTTTTGGGAGATGTTTCTGTAGTCATTCTTAGCCCCCTCCAATTGTGTTTTCATTTTTTAGAGTAGCATGAATTAAATAATCAGGACTTACGCAACGCACCCTAATGGACTGACACAGCTTAAATGGTGCATTAGGGAAAAATTCTCAAACCTTGCTATAATAAGAACTATACGAAAAAAGCGCTCTGCACAGTTTTAGCTGTGTCAGTCTACTACTAAACTCTGATGGTTCAAGAGGATTATTATAGCAGATAATTACAATATGGAACAACTCACTATCGATCAATTTGGTCGTATTGAAATCCCTGAAAAAATACGCCAACAATTAGGAATTAACAATCAAACTAAGTTATCCTTGAAAGTTGAGAATGATCAACTTATTCTTCAACTCTTAGAACCAGAATTAGAAACCTACTATGAAGATGGAATATTAGTCTTTAAAGCTGAACCAATATCTAATACAGAAACAATTATTGATGAACTGAGAACAGAAAGAATTAATGAATTAACATCGTGGTAAAAGCTTTATTTGATGCAAGTGTTTTAGTCGCTGCATTATGGAGTAATTATCCTCAACATTCAGCTTGTCTTTCACGATTAAAAAAAGTTAAATCTGGAAATATTCAAGGAATAATTTGCACTCATACTTTGGCAGAACTCTATTCCGTTTTAATTCGCCTTCCTATAAAACCTGCTGTTTCCCCAAAACTTGCACAACAATTAATCAGAGAAAATTTAGCAGAATTTGAAGTAGTTTCTCTTTCTACGGAAGATTATCAAACTGTTATTCATAAAATGGTAAATTTGAATTTAACAGGAGGTGGAATTTACGATGGTTTAATTGCTCAAGTTGTTTTTAAAGTAGAGGTAGATCGGTTACTTACTTTAAATCCTAACCATTTCATATGTCTTGGTGAAGAAGTAGCAAAATTAGTAGAAGTACCGACATAAAATTTACGGCGATCGCATAATATTGCATTACTTTTATTTTTTAATGGATGAAAAATAAAATAATTTGGAGTATAGAAAACAGGTTTTTTTTTGATTTTTTTGTGTATTAAGATGGCGAACTGATTAGATTTTTTTTCTATTACAATGGAAATTGTTAATTTTATTAATACTATTTTTTGTACAGATTATGCATTGCAAAATCTTTTATTCTTGGCAGTCAGATTTACCAAATAATACAAATCGTGGATTTATTAAGGATGCTCTTGAGAAAGCTGTCAAGTCTATTCGTAATGATGATTCTATTAAAGTGGAACCAGTTATAGACCGCGATACTCAAAATGTAGCTGGTTCGCCAGATATTGTTAAGACGATTTTTGAGAAAATTGACGAGGCTCAGATTTTTGTGTGTGATGTTTCGATTATTAATAAAGATGCAAACTTTCGTCTTACTCCAAATCCAAATGTATTAATTGAGCTTGGATATGCAATGAAAAATTTGGGAGAGGGAAAAATTATTATGGTTATGAATACTGCTTTTGGTACTCCCGAACAACTACCTTTTGATTTGCGAATGAGACGAATTCTTACTTACAATATGCCTGTGGATAATCAAGACAAATCTACAGAGCGTAATAAGTTAGCAAAATCTCTTGAAAGAGCTATTCGTCCTATTTTGCAAGAATTGGTAGAAGAAATAAAAAGGATACTTTCCATTATTGAGCAAGCAAAGTTAGAGATAAAAAGAGATGTTCCCTGGAGTGGAACTAAAATCAAGAAATATGTTAAACAGTTAGACAGTAAAATAAAAGATATGACACCAATATTTTCAGAAAAAAGTGTAGAAAATGAAGATTTACTGATAAAAGCAATCGATAAAACAGAAGAACTGGTTATAGAGTTTGCTGGTTTTATGGAAGTAATAGCAACTACAAAAGAATCTAATGATGCAGCTATTAGTTTATATCAACGCTTTGGAGAAATTATTACCCATTATTTTCCGCCAGTTAGCCTTTTTTTTAAAGTTCTAGATAAAAATCGACATCAAGATTCTGAGTTTGTGAGCCAAGAAAAAACTTTTGATTTAGATTTATACAAGTTTATAACTCACGAATTATTTGTAACATATTTTTCTTTTCTAATTCGAGAAAATCGGTGGGTGTTAATTTCAGAAATCCTCAAAGAAACAGTTTTTTGTCCTGACAATTCATGGGATCTTCTTGACAGCTTATCTATACTATTGAATGATATATCTCAGCCTGTAGAACTATTTGAAAATTCCTCAAATAATCGTCATTCAGAGATATTAAATCAGCGCCATACAAATGGAAAAATCGCAGAAATTGTGCCAATGCAGCAATTTATAGAAGCTGATTTTTTCTTATTTCTCCTATCTCAAAGGAAAACAGAAGATAGCAGTAATTCATATTGGCATGGTTGGAGTTTATTCTACATGGAAAAGACTCCAAAATATTTATTAGAAGCAAAAAAAGTAGATTTTGCCGAACAATTATTGTCACCTTTAGGTTTAGACACAATAGAACAACTTCGCAGTTTAATATCTGATGCCAAAACTAGATTAGAACAAATATGGAGCAACCCATCCATAGAGTCTCCCTATCTACCTTTAAGAAATTTTAATCCAGAAGATATTGGCTCTATTTAATTAATTATTCATAAATTTAGTAGGAGCATTAGTGAAACAGAGAAATATTTTTCCCCTTTTCAAATAAATAAACATCATCTCGTTCGTAACTAAGCTGAAATTCAGAATCAACTTTGAGTTTATCTACTAATTTTGTTGAATATTCCTGACTACTTTTCCACCCTGGATGACGTACATTTATCAAAATATAATCATATTCAACTAATGCTTCAGTTCTTGGTAATTCATCTTCTTCAACAATTAATTTAATAAACTGACGATGAGTTAAATGAGGCGTAATTTCAGAAGTAGTAAAAACACCACCTTTTGTATCAACTAAAGCAACCGCTTCTCGTGCTGCTTGCCAAGTATCTAGATAATCTAAATAAATAGACCAAAAATACCCATATTTAGCCAAAGCTAAAAATCCGATGCAAGACCAAATAATGATAAATTTTGGTAAGCGATCGCTAACAATTGTAGATATATTTTCAGCTTTATCCGTTTGAGGTTTGCGTAAATTCCATAGCCAATACCATAAACCACATTTTCCATCAGCAATAGTATAAATTACAGCCATTAATAAAAAAGGTAATATTGGCAAAGAATACTGATGAATTAAATCTCTTTGAGCATCAATTTTAGAGAGAATATTCATCGCCAAAACGGGAGAAGCTGCTATTAAAGGAGTTAAATATTTAGGAGCAAGCCACCAAATTACGGGCAGATTTAGTAATAGTAAATATTCTAGAGTTTTCAGTGAAATTAATTTACCAAACACCAGTTCAGGTCTTAAAAACATATTCAGTAAAATTTCTTGTATAGAGCCTCCTAAATATCGATAACGTCCGATTCCTCCTGGTGGTTGACCATCTTTAAAATAAGGTATTAGTACTTGAGTAGCAATAATAAACCAAGCTACACCAGCAAACAAAGCTATTGCTCCGCACAATCGTTTTTTTTCATAGAAATATAACCAAAAACCCATTCCAGCAATAGGTAAAGATAAAGCATCTTTACAACCTAAAACCCAAATAATAGCTATACAAAACCAGAGAGTTTTATCTAATTTTGCTGCTAAAATTGCTCCTAACATTGCTGGCAATGCCATTACTTCTGGATGAAAATCAAATAAATTGAGATTGAACACTACTGGGTATGATAAATAAACTATTGCCATAGCAAAAGCAAGTTTTTTATTTAAGCCAGCATGACGCGCTAAACTCCAGGTAGGAATTGTTCCTATTGCTAAACAAATAGCTTGTATTAGTAATAACCAATAGACAGAAGGATAAATTTTATAAAGTAATGCCACAGGATACATTGCCCAAGCAGCATGGTTACCTAAATGATGTACTTCTAAGAAGGAAGAAATAGGGGGTAAACCTTGACTTATTAAATAAGTAACTTGGTCATAAATTCCCATTTCAAAAGCGCTAGATTGAAATAATAAGTGACGCACACTGCTACAGATAAATAAAATTATGGCAGCAATGATAGTTATTGTAGAGAGAGGAACAGATTTTAGTTGTTTGACAATTAGCATTTTAGAAGTAAGAAGTAAGAAGGAAGAAAATTTTAGCAACTGAGTCTGAGTTTGACAACATTCAGTAATATTTGCTGACTATACTTCTATTTAGAAGAAACAAGTAAGCAAATTTTGAACATAGTAATGTACGCTAGCATATTTACAAATTACAGGAACTGTCTAATAGCTAAAAGTCTTATATTATCGTTTTTTTATTCCCCCAGATGAGCTGTTGTCTATTGCCTGTTGCCTGCGCACAGCCCTATAACTGATACCAAGTCCATAAGTATATTCAAAGTAAGTCTGCTTCTAAGTAGGGCTTGCTGATTAAATCTAAAAGCATTTACAAATAAAGGTTTTAGCCTTTTTAGGTCTGTAATACCTTGGTTTTCAGCTCTTCATGCTCAAAAAGTTAGCATTTTTAGCGCATAGTTGGGCAAAAAAATTCTCCCCTACTCCCCTACTTCCCCGCTCCCCTACTCCTGAAGAAAGACTTTTGAGCGCAAGCCCTAAGTAGCTCTAAGTCGGAGGTCGCCGTACTTGGCCTCCAGAGAAGATATCCCCATCTGATTGACATCCTCCCGGTATTACGGAACTGTCTGCGGTTGTTTCAAAGTTGGATTTATTAGTATATTTTTCCTGAACTAAATTCTGTAAATCAATTTCCCAGGCTTTAATCTCAGGCGTTTTTGACACACACCCTTTTAAATTGTCTATAGACTCTGGCTCGGCTACTGTTTCAGTATCTGGCTCAAAGTCTTGTTCTACGGCAAAATATTCGCTGATAATTTCGGCTGCCAAATCTTCAGGGTTTTGACCTTTTTCTTCGGCCTTTTTTCTGAGTAAAGCCATCACCTCTTCAGGCAGTTTAATTTTTGACCTTTTTCTCTTTTTCTCAGGACTAACAGTTGCTTCTATTAATCCCGCAGTAATGGCTGTATTTTCTTCTTGACTGCGACAAAGTATGTTTTTCCAAGCGTCTTCAACGTCATAGTCACAGCCTTTCTTCACTAAAGGTTCATATAAAGCGTAGGCTTGAGATACATTGCTGGGAAGTTCGTTGAACCCGGCAACCATCAAATTCCAAGCTGTTTGAGCTGCCTTGATAATGTGTTCGACTCGCCAAGTTGTTTTCTTGACTCGTTTCAGACAGTACTCTTTGAAGTCTTTAAACCCTAATTTTTTGTATAGCTTATAAACTTTGATGACGCTATAAGCCATACCTTCTTGTATATAAGAATAGCTAGCTTTAGTCCATATTTGTTCTACACGGTCTATTTGTAATTCGAGGTCTGGGACATTGTTGCAGAGAAACAGATCCTCGTAAGAGTACCAAATATATTCTCCCCAAACAGGTAGATCGTCGGGGCGAAAGCAATTGGCAAAACCTAATGTGTCAAAGATTCCAGACATTTGAAAGATGTAAAAAGGGGTAAAAGGGTTCAACAATTAATAATGAATAATTAATAATTACCTCTCCTTCAAAACAAGAGGATTGACTCAAAGGAAAGTTTTTTCTCTCTTGGTCGATTGGATATGGTTAGGAAACCCATCCATCCCTCGACCGCTTGTTTCTCCTTATAAAGGAGACGCTTTAAAACTTAATTATTCGGTAAGAAAGGGGTGAAATTAGTAGACAAAAGCCTCACCCGGAAAGATATAGATTAGATAGTCACTGAAAATAAGTATGGCTATTTCAGTTAAGTACTAGGTTTTAACTGTTTGAACTGCTTCGTTGGGTGTCACCTCCCGAACATCTTTGGCGTAAATACTTAATATTATTATTAATTACGTATAAGATTATGTCAAGAGGTTTAAGTAAAATATTTTTGTACCCAAAAGATGAGTGACGTAAAAATATATGGCCGGAAAACCGAAATACGGAATTAGGAAAGACAAATTAAATCTGTCAGTAACTCCTAAAACAAAGGAAAGAATGAAGGAGATAGCAGAAGCATTGAATACCAGTCAAAGCGAGCTGCTGGAGAAGTGGGTTCAAGCGTGGGACGAACTACAATCTATAGGATTATTGGGGGAATCCTTGGCCTGTTTCGGGAAGTAGTTTCAGAAGCATTAGATTACATGAACGCTCATAGCGAGCATTTGGAGAAAAAATTGACAGAAAGCCAGACAGCCAAAGCTGGATTTCTAAATAAAACAGCTTCTCTAGAAAAAGAAATAGCTAGACTGTTGGAGCAGGTCGAAAAACTACCAGAAGACACAAACGAAGAAGAATAAAAAATCAAAGGAGCCGATCACAGCAATGTGGTCGGTAATTTTTTAGGTGTTGCTGAGTGGTAATGATTTTTGTAAGCATTTCCTGCGGAATGCTTCCCTACGGGATGCTACGCAAACGCAAACAGCTATTAGCTGTCAGCTCTCAGCTCTTATGAGGGGGTTTAAATTAATATAGACTTTAAAGCAGACTTTGATAGTAAGTATAAATTCTGCCTCAATTACTAAAGCTTTTATATAGAACTAAAAGCAATAGCTGAACCCTGTTTGCGTAGCATCCCGCAGGGAAGCGCTGACGGCTGAATGCTTACTAAAATAAAGAGGATGTATTTCGGTTTATTTCTTACTCAGAGTTTTTTCCACTGTCCATCTCCTCATATTCCCCTCCTGGGAGGGGTTAGGGGTGGGTCCCTAACTCCCTATATTCCTCTACAATTACGGCTGCACCACTACCAATTTTTCCTCCTTCTTCCCTTTGAAATACCAGTACATCATTTTGCTGATAATTTAATTTCCATTCTTGGTTATTTTGAAGACTCTTAAACAGAATAATACCCGCCTCCTCAGTATCTGGCCAAGGATGACGTAAATTCAAAACTACATAATCAAATTCATCTAAATTATCTGGCTGTGTTTGATTCAATAACTTTACTGTTGAACGATGGGTAAAATGAGGTGCTAATCTATTATCTGTGAGTACCCCTCCTTCAGTTTTGACATAAGTAATTGCATTTTTTGTGGCTTGCCAAGTATCCAAACTCTGCCAATATAAAAATAAATCTGCTACATTGCCAAGCAATAAAAATATTAAAACAGACCACAAAATAATCATTTTAGGAGCTTGAAAATTTGGTACTGATAATCTCAGATTAAATTTGGGAATTTTTAACTCTCTTTTCCAAGATGAATCTAATGAAATGTGATTTTCTTCAGCTTTTGAAGCTGCTGCTAAACAAGAAATTACTGCTAATAATAAAAAACCGATCGCTGGCAACGAATATTGATAATTTAAACTTCTTTGAAACGATACTTCAGACAACACATTCAACACAATTGTGGGAATAGTTGGAATGAGAGGGATAAGATGAGGCAAAATAGTTTGATTTGTCTCAAGTAGAGGAAATATTCCCCAAATTACAGGTAACAATAACAAACAAATATATTTAATAGTCTCAAAAGATAATATCTTCCCTAACACTACCCCTGGTTGTAGCAAAATATTAATCATAATTCCCACAACAGAATCTCCCAGATAACTATAACGTCCTACTCCAGCTACCTCTTCACCACTGAAAAAAGGAATAATTCCTTGAGTGACAACCACAAACCAAAAAATACCTAAACAAAGAGCAACTAAACCACAAAACTTCCGCCTTTCAAAAGCTAGTAACCAAACACCCATAAAAACTACAGTTAATGATAAAACTGCCTTGCAACCTAACACCCAAATAATTGCCAGACAAAACCAGAAAATACGTTGCAGTCTAGCAGCTAAAATAGCAGCTAAAATAGCAGGTAACGCCATAACTTCTGGGTGAAAATCAAATAAATTAATATTAAAAACTACTGGGTAAAGGAGATAAGAAATAGCGATCGCTACTGCTTGTCCTTGATTTAAACCCGCCTGTTTGGCTAAACACCAAGTAGGCCAAGCTCCCAAGGCCAAACATATAGCTTGTACCAAAAGTAGCCAGTGTACATTAGGATAAATCAGATAAAATAATCCTAGAGGATAGACTGCCCAAGCAGCATGATTCCCCAGATGGTGATACCCCAAAAAAGAAGAAATAGGAGATTCTCCTTGACTAATCAAATATGCAACTTGGTCATAAATGCCTAAGTCAAAACCAGTAGAATAGAACAAGGCGTGGCGTAAACTACTACAGAAAAAGAAAATCAAGGCTGCAACAATTATTATCCTACTCACAACAGGTGGTGGAAAAAGCGTCATATTTTTAAATCCCACATTCCGCAAGTCAATTTGTAACAGAAAAAGTAGCACAAAGCACAAAAATTAGTTGGGATTTTTCACAAAACTACAATACTCAGAAAGTTTTAAAGCACAATTTTCAAACTGCTTAATTCCTTCTGCAATTGATGTCGGAGTTATTTTTTGTTCTAATTTTCTAGGGTTTCTAACAATACGACCTGCTTTAATATTCTCTTTAGAATCACCTATTCCAGGTCTTCCTGTTTTATTTGTTACTTTGTATTCCTCCGAAAATTCTGATTGTGTTCCCAGAACTTTTTTTAAAGCATCAAAAACTAAGTCCGTCTGATTCAGAAGTTGATCGTAGGTAATTATCAAAGTACGTTCTTTGTTATTAATTAACTTTGCATATCTTTCTAAAGTTGATAAACGATTTAAATAATAAGTTAATGCTTTTTCTTCACTCCAGTGTGGCTTGAGATCGAGAATACTAGCTATTGTTCTCTCTGGATCTCTGATGAGAAATATACCATATAACTTTTCCGAAGTTAACAATTTTTCATCTAAAAAAATCTTATTGTGTAAAGCTTTATCAAGAATATATTTATGACTCATTATCAAATTTTTTAAGTCTTGCAACCTATGAATATTTTGGGTTTTATGATATACTTTAAATACTAATTTATTTAAATCAAATTCAGAGGCATATTGAATGTGAGTTTCACCATATCCTAAGATTTCTTTATGAGAGCTTAATATATTAGCTAGTAATGAAGAACCAGAACGCATATGGCTGAGAATAAAAACGAACTTGTATGGTTCCTTTCTGAACATTGCTCGGTATGGGTCTTCAACTTGATTGATTCTCAAGTCATAATACTTATGAATCATGTCATTTTTAATGAGTCGGATAGATTGACGTATTTTCTGAATTAAATTATTCATATTTCACAGAAATCAAAATTTTTTATATAATATCTTATTTAGAAAATGCTAGTAAGGTTTACTAAGTTTTTAATATCATAAATGACATTCTTTTTTCCAAGAGATAGACCCTGATACCATTTCTCCATAAAGTTGCGCTTAATACTTAAAGATAACAGCTATTAGTAAAATTCAGGTTTTCGTAAGAATTATTAAGCGCATTGTTACAGAGAAATGGTATGAATCATGCAGATGCTTATATTTGAGATGATGTTAAAAATAAATTAGAAGACTATGAGGAGGCAATTGTCCCACTGTTCTATTCTTTTACTTGTGTAATACCATTTCTCAAAAGTAATGCTACCCTTGGAAGGTGGTAAAAATAACTGGAAAAATCACAGAGGTTAGTTAACAATAAAATTACGTCAATAAATAGTATTTAGAAATAGAAAGTTCAAGTATAGCAAAGTTTTTGAGAATTGGTATAAGTCCAATTAATTAGGAGATAATTTTTATGACTCAAAGCCTTTCCCGAATCACACAATTTGTCAGATTAGTATTAGTTGCCTTCCTAATGGCACTACTTGTGAATATGGGTATCTCAGTGGCGCATCGTCCACATGATGTTGTCACACACGTTGAACTATCACCAAATTATCAACAAGACCAGACAGTATTAATTGTTGTTAGAAATAACCTTTATCGTTCATCTGATGGAGGCGTTTCATGGCAGCGTATTACTCAGGGTTTAGATTATTCTAGTTTGTTTATCACAGATCTGGAGTTGAGTCAGCAAAATGATGGTTTAGCATTTCTGGGAACACTTGGAGATGGAATCTATCGCTCATCAGACAAAGGACTTACCTGGCAAAATACCAGTAAAGGTTTAGATGAACTTACTATAGACCATATAATTGTTTCACCAACTTCATCAAAGATTGTCCTAGCAAGTATATCTGATCAACTCTACTTAACTAAAAATTCTGGGGATAGTTGGCAACAGGTCTTCCAAAGTAAAAGTCCTATTGAAGCTCTGGGTTTTTCTAATGATGGCAAATTAGTTATTGCTGCCAATACAAAGGAACTCTTAGTATCTCGCGACAGTGGAGCAACTTGGCAAGCTAGCGATCGCGCTGCATCTGGCGTACCACTTGATAGTCCAATTGTTGCTATAGAGTCTATGCTAGATGGGCCAGTCAATTCAATGTGGCTTGGGACTGAAACCCAGGGTATTTTTCAAACAACTGACCAAGGCAAAAATTGGACAAAACAGGCAATTCCGATCGCCAATGAGCTTATTAAAGATATCAAAATTATTCCAGGTTCCCAAAATGAACCACAACTGTTCGTTTCTACAGCAAATACTGGGTTATTTTACTGGAATGGCCAAGAATGGCAAGGAAAAACTCAGGGACTCATAATTGATCCTCAAGCTGAAGATATGAAGCAACCTAGCTTTACTGAGCTGGAGTTCTCTACAGATGGCAGCGTGAGTTTCCTAGCAGGTTTTGATGGTCTCTTCAAGTCTGAAGACCGGGGGGAAAATTGGCAAGACTTAGAAACCATACTCAGGAGCACAGTGGTTGCAATGGCAGTTTCTAATGATTCAACTTTGGCAAC
Organism: Okeania sp. SIO3B5; assembly: GCF_010692555.1. GTDB lineage: Bacteria > Cyanobacteriota > Cyanobacteriia > Cyanobacteriales > Microcoleaceae > Okeania. The sequence continues at coordinate 10,233 of NZ_JAAHHG010000053.1, read as the reverse complement.
TGTAGATTACGTTGGCCACATTAATATCAGTAGCGATGGCGGTCAAACTTGGAAAATTGCTGAAAGAGGTCTCCAAGAACCTTGGTTTACTAGAAAGTGGGAATCACTACCAGCAAACTATGATCCTCGTCGCTACTTTGATGTTGCTTTTTCTCCAAACTACGATCAAGATAAAACACTATGGGCATCACTACTCTGGACAAAGGTAGCAAGAAGTCAGGATGGGGGTATCTCCTGGTCAATTAGTTCTATGCCAAAGGAAGAACGTGGACTCACAATAGGTGTTTCTCCAGACTTCTCGAACGATAGGACTGTTTACATCCTAGCTCAGAAGGGTAATGTCTATCGGTCTCAAAATGGAGGTAAAGACTATCAGAAAGTTGGTCAGGTTCCATCTCTTCAAGGCAACACTGGTCCGTCTATTGCCATATCCCCTAATTTTGCTAGCGATCGTACTATCTATGTCACTGGAGAGAAGGGAATCTACAAGAGTACCGACGCGGGGAAAAACTGGGAAGCAATAAGTGAAAATACAGCTTTAACAGAAGCAGGAAAAATGCAGATAGTTATTTCTCCAGGTTTTGCACAGGATCAAACTTTATTTGTTAGTACCAGGGGTCGAGGTCTTTTTCAATCACAGGACGCAGGAAAAACTTGGAACCAGCGACTCACTATACCTGGATTAGGTACTGACTCCCCTGAGTTGGAAGCTATTGCTATTTCACCAAACTATGAGAACGATAAAACACTTGTGTTGGGTGTGCTAGGTCTTGGGTTATACAAAAGTGAAGATGGAGGGCAATCATTCAAACAAATTGCAGATGCTTCATTACCCCTATCAAGAATAGCTAATGTGCCTTCATCAGGAAAGCCGATTGTTTTTTCACCAAACTATATTAATGATAGGACTATCTACACCTTTGGTTCAGCTAGTTTAGAAATATTCAAGTTAACAGATGATGGAAAGACCAAGGAAACTTTAGCTATTCAAAATACTGAGTCAATGGGAGAACTAAATTTTCTCAGTAATATTCGGCTATTTTTATATGTCTATCAAGGTTTATTGAAAAGAGTTTTAGTCGTGTTAGTCGCGATTGTAGGAGGGGTAATTATTTACCTATTCTTAATAAGAACAAATATTTTATCCTTCCATCTACCTCAAGTTCATCAGTATCAGCAAACTGAACTTTCTATGCCGATCGCTTGGAAAGTTTTGATCGTTGCGATCCTGGTATTGCGCATCTTTTTATCTTTCGCCAACTTAGATCAAAAGCCTTACAATGCTGATGAAGTTAGAGGCTTTTATCGAATAGCAGGTTATAACCGAACTCAAATTGTTGAAGAAGTTTTTAATGGGGAAATTATTAGTGCAGAGAAAATCCTCACTTATCAAGTGCCAACATCTGCCAAAGGTTTACCAGATACTATGTCGGCACTAGCGGGTAATTCAGAACACACTCCTCTCTACTACGTCTTATCTCGTTTTGTAATTTCAATTTTCAAAGATCCTTTTGCTGCCAGAGTTTTATCTGTAATATTAGGATTTGCTTGTTTGCCTGCTGTTTATTGGCTTTGCTATGAGCTTTTTGGTTCGCGATCGGTAGGATGGATTGCAGTTGGACTAATTAGTGTTTCACCTTATCACATTCTACTATCTCAGGGAGCCCGTCAGTATAGTCTTTTTGGACTTGCTACTTTAATCTGTACCATAGCACTCCTGCGTGCTATGAGGAAAAATGATAAACTAAGTTGGGGAATTTGCACACTGACTTTCACCTTTGGTTTCTATTCACACCTGTTTTTTGTATTTGTTGCTTTTGGTTATTGCTTATATATGCTTTCCCTTGGCCTCAAACAAATTCGTTCTTACTTAGTTCCTTTTATTGTCAGTATGTCAGTTGCTTTCGTAGCATTTCTCCCTTGGATAATTGTGATATTGACAAGTCTCGATGAAATTCAAGAAAAGACAAAATGGGTAAGTAGTCGAAACTCCAATATTTCTATTTTGATCAGAGGTTTGCTCAATAGCTTAGGTAGTTCCTTTTTAAATTGGAATAACTCCGTTCCCAGAATAGAGTCTTATTCCAGTTATTTAATCTTTGGTCTTGTTGTTATATCTTTATACTTTCTGATTCGATTTACACCAAGGAGAGTTTGGTCATTAGTAGTGATATCAATTGTATTGACACCTCTAGTTCTGGTAACTGCTGATCTGATTTTTGGTGGCGGACGCTCTCTGCAATCTAGATATCTACTTCCTTCTCTATTATTTGTGCAAATTTCTGTCGCCTATTTTCTGACTAAATGTATGATATTTTCATTCTCAGCTTGGGAAAAAGTCTTTTGGAGATTTGCATATCTAACAATGGTTTTCGTTGGAGTTATTTCAGCTATCATGATCGCCAAAACACCAGGTTGGGATTACCTAGAACAAGGTACAACAGCAAATGCATTAAATTTGAACATGGCTCCACTGATTAATGTCGCAAATCGTCCGGTTGTTATTAGTGAAGCTACGCACAGTTTCGTCCTAGGTTTGAGTCATTTGGTAGATAAAGATGTTGACTTCCAAGTCATAAATGATGTTGATGCCAGTGAATTTTCAAGTTATTTTAATATATCGGAGCTAGCGCAAAAGTATGAAGAAGTATTCATATACTTTCCGGATCAGCAGTTCAAATCATTTGTCGAAAAGGAACAAGGAGCGGAGCTAGAATCTGTTTTTGAGACTAAGTTATATCGCCTGTAAAGGGATGATTAGAGGCTTTGTTTTTATCCAAAACTTTGATGTGATTTTACCGGAAAATTGGGTTTAAAGCCTCCCCCTTCTAGGGGGACTTTTGATTCTGGATGTATTGCTTGAGAACCTCAAGTGGTGCGCCTCCAACTGATGCTACAAAATATGAAGGACTCCAAAGCGCAGTTTTATGAGGTTTTTTGTATCCTGCTGCACCATAGGATCTACTAGAAACGCCTTTGAGATGATTAACTATTTGAGATATTGATAGTTTTGGTGGATACTCAATGGCTGCATGAACATGATCGGCTTCTCCATTAAACTCTAGTATCTTGAAGTTCATCTTTTTAGCTACAGTATCAAATGAATTTTTAATTATCTCTAGTCCTTCTCCTGTTAATATATTTTTTCTATATTTAGTCACACAGACCAAATGTACTTTTAAGTCTGAGACGCTATGTCTTTCTTTTCTGAACATATTGCATACCAATTTAATCTCTGCTATAGTTATAGCATACAGACCAAAACTTTAAGATAACATGAAAGCTAGGTATAAGTATAGAATATATCCAACAAAAGGGCAACAAACCAAGTTAGCAAGATTATTTGGTTGTGTCCGTGTTGTTTGGAATGATAGTCTAGCTTGTTGCCAACAGAAGTATAAATTAACAGAGAATAAACCAAGTAACTCACAGCTACAAAAACAGTTTATTACTTAAGCTAAAAATACTCAGGATAGAGAATGGCTATCAGAAGTATCCGCTATACCATTGCAGCAATCTTTGAATGATTTAAACCAAGCTTATCAAAACTTTTTTAAATCAACTAAAGGTAAGAGAAAAGGTAAACCGATAAGACCTCCTAAATTTATGCATTAGAAAGTCAAAGCAAACTGCTAGATTTACAAGGGGAGGTTTTAAAGTTGGTCAGCATAAAGTTTATTTAGCCAAGATTGGAAAGCTGAAAATAGTCTCGCCCGTGAGAATTACCTGCTCAACCATCATCAGTAACAGTTATTAAAGATTGTAGGGGCGATTCGCGAATCGCCCCTACTAGATATTTTCTGAGTTTTGTAGTAGAAATAAATCCACAAACCTTACCTAAAACTGATAATTCAGTAGGTATAGATTTAGGAATAAAGACAAGCAAAAAGAGGATTTAGTAAGCGCAAAAGTGATGGCTAAACTTTCGGAAACTTCCATGAGTGCGATAGAACCCCGTTCTGCTGCGCTATCGCAATTACTTTTTTGGTAATCAACCTTTCTACCCTCTTATACCAAATTCAAAAAAGGTAGTTATATCATGTCCGGTTGAACAGTGATAAATAAATAACTACGGAGGAGTCAGGAGGAAAGAGGAAAGAGGAAAGAGGAAAGAGGGAAGAAAGAAGAAGAACTGGAGTTGAAGGAGAAAGTTTTTTTATAACTAATTATCCGGACATGATATTACATCTTAATTTGTGATTTATTCCTAAAAGAAAAAATCATAAATTCCATAAATTCTAAAATTTTCACTTTTTTTCCTCTTTTTCATTATGTTTTTCTTTCCCTGTTGCCTGTATCGTCACTGTAACAATATTTTATGAAATTGGTATTAAAAGAGGCTTTCTCTCTTTGTTTTGTACTTTTTTGCAGAAAAAATTGTTTTGGCGGTCTATTTAGGGTTTGCTGAAAAAGTCTTTTTTAAGGAGTACGGGACCCATCCCTCGCCCCTCCCCCGACCGTAGAGGGGAAAAGGGGAGTAGGGGAGTAGGGGAGAATTTTTTTGCCCAACTTTTGCTAAAAATGCTAACTTTTTGAGCATAAAGAGCTGAAAACCATGTACTTTTTCAATACCTAATATCATGTCCGGATAATTAGTGATAAAAAAACTTTCTCCTTCTTCTCCTGTTCTTGTTCTTCCTTCTTCCTTCTTCCTTCTTCTTTCTTCTTTCTTCCCTCCTGACTCCTGACTCCTGACTCCTCCGTCGTTGCTCTTAACACAAAATGACCATTGAATCGTATAGTGGAATTGTGGACAAATTTCTCAAAAAAATATGAAAGCAATTACAATCTTGGGATCTACAGGGTCTATTGGTACTCAAACTTTAGATATTGTTACTCAAAACCCAGACAAATTTCGAGTTATTGGGTTAGCTGCTGGACGTAACGTAGAAATGTTGGCCCAACAAGTACAGCAGTTCTCCCCTGAAATTGTTGCTATTAACGATGAGTCCCAATTTACAGAGTTAAAAGAGGCCATTGCTGATCTGAGACCTCAACCCATATTGCTTGCAGGCCAAGATGGTGTCATTGAAGTTGCTAGATATGGTAACTCAGAAGCTGTAGTCACAGGTATTGTCGGTTGTGCTGGTTTGTTACCTACGATCGCCGCTATTGAGGCCAGAAAAGATATTGCTTTGGCAAATAAAGAAACACTTATTGCAGCAGGCCCAGTTGTTAATCCCTTAATTGAAGAATATGGAGTAAAGTTGTTGCCTGCCGACTCAGAACATTCAGCAATTTTTCAATGTCTCCAAGGTGTGCCTAAAGAGGGTTTACGTAGAATTATTTTAACTGCTTCTGGTGGTGCTTTTCGAGACTGGCCAATTGAGAAATTATCAAAGGTCAAAGTGGCAGATGCGATTAAACATCCTAACTGGTCAATGGGTCGGAAAATTACGGTTGATTCTGCCACAATGATGAATAAAGGTTTGGAGGTTATTGAAGCTCATTATTTATTTGGATTAGATTATGACAATATTGATATAGTCATTCACCCTCAGAGTATAATTCACTCTTTAATTGAGTTACAAGATACTTCTGTTTTAGCTCAGTTGGGTTGGCCAGATATGCGTTTACCTCTACTTTATGCTTTATCTTGGCCGGAAAGGATTTATACTGATTGGAAACAATTGGATTTAGTTAAAGCAGGTAGTTTGACTTTTAAGGAACCCGATAATTTGAAATATCCTTGTATTCAATTGGCTTATGCTGCGGGTCGTATAGGTGGTTCGATGCCGGCGGCTTTGAATGCGGCAAATGAACAGGCTGTGGCATTATTTTTAGAAGAAAAAATTCCTTTTTTGGATATTCCTAAGTTGATTGAATATGTATGTGAAAAGCATAAGTCAGATTATCAGAAAAATCCTACTCTAGATGATATTTTAGCTACAGATAAATGGGCAAGAAAAGAAGCTGTAGCTGGCAGTTTGATAGTAGCTAATTCTCTCAAAAATGTATTAGTTAATATTGAAGAAAAAACAGAAAAAATAGAAAAAATAGAAAATTCAAAGAAAAAAAAAACTAAATTTGAAGAAACTACAGAAATACAAAGTAAAAATGAAAATCTAGGATTTAATTATTTTTATCAAAAGGGATTAAAAGAATATGAGCAACAAAATTATCAATTGGCTTTGGCAGAATTTGATCGTGCAATAGAGATAAATAAAAGTCACTCAGATGCTTATATTTATAGAGGTGATGTTAAAGAAAAATTAGAAGATTATCAAGGAGCAATTGATGATTATAATCAGGCAATTAAATTAGATGCAACTCATCCAAAAGCTTATTATCGACGGGGAAATGTACTACGAAAAGTAGGGGATAATTGGGGGGCGATCGCTGATTATAATCAAGCAATTAGACTCAATCCAAATTATACAGCTGCTAAACGTCGCAGTTATGTTCATGTTGATAGAGGAACTCCAGAAACATTCATACAAGAGTGATCGGAATGCGCGAATTTAGAATTTAGAATTTAGAATTTAGAATTACCTTTTCTTATAAATTAAGAGGATGGGTTCATTAATTGATAATGGATAATGAATGATGGACAATTACGTCTTTAACAATTGATAATTATTAATTATTAATTATTAATTATTAATTATTAAGAGAGGCTTTATACCTGAATTTTTCGGTAACAAATTAATCGGCTCAACAGATTTTTTTCAAAAAAAATACTTAGCCAGATTCAGATTGAAACTTAATTAATAAAATACTGTTTTAATAACTACTGTAGTTATAATTATTTTGATTAAATGCCTGAAAAGTTAAGTATGAAAAACAAAGAATTTTAATTAAAAAATTCCTTCCTTTGTTCACAAAAATATAATAGAAAACCTACTGCATTCCATCTTGGACTTTTGAATTGCACATAAAATTATGTATAACATATCTGAAAACATAACCACAGTAATAGTAGCTTTAATCACTCTGGGAATTCTCGGTTGGGGATACAACAGAGCAAGACCTTATGGTAAAGTAGGCATTCTAGGCTGGTTACAATCAGTGGTATTAATGGCTCCTTGGCTATTATTTTTTGCTCTATTTGCTGCCGGAATTTATCTTAACCTAGTATTTGTCCTATTTTTGCTCGTAGCTTGTACAGGATTATATATATATTTGGGACGACAGCTACGAACAATAGCAGCTAAAGATGCAGAAAATCAACCCGGTCTCAAAACCATTGGCAACTCCTCAGAGCTATCTAGCAATGAAGAGGAAGTTCAACCAACCCAGGAGCAAATAGTAAACACTGAACCACAAAAAGAACAAACTCCAAAATTTATCCCTATTCCTAGTGAAGACCTCCAGAAAATCAAAGACATTTTTGGTATTGATACTTTCTTCACCACTGAAACTATTCCTTATCAAGAAGGAGCTATTTTCAAAGGTAATTTACGGGGAGATGTAGAAAAAGTCCATACTCAGTTATCAGTCAGTTTAAAAGAAAAACTGGGCGATCGCTACCGACTATTCCTCATAGAAAGTCCTGAAGCTAAACCAGTAGTCATTATTTTACCAAGCAAAAATGACCCTCAACCTGCTACTACATCTCAAAAAATTCTGGCAGTTGTGTTGGCGATCGCTACTATTGCCACCAGTTTTGAAGCAGGTGGTTTATTATTGGGATTTGACTTTTTCAACGAACCTGCACGGTATCCAGAAGCATTACCCATTGCACTTGGTCTATGTGCAGTTTTAGGTATTCACGAAGTCGCCCATCAAGTCTTGGCAAAACGTCACAATGTCCGCTTTAGTTGGCCATTTTTTCTCCCAGCTTGGCAAATTGGCAGTTTTGGGTCTGTTAACCGTTTCGAGTCAGCAATACCGAATAGGAAAGTGCTTTTTGATGTAGCTTTTGCCGGACCTGCTGCTGGAGGAATACTTTCTTTGGCAATGCTATTGGTGGGTTTGTTGCTTTCCCATGAAGGTAGTATGTTTCAGATGCCATCCGAGTTTTTCAGAGCTTCTGTTTTAGTGGGAACTTTAGCACGGGCGATTTTAGGTTCGGCGGTAAATCAAAATATAGTAGATGTTCACCCACTAGCAATTATTGGTTGGCTGGGTTTGGTAATTACAGCGCTAAATCTTATGCCTGCGGGTCAGTTGGATGGCGGTAGAATTATTCAGGCAATTTATGCTCGGAAAGTTGCAGGTAGAGCAACATTTTTCACTTTTGTAGTTTTAGTTATCGCTTCTCTGGTTAATCCTTTAGCATTGTATTGGGCAATTATTATTTTGGTATTACAGCGAAATTTGGAACGGCCTTGTTTAAATGAATTAATCGAACCTGACGATCTACGAGCTGCTTTGTGTTTGTTAGCTTTGTTTATGGCGATCGCTACTTTGTTTCCTTTAACTCCTGCTTTAGCTGGTCGTTTAGGGATAGGTGGTTAAGTTGAAGTCAGAAGTTAGAAGTCAGAAGTCAGAAGTTAAAAGTTAAAAGTTAAAAGTTAAAAGTTATCTCTGATTAACTTTGAGCTACTTGGTGTCCTCTACTTCTAAGATTAAACAGGACTTACGCAAATTAACGTTGAAAACGCCATATGTAGGGGCGAATGGCATTGGCTAACGCCAAGCTCCGCATACGCCCTCAGTGGATTTAGTGTCCGTGCCTAAGTCCTGATTAAAATCAGATTTTTCCTGATCGATCTATACTTCCTTACTTAGTGGAAAATTACCAACATTTTCATTGTGTTAAGCTTCTAAAAAAAACGCGCGCCAAAGGAATTTCGGTTGCATCCTCAGAATTTTTGTGATATATTATAAACTATAAGGGGTTGTTCGGCTATACGCATGACTTTTTATTCAACTAAACTTCTAAACTAAAAGACAATCAAAATATTCAGGAATATTTTCCAGAAGCAATATTCAGAAATATTATCATGGTGAAAAGCGCCTAAAAATATTTGTTTTTCCCCGACCGAATCCTTCCATCCATAGCTTATAGAGTAGAAAATTACTAATTCTATCATTTTATGAAGCACATAAAAAATCGCGGGTCAAAAGAATTTTGGTTGCATCCTCACAATTTTTGTGATATCTTATGAATTATAAGGGGTCGTTCGGCTATGCGCATGACTTTTTATTCAACTACACTTCTAAACTATAAAGACAATCAAAATATTCAGGAATATTTTCCAGGAGCAATATCAGAAATATTATCATGGTGAAAAGCGCCTAAAAATATTTGTTTTTCCCCGACCGAATCCTTCCATCCATAGCTCATAAAGTGAAAAATCACCAATATTTGTTGTCATTGCGATCAGCTCATAAAAACGCGCGCCAAAGGAATATTGGTTGCATCCTCGCAATTTTTGTGATATATTATGAGCTATAAGGGGTTGTTCGGCTATACGCATGACTTTTTATTCAACTAAACTTCTAAACTAAAAGACAATCAAAATATTCAGGAATATTTTCCAGAAGCAATATTCAGAAATATTATCATGGTGAAAAGCTCCTAAAAATGGCCGAATCCTTCCATCCACAGTTCATAGAATAGAGTGGAAAATTACCAATTCTATCATTTTATGAAGCACATAAAAAAATCGCGGGTCAAAAGAATTTTGGTTGCATCCTCACAATTTTTGTGATATATTATGAACTATAAGGGGTTGTTCGGCTATACGCATGACTTTTTATTCAACTAAAAATAGTATAGGGTTTGCTGATTAAATCTTAAATAATTACCAGATAAAAGTTTTAGCCTTTTTAGGTATTGAAAAAGTACATGGTTTTCAGCTCTTCATGCTCAAAAAGGAGCGCATTTTGAGCGCATAGTTGGGCAAAAAATTCTCCCCTACTCCCCCGCTCCCCTACTCCTTAAAAAAGACTTTTTCAGCAAGCCCTAGTATAGTGAGCGCGATCGCCAATGTTTTAGATAAGTAAAACTTAAACGGAGAGGGTGGGATTCGAACCCACGGAAAGTCACCCTTCAACGAATTTCGAGTTCGCCGCATTCGACCACTCTGCCACCTCTCCATAACAAGTCAAAAGTCAAAATTTAAAAGTCAAAAATGATAATTAAATTTCGATCTTCAGAAAATACACATTTTTATATTATATAGCAAATCTGAATTATTTGTAAAAAATCCCAAATCCATAGCACTAAGCAAATAGGGCGCGGAGATTTCTCAACTCCCCCACTCCCCCACTCCCCTACTCCCTCACTCCCCTACTCCCCTACTCCCTACTCCCTACTACCCCACTCCCCTACTCCCCAGCTCG
>NZ_JAAHHG010000529.1 GCF_010692555.1 Okeania sp. SIO3B5 | reverse complement strand
AAGGTGCAAACGCTACAAGGAACGGTAGCTATAGGTTTTTAGAGCGGTTGAATACCTTTCCGCTCTTTTAAGCATAACATAAAGTCCCCCTAAAAGGGGGAGGCTTTAAACCCAATTTTTCGGTAATGTGCCCACTAATTTCTCTGATGATAGTTTTTGCCTCATAAGTCATATTCTACAACACTAGCTGTACTTTTTTCTCTTCTTACCCCAATTTACTGAGCGAATACATTCAAGTTCAGATAAATCCCAATATTCTTGCTTGTGAAGCCACTTAAAAACTTCATCCCTTTGTTGGGCTGTCAGATAGCTTTTTGCACCCTGATAGAACCCATTTGGTATCTTTTCTGTCCAAGGTTATAATTATAGCTGATTCATAAAGAGAATCTAAAGAAAGTTTATCCCAGTCAAATTAGGTGTTACTGTTAAGTATATTTTATCCATATTGTAACCAATGAGTCGTCTACCTGCGATCGCTAACCCTAAACGTCAACCATACCCAAGGGACCTGAGTGATTCGTATGGGGGAGATACTTAAGCCTCTGCTACCTAAGTCTAGGAGAGTGAAAAAAATCGGGGGAGATGACAGTATGACAGAAATACAACAAGAGTGCCACGGCAGTGCAGTGTTGTAAAAGCGATAGACTTCCAGTCCGCTTTCCTACGGAATACTACGCAAACGCCATCCCATAGTCTTCATTTGAAATTATCTTCTTGGTCATTTGTCAAAAAATTTAGATGCGTTGGCCCTGAGAGAAGCATCTTTTTTATTAGGTATGTCTCGTCAACGTTTATTAGTTTTATTAGCTCAAGGAAGAGTCAAAGGAGCCGAGAAAAAAGGTAGATTTTGGGAAATACCAGTTTCTGAAAGTGGAATGCCGGTAATAATTCCGGCTCGGCGGGGTCCGAAAGGTATGTGGCGCAAGCAAGAATCTACTACACCAAAAATGATTCATGTCAATCAAAACAAAATTAAAAGTAATAAAACTAAGCCTCCAACAGAATTGGAACCTGTAGTGTCACTCAAGCACGGCAATGATAACTATTATGGTTATGAGTTATATATTTCAGGTCCTTGCCAAATCGTCTATCGACCTTATAAACCAGCAGGTTGTGGCGCTCATCTGTGGATTAATACTTTTCATTCTGTGCAATTCATAGATACTAAATCCAATCCAGCCACTGCAAGGCAACCCAGCAAACAAATTTACATCTAGTCTGGTTGCAAAGGCAGTCTGATCGTCACAAAAAAATATTTATTCGCTCAGAGCAGCTAAACTGACAATAACTTCAGCAGGATTTGTGCTGTTTGTGGGAAATCGTCTATCTGACAAATTAGTAGGGACGTTCCATAGAAGATCCCTACATTCGATCGCTCCTTCCCAAACTCCTAATAGCTTCTTGCAAACTTTCGACTTCTATACAAGTTGTAGTTGTAGGTTGGGTTAAGCGATAGCGCAACCCAACAAATCTATATACAAGTATGACAACATTTTTTTAAATTGGTATAGCTTCCGGATAAAAAAGGGTTTCTTAGAAATGCTATAATCTAAAGTTAACTTAATCTGAATCCAATTTTAAGAGGTTAGACACTATGGACCCTTTGACTATGGCCGCAATGGCAGTATGTACTGTCGTTTGTACAAAAGCTTTAGAAAAAACTGGGGAAAAGGTTGGGGAGGCAGTTTGGGATAAAAGTGCGAAGTTTCTGAAATCTCTTAAACAAGAGTCTCCTGATACTGTGACGGCTATTGAAAAAAGTGCAGAGCAACCTTTAGATTATGGTCAAGCAGTTTTAGAGGTGGAGAAGGCAGCAAAAGCTAATGATGTTGTGGAGCGGAGAATGAAGAAATTAGTCAAAGCAGCAAAGGCTGACCCGCGACTAAATATTGATGAATTTCTAGAAGAAATAACAAAAGCCTTAAAATCCCGAAATTCATCTTTTGAATTTCTAGAAGAAATAATAAAAGCCTTAAAATCCCGAAATTCAAAAAAAGTAGAGAATCATCAAAAACTTGCAGAGAAAATCAAGGTAGAAAAAGGGGCAATGGTAGTTCAAAAAAACGTAGAGAATTATCAAAAACTTGCAGAGGAAATCAAGGCAGAAGAAGGGGCAATGGTAGCTAATAAAATAGACATTGGAAATCTAGAGAATAACTTTTATCGTTCAGAAATTCACAACTATAAGGAAACTGAACCAATAAAAATTCAGGATAACGAAGAAAACAAGGAGAAAGAGTTCAAACCAATTAAAGACCAAGATGTACCTGAACAGCAAAAAAATAATGAGGTAGAACAAGAGAATATTATGCCAGTTGCAGTTCCTCCACTTTCACTTGATGTGAATGAGGTAGAAAAAGAGAATATTCTTGATCTGGATGAGTTAGAAGCAGAAGCATTTCCCCCACTTTCACTTGATGTGCAAGAGAACAATGAGGTAGAACAAGAGAATGTAGAAAAAGAGAATATTCTTGATCTGGATGGGTTAGAAGCAGAAGAATTTTCCCTACTTTCACTTGATGTGCAAGAGAACAATGAGGTAGAACAAGAGAATGTAGAAAAAGAGAATATTCTTGATCTGGATGGGTTAGAAGCAGAAGAATTTTCCCTACTTTCACGTCATGTGCGAGAGAACAATGAGGTAGAACAAGAGAATAATTTCTATTCTTATTCCGATCAACTTCCAGATGTAGAAACAATAGTTGTAGGACAAAGTTGTTGACTTGCTGTCTGAATTTTTACAGTAGAATCCTATTTTTAGATATCTTCCATAAAGACTGTAGGGATGTTCTATGGAAGGTCCCTACAAAGATTTCATCAAAGGTTGATTTATTTACTCGAGATGTCTTTTAACTTTTTTTTTTGATAAAGTGTGTCCCTCTGCTGACAATTTCTCCCCAAACTCCTAATAGCTTCTTGCAAACTTTTGACTTCCATACAAGTACCCCCAACAGCACCTGCCATTGTCGTAATATGTTCCTCCATTAATGTACCACCAATATCATTACAACCCCATTTCAATGCTTCTTTTGCTCCATCCAAACCAATTTTTACCCAACTTGGTTGATGATTAATTATCCAATTTCCTAAAAATATTCTCGATACTGCGGTTAATAACAAAACATTCAGCAAAATAGGTTGGTCATGTCCCACTCTCCGACGCAAAGGTGCAGGTGCTTCTTGCCCGACAAAGGGTAATAAAATAAATTCTGTTATTCTCGCCGGATAATTTTTTTCAATGGCAGTTTGTTGGAGCGATCGTAATCTCTCCAAATGTAAAATTTGTTGTTGAGGGGTTTCAATATGACCGCACAACATTGTACTTGTGGTTGGCATTCCTAAACGATGTGCTGTGCTGACTATTTCTAACCAAGTCGCCGTATCAATTTTTTCTGGGCAAATAATCTTTCTCACTGCATCATCCAAAACTTCCGCAGCAGTACCTGGCATCGATCCCACCCCCTCATCCCGCAAAGCAGCAATTACATATTCATAACTCACGCCATCCTCTCTGGCAATAAACTGTACCTCCTGGGGAGAAAAAGCGTGTAAATGTAATTGAGGAAACTCATCTTTAATACCTTTTACTATTTGCAAATAATAAGGTAAAGATTTACCTGCAACTTTAGCTTGAAGATTTAATCCTCCCTGCATACAAATTTCTGTTGCTCCTCGTTGTACTGCATCATTAGCTTTTTCCAGAATTTGACCAATATCTAACCAAAAAGCACCCGCATCCCCCTCATCTCGGCGAAAAGCACAAAAACTACAATGTTGTTCGCAGATATTGGTGAAATTTATATTCCGGTTGATAACGTAAGTAACAGTATCTCCTACTTGTTGTTGTCGGAGTTTATCTGCGGTTTTCTGGATAGTGGTTATTTCTGTGGGAAGTTGAGTTAAAGGAAGTTTTCCGAAATTTGCTTGAGAGGTTGGGGATAACAATAATAGTGTTTCTGCTGTAGATAGGTCATAACCTTCTAAAGCGCGATTTAAAATTGTCTCTAGGTTTTGGTTTGTCAAGTTGAAAGCGGTCATATTTATTAGGTTAAAAGTAAGAGTGAGAAAGTTTAATCGAAATATTCATCAGAAAATAGTCAACTTTTGGCGCAGGAGTTTACACAGTCAATGGTTACTTTTGCTAGTTTGGATAGCGATCGCTACTTGTTTACGTCTGACTAATTTAGATGGTAAACCACCTTGGGCGGATGAATTTTCTACTTTGGTTTTTAGTTTGGGTAATAGTTTCCAGGATGTACCGCTAGATCAAGCGATCGCTCCTGATATTTTACTCCAACCCCTACAGTTTAATGTCAATACTGATATTAATCATGTAGTTGATAATTTATTAACTTATAGTAACCATCCACCTGTCTATTTTATCTTGACTCATTAGTGGATGCAGCTTTTTTTTGTAGAAGGGGCTAACTACTGAAGTCGAATAATTGGACACGCATTAGACAAATATTAATAAATCTTGAAAATATCCTGATTATTTGCTATCATAGATTAATTTATATACTAAATTGTCAAAGACTTTTTTCATGGTGTGCGTGTTCAAATGCAATCAATTAAGACCAAATTAAAAGTTAACAATTACCAAAAAACCATACTGGCCAAACACGCAGGTGTTGCTCGTCATGCTTATAATTGGGGATTAGCAACTTGCATAAAAGAGTACGAAGAAACTAAAAAACGCCCAAGTGCAATTACCCTGCATAAGCGTTTAGTAGCCGAAGTCAAATCAATTAATCCTTGGTATTATGAGGTATCTAAATGTGCCCCCCAGCAAGCATTAAGAGATTTAGAGAGAGCATTTAAAAACTTTCTAACTATTCCGAGCCGTGGATTTCCAGTCTTTAAGAAAAAAGGTAGAAAAGACAGCTTTTACTTAGAAGGAAGTATTAAGATTATTCAAGGAAACTACATACAACTACCAAGAATAGGAATAGTAAAAACTTATGAAATCTTACCTTCAGTACCAGTAAAAAACGTCACCATCTCAAAAAAAGCAGATAGTTGGTACATCAGTTTTAAGTACAATTTTGAACCAGATTCAACAGAAAAAGTTGGAGAAACTATTGGTGTAGATATAGGCATAAATACATTAGCAACCTGTTCTGATGGCAGTAAATTTGCTAACGTCAAAGCCTACAGTCAAGCCAAAAAACGATTAGTTCGTCACCAACGTGCAGTCAGCAAAAAAGTTATTGGCTCCAAAAACAGACGCAAAGCAGTAAAAAAACTAGCAAAAGCCTACAAAAAAGTAGCCGATATCAGAGCAGATGCACTACATAAACTCACAACATGGTTAGCTAAAAACCACAGCACCATAGTTATAGAAGACTTGAATGTAAGTGGAATGCTCAAAAATCATAAACTAGCAAGTGCCATAGCAGACTGTGGTTTTTATGAGTTTAAACGTCAGCTTACATACAAATGTGAATGGTACGGCAGTAAATTAGTAATAGCGGATAGATTTTATCCAAGTTCTCAAATATGTTCAAACTGTGGGCATCAACAGAAAATGCCATTGCACTTGAGAACTTATGAATGTAGTGAATGCGGTTTTCAGGCTGACAGAGACTTTAATGCTGCCGTTAACTTGAAAAACTATGTGTATCAGTAGCTTGAGTTCCAAGCGAATTGAAGCCTGTGGAGAAGATAAGTTGCAGACTGCGGTCAGTGGTCTTCAGTGAAGCAGGAAGCTAGCTCCAAAGCTCATGCGATAGCTTACGCTTAACCGGAGGTTATCGTGCATGGGTAAGTTTGGGTAAGTTTAGTAGAACGGAGTTAGTTTCTCTATGGGGTGCGCGGTCTTTGAGTGTTATTTTTGGTGTTGTTTCTATATTATTTTTTGGTTTTACTTATATTTTCGGTATTGACCTAACTAGAGGTGCGCGTTACAGTTTTGTTTATTTTCCAGCAGTAATTATTTTAGTAGCAGCAATTCTCGCCCAAAATTTTAATCGGCAGTTTGTTCAAAGTAAATTTTTGAATGTCTCTATTTGCAAAACTACTGGCAAAAAAGCGGTGATTTTAATTTGGTTAATGGCTTTCTTAAGTGGATTAACTGTTGTTTCAAATTTAGGCTATCAAAAATATTATCGACCGGATTTATTAGTTTCTATCATAGAAAAAAAATCTGACAAACCGATAGTTATTGCCACAACTCATTATACTCATGTTGAAACTGGAGAATTTATGGGAATAGCCTGGAGTATGAGAAAAGTTTTTCAGAAAAAATTGCAACATCAATGCAGAAAAGAGAGTATTTGTCAGGAAAATTTTCGAGTTGATCGGAGTATGAGTTTTGCTCCAGTAAAATTTATTTTGCTACATCAAGGAGTTGATAGTAAAAATCAAGTAAATTCACTTCAGAAAATTATCAATAGACTGGAATATCCTTTTGATTTATGGTTAGTAAATTTTGCAAGTGATTTTAATATAGCAGTAGAAAACTGTCAGGTTGACAAAGGTGCATTTCCATTAATAGATGGTTATAAATATCAGCTTTATCATTGCAATTTATCGGGTGGATAGATATGGATTATTACTCTATCAATCCACCACTAATTCATTTTGTATCCTAACTCCTGTTTTATTTACTTTCTCTTTTCTTTTGCTAGTTTAATTCCCTGCGTCTAAACGGTGCTTAAAATTGTTTGGAGTTATAGAGCGCTTTTCAAATTGATGAACCACATCTTCACAAGCAAAACCTTGTAATGACGTTCTATGGAACGTCCCTACTATGGTCTGCCTAAATGAAAACCGCTGTAAGACACAAAGTGGCGTGTCGAAGACTTATCCATAAGCAATTTTCCCTTCTGCCTTGTGCCTTGTGACTTCTTCCTTCTTCCCTCTTCCTTCTTCCT
>NZ_JAAHHG010000528.1 GCF_010692555.1 Okeania sp. SIO3B5 | reverse complement strand
AATGGGAATTTAGAGCAGGTAGGAGTAAGAATTGTGCCAAGATTTTTCTGCCCAACTATGGGCCTAAAATACGCTCCTTTTTAAGCATAAAGAGCTGAAATAGGCGCACTGCAATTCGACCCCAAAAAGGCTAAAGTCTTTATATGTCAATGCTTTTAGATTTAATCAGCAAGCCCTAAGTATTTCCTCCGGAATACTGCGCAAACAGCCGTCAGATATCAGCCATTTGAGATCAAAGCTTTACTAATTTATCAGAATTAGGCATTGCTGAATTAAGGTATGAAAGTAGGTTTATAGAACCTGTTTGGTATCTCTAAAAATTTAGGCGATCTTCGGAGCTTTGCGTCAGCAATCGCTAGTATACTTGACTTAAGCATATATCTTTATCCTCAAAAGACATCTCCAATCATTAAAAATCAAATCAATTATCGTAGAGCTTGTCATCAATTATTTCCCTCTACTCCCTACTCCCTACTCCCTACTCCCTACTCCCTCTTTTCTGGAGAGAGCTAAAAGATACGATCAGGGATTCTATAGGAAATAAAAAACACTGGAGTTGGGAGTAGGGAATAGCGGTGCGACTCTGTGTCAGCGACAGACGCAAGGAAATGCGCACCAAGAGAGCGAAAAGTTAATATTAACAAGTAGTTCAAACAATCCAAAATACAAAATACAAATGTGCTATTCATTAGAATTATTTTGTGGTTCTAAATCAATTCCTCTAGCATCTGGATCGGTTTCCCTTTGACTATTCTCTTTAATCTGTCTGAGAATTAGTGCTAAGATTACTTTCAATCTCATCATTATAAAAACGATAAAACAGAGGCTCATCTTTAAAATTATGTTCGTCTAAAACATGATGAATTATACCCTGTTCTAACATTAATTGACCCATTAAAATAGCTTCTTCCCTAGTAGCTCGTTCATGAATCATTAACCACTCTACCGCATCCGATCCAAAAAAGACATTTTTAAATTTCTTAAATTGAAACTTGCGGTCTTTAATAGAAACTCCGTTAGCTCCACGCATCGCAGTGGCGATCGCCTCCCAGTCGTACTCTTCTTTGATAGCAGGTGGTTCCATAGATGGAGTTTCTTGAGGTTCTGGTCTATATTTTACAGGAGTTTGCGACCGCAACCAAGCATAGATTTCTGGATCTAGGTCTTTGAGATGTAAGTCTTGTTGAGGACGAGCTACTTCTACTCCATACTTGCGCAAATATCTTTCTATCTGGTTATAGAGGTGGGTTCTCACTTTTGGTTGCTTGAGAGGATCGCAGATAAAAGCCACTACCCGAAACTGTAAACCATCCTCTGAATATTGCCGAAATTTTACTTTAGGAGGTGGATGACGGAGAATATCTGGATGTTCTACTTGAGCAGCAGCAAGCAAAACTTTGTAGACAAAATCAATATCTGTTCCATAAGGAAGTTTCACATAAGTTTTCACCCTAGTTATACCACTGCGGTTCCAGTTGAGTACTTCCCCTTCAATAAACCGAGAGTTGGGAATGGTAATAATATAGCGTTCGATATTAGAAATGTCAGTTGTTCTGGTACCGATGCGTTGGACTAAGCCTTGAAATTCTCCTACTTGAACTAATTCTCCAACTTTGATCGGACGATCGACAATTAAAATTAAGCCACAGATGAAGTCTTTGACAATATTTTGTAATCCAAAACCAATTCCTACTCCGAGCGCTCCAAGCAAAATAGCTAGAGACTGAAAGTCTACTCCTCCAGCATTGAGAATTAGGACAGCTCCTATAGAAAGTAGTCCGTATTGGACAAAAAAAGCGATCGTGTCTTGGTGACTGCGGTCTGCTTCTGTGAGAGAGAGAAAGCGAGATTTGAGGATTCTCACAAACCAGCTTACCCCTACCCAAAGTGCGACTATGGTTAGAGCGATCGCTAATATTCTGCTCAGGGAAATGCTTTCTTCTCCCAGTTTAAACATTCTGGAATTAAATGTAGTGTCTAGAAGTTTGAAAGCTTCATAAAACCAAGCTCTAGTTATGGGAAATAGTTGAATCCCATACTTGATAAATGTTGCCCATACTCCCACTTGCAATAATACTAAACCTAATAGTTGTGAGGAGTGCCAACGTTGAGGATTTTTAATTTTCTGGCGTAGAATATAACGAAATAGTAATACTAAACCCCCCTGAAGCAACAGGGCAATGACAAAAGCAAATATTAGCTTTTTGATTGCCGAACTCGTATAGCTTGGTGTTTCTTCCTGCCAGCATAGATCTAAACCTTGCTGGAGTTGTTCCTGCCACATTTGCGCCTGAACCTCTGAGTACATAGAATTAAGGCCATCCTCTTCTGTCAATTGCACTAAGAAGCGGTTATTAACTTTCAATACTACGCCTCGATCTGAGGGTTCTATTGTTATTTCCGGTGGTTTTCCCTGCTCAATACTTTCAGCTAATGCCGACTCCAGAGTTGATGTGATAAATGTAGCTCGTTCCTGAGCTGTGATGTTTCCCCACGGGCCAACTTCTAATAATTCTCGACCATTTAATACCACTGGAGCTTTTACACTTGTTGCATCTTCTGCTAGGACGGGAGAGAATAAAAATATTGATAATAAACAGATGCATAGTGCCAGAATTAACCTAAACCCATATTTCTGAAGTTTTGACACATATTTGAAGGAAGAAGGAAGAGGGAAGGAGGAAGAAGGAAGAAAATTGATATTCCGTTGTTTTAGATGTTCCATAAGTCATTTCAGTTATCAGTTATCAGTTATCAGTTATCAGTCAAATTAAGGAAGAAGGAAGAAACAAGAAGGAAGAAGGCTTTAGTTATCTAGGATAAAAGATTAAATAATATTAGGTTGTTTAAACTATTCCATAAGTCAAATATAGTAATGCTACTGCTATATCTTATAGCAAAGAAAAAGGGAAAAGTGGATGAAGAGAGTCTTCGACAAGTGACTTGTCTAGATGCTGGTGCATTGTAATGTTGGTCTATTGTAATTAGGGTTTGCTGAATAAATCTCAAAGCATTGACTGATATTGGTTGTAGCATTTTTTGGTCTAAAAAAGTGTCAGCTTTTCAGCTCAAAAAGCTCATGCATGCTAGTATTTTGGGGCGATTATTGCAGAAAAATCACTCTGACAATTTTTCCGACTACCTCCTCCATAATTCCCATTTCTCCTGTCTCCTGTCTCCTGTCTCCTGTCTCCTACCCCTACTAAAAGACTTTTTCAGCAAGCCCTAATTATTTTGGTCAAGGACAAAAACAGTGGAAGCATCTTACTCCCTTACCGAATAATTAAGGTTTAAAGTCTCCTCTGTCCAATAGTTATTGCTCTGCTGATTAAATATCAAAGTCTTTACAGCTTATAGTTTCAATCTTTTTCACCTCAAATATTGATGTTCTATTTATCTATTTATCTATTGTCCAATAGTTATTGCTCTGCTGAGATAGTGATCGCTATCTTTCGCGATTATTGATATTCTATTTATCTATTGTCCAATAGTTATTGCTCTGCTGATTAAATATCAAAGCCTTTACAGCTTATAGTTTCAACCTTTTTCACCTCAAACATTCATATTCTATTTATCTATTGTCCAATAGTTATTGCTCTGCTGATTCGCGAAAGATAGCGATCACGATTATTGATATTCTTATCTATTGTCCAATAGTTATTGCTTTGCTGATTAAATATCAAAGCCTTTACAGCTTATAGTTTCAATCTTTTTCACCTCAAACATTCATATTCTATTTATCTATTGTCCAATAGTTATTGCTCTGCTGATTCGCGAAAGATAGCGATCGCGATTATTGATATTCTCATCTATTGTCCAATAGTTATTGCTTTACTGATTAAATATCAAAGCCTTTACAGCTTATAGTTTCAACCTTTTTCACCTCAAACATTCATCTTCTATATCATCTATTGTCCAATAGTTATTGCTCTGTTGATTCGCGAAATATAGCGATCGCGATTATTGATATTCTCATTTCACCTCAAACATTCATATTCTATATTATCTATTGGACAATAGTTATTACTTTACTGATTAAATATCAAAGCCTTTACAGCTTATAGTTTCAACCTTTTTCACCTCAAACATTCATATTCTATTTATCTATTGTCCAATAGTTATTGTTCTGCTGATTCACGAAAGATAGCGATCGCGATTATTGATATTCTTATCTATTGGACAATAGTTATTGCTTTACTGATTAAATATCAAAGCTTTTACAGCTTATAGTTTCAATCTTTTTCACCTCAAACATTGATCTTCTATATTATCTATTGTCCAATAGTTATTGCTCTGCTGATTCGCGAAAGATAGCGATCGCGATTCTTGATATTCTCATCTATTGGACAATAGTTATTACTTTGCTGATTAAATATCAAAGCCTTTACAGCTTATAGTTTCAATCTTTTTCACCTCAAACATTGATCTTCTATTTATTTATTGTCCAATAGTTATTGCTCTGTTGATTCACGAAAGATAGCGATCGCGATTCTTGATATTCTCATCTATTGGACAATAGTTATTACTTTGCTGATTAAATATCAAAGCCTTTACAGCTTATAGTTTCAATCTTTTTCACCTCAAACATTGATCTTCTATTTATTTATTGTCCAATAGTTATTGCTCTGCTGATTCGCGAAAGATAGCGATCGCGATTCTTGATATTCTTATCTATTGGACAATAGTTATTACTTTGCTGATTAAATATCAAAGCCTTTACAGCTTATAGTTTCAATCTTTTTCACCTCAAACATTGATCTTCTATATTATCTATTGTCCAATAGTTATTGCTCTGCTGATTCGCGAAAGATAGCGATCGCGATTCTTGATATTCTCATCTATTGGACAATAGTTATTACTTTGCTGATTAAATATCAAAGCCTTTACAGGTAAAATTTTCAACCTTTTTCTGTTAAACATTGATATTCTATATCATCTATTGTCCAGTTGTTCATCCCCATCTACCATTTAGCATTACGCGAGCAGGACTACCCGTGTCTACAAATGCCAACCAATTATAGATATAGCGTTTCTCAAGTTACTAAGGTACGGCTGTTTTTCTTCTTTTCTACTCCCGGTAGTTCTGCATAGTAATGATATATGTAGATGAACAACTGTGGTTCATGGGAGCAAGATGCTCCCGCTACTGTGTCTGGTAACAAAAATTCTTACAATCTACCAGATTTATGCTTCAATTAATCTAGCAGAACTAAAACTAAAATAGTCAGATAATTTATGTTTTAACTGAGATAAAGCAAGCCAATCAAAGTTAATAATGTACTGCTAATTAAGCCTAATAAAAACAGCAAATCTGATTTTTTTACTAATCTATGCACAAAAAAATATATGAAAAAATCACTACTATATTTGACAGTTTCAATCATCTGTGGGTGCAGTGACTTATCTACTGCTGAAAATCAATTAGATTCACCTACCACATCACCCACTCCTACCTTTGTAGAATGCCCACAAAAACCAATAATTCGTCTGGATAAGACAGATGCTAAATCTTTATCTTTAACTGAAAATATTATCACTATATCCGATACTGTTAACTCTGAAAAACAACTTAGCTATAAATTCTATGCCAGAAGGGGTAAAGACTTTAATTATAGAATTACCAGTAATGTTTGTATTTGGATATTTTCCCCAGATACGAAACTATTACAACGTCGAGAATTAATCATTGCTGAACAGAAAGACTCTCCTATTTCTGGAGAACAAATGTCTATTGACTTACCCCTAACAGGAGAATATGTTGTGCAAGTTTCTAGTCCTAGTGAATCTACAGAATTTAACCTAGAAATGAATTTAGGAGATTTACCAACACCAGAACCTTCTACAGTTAATATAGACGAAACTTCATCAACATTAAAATCAGAAACTATACCTCAAGAATATAGTTCTAAAACTTCTAGTGAAACAGCCGTAAAAAATTATTATTCTAATCTTAATCAAGGTAAATATAAGCAAGCTTGGAATCAACTATCAACAAATTTTCAAGATAATCAACAACTACATCCAGATGGTTATAATTCCTATTATGACTGGTGGACAGGAATTAGTAATATTGCTATTCAAGATGTTAAGCAAGTCAGCTCTAGTACAGACATGGCGACAGTAAATGCTCTGGTAAAATATACAAAAAAATCAGGAGAAAGTATTGCTCAATCTCTGGAGTTATTTTTAGTTTGGAATTCTACAGATAAAAAATGGAATATAGATACAGTTAGTCTGAATTAGTTGTTCATTAATTGATAATTGATAATGGATAATTGATAATTACCTCTGATTAAAACCGTTACGGAATTGAATATAAGGAAATATTATTTCTTCTCTTGGTCGATTGGATATGGCTCCGAGACCTCGCCATCCCTCGACCGCTTTTTTCCCCTTAAAAGGGGAGGCTTCAAGGCGCGAATTATTTAATTATTAATTAGGGCTTGCTGATTAAATCTCACGCGCATTGACTGATATTGGTTTTAGGCAATTTTATGTCTGGAAAAAGTACTAGCTTTTCGGTGGCAAGAGCTGCATAAAGCTAGTATTTTGAGATGATTATGACATAAAAATTGAGGTACAATTCTTACTTCTACCTCCTCGCTCATTCCCATTTATCCTGTCTCCTGTCTCCTGTTTTCTGTCTCCTACCCCTACTAAAAGACTTTTTCAGCAAGCCATAATTAGGGCTTGTTGATTAAATATCACGCGCATTGACTGATATTGGTTTTAGGCAATTTATGTCTTGAAAAAGTATTAGCTTTTCAGCAAGCGTAGGTTAAAAAGGTGAGTATTTTCGGATTTTGCCACCCGAAAAATCACTCTTACTATTGTTTTAGCCACTGACTCTGTAATTCCTATTCCTCCTGGATTCACCG
>NZ_JAAHHG010000527.1 GCF_010692555.1 Okeania sp. SIO3B5 | reverse complement strand
GGAAGCCAGATGTTGCTGCGCTTTTTGTTGAACGGGGGATGCGCGGGGGCTTTACCAGAACTAAACAATCGCACATTCATACTTCAATTCAGCAACGCCTCCTTTTGCCCTCTGCCTTCCCTCTGCCAAAGTATAAGTATTTAACCTAACATGATATTATACTATAATACTATTAAGCAGATAAACAAAATTAATCACACACTTTGTCAGAATGAATCCCTTATTAGGTAAACAATTTTGTTTAGGGGCGCTTTGGGGATATTTCTCAAAGCATTGCGTTAGCGAAGCGGCGCGTTAGCACGATACCGCCAATGTCGATGGTTCTGCCGTCACATTGCTCTGAACGGTTCTCCCAACTTTTACCGGGAATTGCCGGGCTTGATGTATCTGCTTATCAAATTAATTCATACTCACTTAACTAAAACCATCTATAAATATGCAGCTTAAAACTATTTGGCAATTAGGTAGCAATAATCCAGAAAATCCAAATAATCTAGACACTATCCGTCAATGGTGGGCAGCCATAGCTGACAAAGAAATTACCTGGCGACAGCGACTTATTCCTGCTAGTGGCGATCTTACAGAACTTGATTGGGAACCTCAAAGATTTGATGAAATATTTGAGATAGCTAAAGCAGAAATTCGCGGTATTACTCTTTATTGGCAAAAACCAAACTCAACGACAGAAAGCAATACAACTGTTCAAAAACTAGAATTACACCATACTCGTCAGGAATTATATATTTTTCCTAAATCTCAACAACAATTGGTAATTAGAGTTGCATTGCCAGAAGTAAAATATCAAAGAATTGAAATTAATAATCCCGAAGTTTTAGTCGAAGAAAATAGTATCTTATTTCAGGATGCAACGCAGTTATTAGAAGTACAAATTAAACTAACACCAGAACAGTTAAATCAATTAAAAGAAAAACTTAAAGAAAATGACTAATCATACCCATGAAATTATTGATATACAGCAAACAACTTGTTGTATAGTTGGTGGCGGACCAGCAGGTGTTGTATTAGGATTATTGTTAGCGCGTCAAGGTATCTCAGTCACTCTCCTGGAATTACATCAAGACTTTGATCGCGATTTCCGAGGAGATACTATTCATCCTTCCGTAATGGAAATAATGGCACAAATAGGTTTAGCTGACCGTCTATTAGAGTTGCCCCATTCCAAAGCTCGCACACTCAAGTTAAGTTCTCCTAATGGTGACATTGATCTGACTGACTTCAGTCGCTTAAAAACTCCATATCCTTATATTACTATTCTGCCACAAGTCACATTTTTAGAATTTATTGCTACTGAAGCGCAACAGTATCCCAATTTTCATTTAATCATGGGTGCAAACGTACAGGAAATTATTAAAGAGGATGGAGTCGTGCGTGGGGTGCGTTATCGGGGTGATGGAGGTTGGCACGAAGTTCGAGCATTATTAACAGTGGGAGCAGATGGTCGTTTCTCCCGAATGCGTCAGTTAGCGGGTTTTGAACCGATTAAAACTTCTCCACCAATGGATGTAATGTGGTTTCGTTTGCCACGCAAGTCAGAGGAACCTAATGGTTTATCAGGTCGTGTGGGTAATGGCAAGATGGTGGTTTTGCTTGATGTAGCTGCCGCACTTGCTCCGCCAACGCTCAGATTTCTGGCAAGTAGCTTATATGATTTCTAAGGGTGCTTTTGCAAAGTTGCGCACTGCTGGTATAGATTTTTTGCGAAAGTCTTTGGTTGAGTTGGTGCCAGAATTTAGCGTTGGCGAAGCAAGTGCGGTAGCTACATCGCTACCATTTACTTGAAGATTGGTCTAATATTGCTTTTCTATCTGTAGAGTCGAGTCGTCTTCCTAAGTGGTATCTACCGGGTTTACTGCTCATCGGGGATGCTGCTCATGTTATGTCACCTATGGGTGGAGTCGGGATTAACTATGCTATTCAAGATGCAGTTGTAGCAACAAATATTCTCAGCGAACCGCTAAAACTTGGGAGTTGGCATTTGTGGGATTTGGCAGAGGTGCAGCGTCAACGGGAGTTTCCAACTAGAGTTATTCAATGGTTTCAGGGGTTAGCTCAAAAACGGATCGTTGCTCGTGCGCTGAATCAAAATCAGCAGTTTACTGTTCCTGCTTTTTTACGGTTGCCGATACTGCGGGATATTCTAGCACGGTTGATTGCATTTGGGATTTCACCTGTGCGTTTGAATAGTTGAATTTAATGATTAGATTGTTTGAGTGGCAGCTTTTGAACATATTCAAACAACTACTAAGATAATGTTAACTGATAACCTTTTTATTCTCCTAATACCATATATGTCATGATAATAAAATTATAGTAACCTTTTAGAGATTATCTGTGAATGATTTAACCATTATCGAAATTGTTGAAGCTGATATTATTGATTCTACAGTTAAAGTAGGAAGTGGGTGTGAATGAAGAGGAAAAGGAAAACAACCTCAGTGGAATAATCCTAAATCAACTAAAGCTTATGATCATATTATTCGCCATCATGGTGCTCAATTAAATCCTACTAATTTACAAGGTAGAGCATCCAGTACTAAGAAAGATCAAGGACAGTGGTTAAACGATCAAGATTGGCTACAAGCAGAAAAATTAATGCCAAAGTATTATGGGTACTATGTCATTAAATTTAATCGTCCTATTGGTAGAGTTTATCATGATGATGGAAGGATTAGTGAAAATGTAGTTTATGCGGAAATTGGCAGAAATTCAGATGGAACAATTAAGTATGCTTATCCTATTGTTGAACCTAAAATAAACTATAAATAAGAGGTCAAAATGAATAAAATTAAGCAATTTAAACTAAGATTAGGTCATAAAAATATAGAAAATTTTACTACTCCTCCTGATGATCCTTTAGGGGAGTTATCTGACTTTGAATTAGGGTTAAGGAAGTTTTGTTATGAGTTTAATCGTCAAGTTATTGTAGAAATTGGGCAAACTAAGTTTAAGGTATTTTTAGACCCTGATATTTGTATCTTATTGGAGGATAGATTCACTGAACAAATAGGAGAGTTAGAACAGGATCAAATCATGGGTTTATATTTCGTTGAAAGTTATTGGTGTAGAATAAAATTTGTTCCTGTTGATACGCAAATTAAATGTTATTTAAAAGAGTTTAATTATTATCATCAGGAATCATTAATTATATTGAATAAACAACAGGTTTTGACTGAATTAAAGCAATTTTTAACTGAATTAATGAGTCTAGTAGTTAATCAAGGTTATATTAGTTTACAAGATAGAGATGAGTTTATTAAACCTGCTTTTGTTCAATCAGAGGTACTAAGATAGTCTTCTTTATTTGTATTGTTGGGATCTAATTTTAAAATCCCATCAATAGTTGTTCAATTAATTTCTGATTATTAGTTTTAAATATTTGCTTTAAAATACTAATTTTCTTGTAGTAAGATAACAGCTTTAATAGAGTATTTTTCATTTGCAAAACCTCTTTTTTTTTGTGCTAATTATTTTTTATGTCCTATCAAATGATTGAACTGAATGTGATGTGGGGAACTAATTTTTAACATATTTTCTGGAGTATCGTGGATATTAGCTTTAGATTCATATCGTGTTTTACTCTTAGGAATTTTGATATTCTTAATACTAACAAAACGGTATTTGTAATTATCAAGAAAATCTCCTTTCTCCCAAAATGATTTACCAATTGCTTGACAATATTCAACAAAACACTTCGCCCCTTTGAGTTGCTGGATAATCTCTTTCTCTTTAGATGTATTTTTTCCTCGCTTCATTTCAATAAAGACGATAAATTTTCCTTTTTCGATAATATCAGCAATAATGGCAAAATCTGCACGTTTGCATTCACCACGACTTCCCTGGAAAATTGTAGTTGGTGCGCTAAAAGTATCTACCTTAATCACGATAACTTCATCATAATTTGGCATTCCATAAATAGTTACAGTATAGTTATCACAATCTTCTGTGAGTTTGACGATATTCTTCTGATATTCAGATTCTAATGCTACTGTAGCTCTCGGTTGAATCATCCTTTTAAGGATATCAATATCAGAATCAACCATCAATCTTCACCCCAGGCGATCGCTTCCTGAATTCGATTCATTTCTTCAATAGTTGTATCAAAACTACGAGCTTCAATACCCATTTCCGGGTCAATATTTGCTAGGGTAAGAGTTGGGCACTTAATTTTTCTTTTATAACCTTTTGGTTGCATAAGTTTTTCTTCCGCAATATATACCTTAATCTTTTCAGCAGATATTAATTCTTCTGTTTGATAACCCTCTTCCTCAGCAATGCGTTTAAGATGAGGTTTATCGTGATTCAGCATAATTAGCGTATTTAATTCTTTGATAATATAATCACTATGGGTAGTAATAAAAACCTTGATTCCAAGATTAATAAGTCGAGCAAATAGTCTGGCAACACGACGCTGGTTTTCGGGATGTAAGTTTAATTCTGGTTCATCCACCATCAGTAAGTCCCCAGGTTGAGCTTCGTGTTTTAGATAAAAACCAATATCTAGTAAAGAACGCACAGCGCTAGAACTTTCAAGCATAGACAGTTTTGGAGGTCGTTTCCCTTGCTTTGGCACATAATAAAGTTCGTCTCTGGAAGTAACTGTATACTCACCTCCAATAATATCAGCGAAATCATTCAAAACTTCAGGATGGTTATTATAAAGAAAACTACGTTGTTTGGAAATTTTCTCTAGTTTCTGTGTAAACTCTACATTTTTTTCAACTGGAAGTGGATAATCTTGATATCCTTCAAATAAAAACTTTCCTATATCGATCTTATCATCTGCCTGACTCATTTCTTCAAGCAAACGGTTGCGGGCAAAATTTAACTCTTTACGAAAAATAGCAGCACCTGTTCTTTCTGCACTAGCGATAAAAGTTCTAGGAAAAAGTTGATAAAAAATAATTTCTTTGAGAGCATTTGCAATCAAATCATTAAAAATCTCAGTTATAATTTCCGCTTTTGCTTTTTCAACTAGAAGCGTTACAACTAATTCTGTACTATCATCATTTTTGGTAATGGAAAAAAGTTCTCCTCCTGGAAAATTTATTTTATCCTCAAACTTCATATTCAAACTAATATCATTAATATCATTTATATCAACAATGACATCAAATTTTGTTTTTTTGAATCGTTCAGGTGCTGCTGCAAAAATATTTGGTAATTTCTTGGTATATTCTTGACAACCTTTAGTAACAATTGTTTGAGTCTGTTCGATATATTCTTGTATATCAATACTAATTACACCTTCAGCAAATAATTGCTGAATTTTATCGTCAACATCAATAGTAAGTATATCTTTCCAAGTAGACAAAAATCCAAATAAAGCATAAGTAGCATAAGTCTTGCCAGTATTGTTACCACCACAAATAATCGTCAGATCGGCAAGAGTAAATTCAGCTTGCTTTAATACACCAAGATTTTGGATTTTAATTTTCATTGCTGATAAGACTTTGTAATTCCTTGTATCTGTCTCGATAGTTAAATTTTAATGATTTGATGGTTTGAGTAATACAACTTTCTCATCTGGTAAATTAATATTTTCAGCTAATTTATACAGAAAATAGAGTTTAAAATATCTGATATATTCTTGCCTAAATAATCGCAATTCACCACGAATAGCTAAATATACTCCCATTGATTATAAGTAGCCGCTTGCCCACATTGCTGTTGATTTTCATCTAGAAGATTCCAGATGGTAACATCTGAAATCCAAAACCGTTTACCTTTGCTGGAAATACGAACCCCCCGATAACCACTAACATAGCCTTGAGTTTGTACCTGAGTCAGTAATAGCTGGCGATCTTCGCGCTCTGAAAGTTCTGCTGTCTGACGAGAAGGGGTATGAGTCAACTGCTCCCAACTCATTTCCCATAAATCCAACGCTTGCTGATTACCATAATTGAAGATAGGATTTTCTTCCATACCGTGAGAAACAACAATAAATGGAGCTTCCCATAAAGCTTGAGCTATAAATTCCGGTGTTCTCTCTATATCCAGTAGAGATTTACCAGTCCAATATTTATAGCTCCATAACAGTCTTTGAGTATGGCGAATTATAGTTTCTTGTTTCCAAGGGTATGAGATATTTTCAGTCATTGATAATTTTTCAACAGTTAATCATCAAGCATTCTATCTTGATTTTCTACCTTTTAAATTAGATTTCTCTTAAAATTTTACCTGTTAATTTGAATCAATAATTTATCTTGCCTTGTAATAAGGATGTACATCAATGCTACAACCACCATCTACAAAAAGAGTTTGCCCAGTAATATAACCTGCCTCTTCTGAAAAGAAAAAGCCAATAGCTGCTGCTACTTCCGAAGGTTTACCAGCACGCCTCATTGGTATCCCACAAATTAAGCGTTTTTCCTCTTCACTTCCGGTTGGAAAAATGCGCCTACGGCTTTAAGCAAATGTGGATTTATGAGGGGCTGCGTGCGGAATTTACTTCCGCAATTTAAACGCCCCGTCCCATTTGCGGTAGACTAACCACAGAATCCAGGGTGTTTCAACCCCTGGAGATGTCAACTATTCCCCGACTTGCAGATACATCAAGTCCGGCAATTCCCGGCAAAAGTCGGGAAAACCGTTCATAGCAACGTGACGGCAGAACCATCAACGCAGGCGGTATCTCGCAATGCTTTGAAGAATATCCCCAAAGCGCCATTCCAATCTCTCGGCATTGAATGACCGCAATGTGGACATTTAAAATGCTTCGAGCCTCCTAAGTTTTGGTGAACATGACCGCAATGAGTACAAGTTTTGGAAGTATATTCCTCAGTTACATCTATTACGGTTGCTCCTCGTTTTAAAGCATGGAACTTAAGAGTTTGTTTGAAACGATAATGTGCCCAATTTAGCA
>NZ_JAAHHG010000526.1 GCF_010692555.1 Okeania sp. SIO3B5 | reverse complement strand
TTAAAGTTATCAGAAAAAATCCCCAAATGTTTGTTGAGACCAGAGGATGTCAACAAACATGATTGGAGTCACTGGAGACGAGTTGCTAGTTTTATTAAACTACATCGTATTCGCCGGACTCAACTTTTTCAAGATCGGAAAGCCCTTGAGGGTATCCTAACCCATAAACTATGGGCGGAACATCAACTTTCTGTGCAAGTACACATTGAAACGGGTGAGCCACGAAATAATTTGCACTCACCGATGGCAAATGTCTAGCGCGTGTCTAGTTTTCAAGAAGGTGGATACATAGCAGTCGCCATTAGTGTATTTGACTTATGAAATAGCTGCAAACTTGCGAATATCAATAATCAAACTTCTTCCTTCTGCTATTTTTTTCATAAACATGAAAAAAGAACCTCAATTTCTCAAAATTAGAGTTGAGGAGGACAGCCCAAACTATCACGGGTTGCTACTCCTGTAATAGGATTAATACCTGAAGCATTTTTACACATTAATTTTACCTGATAGCGGTCTACTATTGCTCCAGAAAAATCTGCCCCTGTCACCACTGCATTACCGAAAGTGCTACTACTCAACATAGCATCTGTGAAAATAGCATTAGTTAAGTCAGTTTGATCGAAAGTGACTCGATCTGCAAAAGTATCAGTAAAATCTACATCACTTAAGTTTGCCTGAAAAAAGTCTCCTTTAGTAATAATTGTTTGTTGCATATTTGCCCCTTGAAAATTTGCACCCCACATTACTGCACCTGCAAAGGAAGTACCGTGCAAATCTTTGTGAGAAAAATCTCGATACTTTAAATCTGTGAGAGTATAATTTACGGTATTTTCCTGTGCTTGAGCTGAATCAATATGAATTGGCAAAATACCTACGGCAGCCAATATTAAGACCAATACTAAAAATCCTGTTTTCACCACTACAATCACTGCTCCCAAAGTTGAGTATAACTAAATAGGGTTTGCTGATTAAATATCAAAGCATTTACAGATAAGGATTTTAGCCTTTTTAGGTCTGAAATACCTTGGTTTTCAGCTCCAATAGCTCAAAAAGTTAGCATTTTGGGCAAGAGTTAGCCAGAAAATCACTTTTACGATTCTTCTGACTACCTCTTCTATAATTCCCATTCCTCCTGACTTCTGAATTCTGTTTGCTTCGCGGTGACAAACGGAAATTCTGGCTCCTATCCTTACCACTCATACTTTTTCAGCAAACCCTAAATAATAACTATACCAAATTAGAGACCATCTTAACGAAGTCAGAAGTCAGAAGTTAGAGGTTGGCATTTCAAAAATGCGGAATGTCGCTTTTCATAGTTTTATGGAATGGGCATCTTGCCCGTTCCTGATATTTTCACTCCTTGGCAGAATACTCACCGTTCTTAGAAACCTCCAAAAATATTTTGCCAAGATGGAGTGGCACGACCCAATTATTTTGATAAAAATAAAAAATTTGACCTTTTTCCGGAGACTTTACAGAGGCGATCGCGCCTTTGAGATTAACCGTATCAAAGTCAATTTATTGCAGTCGCTATTACTGTATTTGATATATCAAACGCCAAATTTTTAGTTATCTAGAAGAGAAGGAAAAACTTCTTCCTTCTACTATTGGGGTCTACGTTTTGGTCTTCCACTAAAAAATGTGGCAATAAGTAAACAAACAATGCCAATATTAATCGAAACATCTGCCACATTGAACACGGGAAAATCTATGGGGCGAAAGTGTATAAAATCTACAACATAACCCAAAATGAACCGATCAATACCATTGCCCAGTGCCCCTCCTAAAATTAAACCGTAGCCCAGTTGTTCCCATTTATTAAATCTCGGTCCAAATAAAGCCCAACTCATTAGGCCAAGACTAACAATCAAAGACAACCATCGCAGCCAATATACCCCACCATTACTAAATAAACTAAAAGCTGCCCCAGTATTAGTCACATAAGTAAAATGAAATACACCAGGCCACAAAACCATGCTTTCTCCAAGTTGAAAATTTTGTACCACCCAAAATTTAGTCAAGTGGTCTAGCAAAATGCTAACAATAGCAGCTATCCAGAATAAAAGATTTTTTTTGAAGTGTAATTTCAAGGTTAGTGATTTATTATATTTATTTCAATTTATCCTGCAATTTAACAAGAATTTTTTAAGATTGCTATGTTAACATCCTTTCAGTGCTAAAGTAGCGGAGATTCCTACTAAACCTTATCTATTA
This sequence comes from Okeania sp. SIO3B5, assembly GCF_010692555.1. Taxonomy (GTDB): domain Bacteria; phylum Cyanobacteriota; class Cyanobacteriia; order Cyanobacteriales; family Microcoleaceae; genus Okeania. The sequence continues at coordinate 4,675 of NZ_JAAHHG010000526.1, read as the reverse complement.
TACGTAAGTTTCCCATTTGTAAGATTCTAATTCAACTGCTGTACAATACCTACACAATTTCGGCACTCACTGGGTAAAACCTGACCCACCCCTCTAGCTCCTCTCCCAGGAGGGGATGGGGGTGGGTGATGTTTGCTTCTTGCTTCAACCTGGGAGGCCGCCCTCTTCCAGTTCACAAGCGTAAATTCGGGTACAGCCTACCTTATTTTTCTCATTAACTTCCCCATACTGAGATAACACCAGTGTATTCTCTATTTTCTTTATCCAATGGACTAAGAGAAGAAATAATGTAAGCATTCAGCTATTAGCTGTCAGCTATCAGCAACAAGACTCTCTCCTTAAAGGACGGTGTTTAAATTAACAACTTACTTTAAGGGTAAGGGAGGCAACTTTTGTAGTAAGACAGTTAAATATTGCTTTTATCCTAAACTAAAAGCAATAGCTGATGGCTGACGGCTGAATGCTTACGAAATAATATTTCCTTATATTCAATTCCGTAACGGTTAAAACCAGAGGTAATTATCAATTATCAATTATCAATTATCAATTAATGAAAGATACCTTTTAATTGAATATTTTATCTCTAATAAAATAGTAAACGTCGTAGTAAATAAGCCATAACTGCTACAGCACATATAATTCCTAGTTGTCCTGGTAAAGGAAAAATAGAAAATCTATAGATAGCTTCCAATAAAGATAATGAACCTGCCTCTTTCCAGCCGAAAATACTGCTAATAATTAGATAACTTAATCCAGTTACATGAATACTTAACAAACCACATAAACAACTAAACGTTAATGATTCTAGCTTGGGATATACTTGAAAAGCTAAATTTCCACATATCCATGCCCCAGGAATAAAACCCAATAAATAACCAAAACTAGGTTCTCTCAAATAGCCTATACCACCACCTTGACTAAACACAGGTAATAAAGTTAGACCTAAAAATATATAGGCAATTTGAGAAATAACAGCAGCATTTTTTCCACCCAAACAACCGACAAACAAAACAGCACCAACTTGGTAAGTTACTCCTAAGGAAAAAGTTTTAACTTCTTGTTGTTCCCAAATCCAAGTTGGACTTGCAAAAGAGGCAGGTAAAAATGTTGCAGCAATTGTCAAGAGTAAACCTGTAATTGCCCAAAGTAATTGAACTGTAATTGTCACGGCAATTAACAATTATTTCTGAATATAAAAAATTATTCTACCACCTCAAACCTAATTAGTAGGAATAGGAGCTTCCCCACCTTTCAGTCCTAGAGATTCAAGCATGGCTTGGTCTGTTTCTGGAGGTTGACCAAGAGTTGTCAGATAATGGCCAATCAACATAGCATTAATACCAGCCTTTAAGCCCAAGGCTTGCAATTCTCCCATTACAGCTTCTCGGCCACCAGCATAGCGAATAATTTGCTCTGGTAAAATCAGACGGAAAATAGCGATCGCCTTCAAAGCATCGTAGGGGTCTAATCTAGGCAGTTCACCTAAAGGCGTACCTTCACGAGGGTTTAATAAATTTAAGGGTACTGATTCAACTTGTAGTTCTCGCAAAGCCAGGGCCAAATCTATCCTGTTTTCCCAAGTTTCTCCCATACCAATAATACCTCCTGTACAAGCCTGAATACCTGCTGCTTTGAGGTTTTTCACCGTTTCTACCCTGTCATTCCAGCTATGAGTAGTGACTATTTCAGGGTAAAACTGTTCGGAGGCTTCCAAATTATGGTTATAGCGAGTTACTCCTGCCTCTGCCAATGCTTGAGCTTGTTCTGGTGTTACTTCTCCCAAGGCACAACAAGGCTTAATATTCGTCTCAGCAATAATTTGCCGTACTGTATCTAAAATTTTCTCAAATTCTGTAGATTTGGGACTGTTATACTTAATACCTCTACCTTGAGAAACCAAGCAAAATCTTTTAGCACCACCAGCTTCTGCTGACTTTGCTTGAGCTAATATTTCTTCTGTGGATTTGAGGCCATAAACTGGGGATGCTTCTCCAGGATGATGAGCTGATTGGGAACAGAAGCTACAGTTTTCTGAACAGCCTCCTGATTTGACATTAATGATGCTACATAGGTCTACAACGTTACCACAGCAGGCTTGACGGACTCGATCTGCAGCTTCACAAAGTAGGAGTATATCTTCTTGTTCTGCAATCTGGGTTAGGGTAATGGCCTCTTCTCGGTTTAGACGATACCCAGAAATGACTTGATCGGCCAAGTTTTGCAGCCATGTGTCTAGATGTTGTTTCTTATCTGGCAAAGATAGGAAATTAGTATTAGTTTCTGTATTAGTTGATAGAGGTGCTTGAACCACAACTAGCCTTTTAATTGTAATAATTTGATCTAATGTCGTAGAATCTTAGCATTTTTTTTCCACATTTCTACAGTACTAGCTTCAGTCCTACAAATTTCTTTACCAAATTTTTTTACTAATTTTTTTTGACTTTTATGGCTTTGAAATTATCTTTTCTCTCATGGGTTTAATACCCCACAGTGCTTAAAATTGGTTAGGGTTATACCATTTCTCAAAAACTTTTCTACATTTTGTTGAGGAGGGAACCCACCCCTCGCCCCTCCCCCTCCGGTGGAGGGGAAATAGGGCAGTGGGGGAGTGGGGGAGAAGCAAACATAAGAATAATTAACATTAACTTAGTTGAAATTAGCAAAAAAGTAATTTTGCTTGTACCAATCAGTTGACAACTGAAGTATTACCCAAGTATAGCAATACTTTTGGGAATTAGTATTATAAGACCAAAAGTGGCGGGTCGTTGGCATCCCCATGCAATTTTCCCTTCTGCCTTCTGCCTTCTGCCTTCTTCAATTGAGATATTTAGGCGATTCAGCTAAATTTGTTAACTTTTATTTAACCTATTTTTTACCTATTTTTTACCTCTATATGTTCAACTTGCATTAACGTTATGTCTTGTGTTTAAAGTCAATATCACAAATTAATAGTTATGTCGCCTAGTATCAATTTTAGTCAAATAATTCGTAATACTTCCAAAGTATCCTTAGTAGCCTTAACAATTGGTCTAGCTACTACAATTACCGGAATCAAATATGGCCTCGCTCAACAAAAAGTCAACCTTGTAGGTGCAGGTGCATCTTTTCCAGCTCCCTTATATCAGCGTTGGTTTGCCGATATGAGAGATAGTCGCTCCGATCTTCAGGTAGATTATCAATCAGTTGGTAGTGGCGCTGGTGTCGAAAGATTTACTCAAGAACTGGTAGATTTTGGTGCTAGTGATGTGGCAATGAAAGATGATGAAATTGCCAAAGTTGGTAGAGGGGTAATTATGTTACCTATGACAGCAGGTAGTGTTGTCTTGGCTTACAATTTACCAGGTGTATCCAACCTAAAATTATCCAGGGAAGCTTATGTAGATATCCTTTTGGGTAAAATAACAAAGTGGAATGACCCCAAAATAGCTGCTGCTAACTCTGGTGTGAGTCTACCAGAGTTAGCAATTACTGTAGTTCATCGTTCTGATGGTAGCGGAACTACAGGAGTTTTTACTAAGCATCTGAGTGCTATTAGTCCAGAGTGGAAACAGAAGGTAGGCGAAGGAAAAACAGTTCAGTGGCCTACAGGTGTAGGTGGTGCAAAAAATGATGGTGTAGCTGCTTTAATTCGTCAAACAGAGGGTGGCATAGGTTATGTAGAGTTTGGTTTTGCTAAGAGTGCTGGTCTTCCTACTGCAGCTTTGGAAAATAAATCTGGCAGTTATATCAAAGCTTCTCTGGAGTCTGCTAAGTCTACTCTGTCAGCAGTGAAATTACCAGGAAATCTGCGTGCTTTTATTAGCGATCCTGAAGGTGGTGATTCTTACCCTGTTGTTACTTACACTTGGATGCTGATTTATGGCCAATATGATGATGCAGCTAAAGCTCAGGGTATAGAAAAAATGATTGAGTATGGCTTAAATGAGGGTCAAAAGGTAAGTGCTGATTTAGGTTATATTCCACTTCCTGACAATGTTCGTCAGACAGTTGCATCTGCTGCTGATAAAATTAGCTCAGGCTACAAAATAAGTCTCAAGTAATTCTATAGCAGGGAACAGGGAACGGGGAACAGGCAACAGGCAACAGGCAAAAGTATTTCTCTGTCTAGGGTTGATCGTCAATCTATGTCCTAACCTACTCGTTCCTTGCTATACAGTTGTTTTTCTTCATTTTTTGCTCCCTAGGACTTACGGAATAATTAAGGTTTAAAGTCTCTCCTTTAAAAGAGAAAAAAGAAAAAATTTTCCCTTTTTCGTCAATCCTCTTCTTTTCAAGGAGATGTATTTATTAATAATTAACTGAGAGTAAAATTGAAAATACTTGCCACTTAATACTTGAAATATCCATTGGTAAATAATTCCTAATTTTTCAATATTTTTCAATTATTCAACCCTTATTGAAGATTTATAACGATTGATTTTCCCTAAAATAAACAGCCCCACATCTTAACGAAGTCAGAAGTCAGAAGTCAGAAGTCAGAAGTTATTTTTATAACGATGAAGTGATAGTTCAATTATTAAGTAATTAACACCCTAAGAAAATAACTTTTTTGACGTTTTTTTTATGATATCTTCAAACTTTTCCAAATAATCTTCATACAAGTGTGGTTGATGTAGTAACTCTAATGGGTTAGTAACCCAATACCAATATTTCTTTTTTTGTACAGATAAAGCAA